>JAFKES010000038.1 GCA_017308495.1 Afipia sp.
CATCGGCCCGGTGATGACGACCGAGGGAAAGTTGCCTCCCTCGCCCCGCCCAAGAACATCTGCTGCGTCGGAGACGACGACCAGTCGCTCTATGGCTGGCGCGGCGCGGAGGTCGACAACATCCTGCGCTTCGAACACGACTTTCCCGGCGCGAAGGTGATCCGTCTCGAACGCAACTACCGCTCCACCGGCCACATCCTCGCCGCCGCCTCGCATCTGATCGCACGCAATGAGGGCCGTCTCGGCAAGACGCTGCGCACCGAGGACGTCGACGGCGAGAAGGTCACCGTCACCGGCGCGTGGGATTCCGAGGAGGAAGCCCGCGCCATCGGCGAGGAGATCGAACAGTTGCAGCGTCAGGGCCACGCCCTCAACGAGATCGCCATCCTGGTGCGCGCCTCGTTCCAGATGCGCGAGTTCGAAGACCGCTTCGTCACGCTGGGCCTGAACTACCGCGTGATCGGCGGTCCCCGTTTCTACGAACGCGCCGAAATCCGCGATGCGCTCGCCTATCTGCGCGTCATCAACTCGCCCGCCGACGACCTCGCCTTCGAGCGCATCGTCAACGTGCCCAAGCGCGGCCTCGGCGATGCCTCGGTGCAGATGCTGCACGACATCGGCCGCAAGCGCCGCGTTCCGCTGACCGAGGCGGCGCGCCAGGTGATCGAGACCGACGAACTGAAGCCGAAGGCGCGCAGCAGCCTGCGCGACGTCATCGCCAATTTCGACCGCTGGCGCGCGCAGCGCGACCTCGTTCCGCACACCCAACTGGCCGAGATCGTGCTCGATGAGTCCGGCTACACCGAGATGTGGCAGAAGGACCGCTCGGCCGACGCCGCCGGGCGCCTCGAGAACCTGAAGGAGCTTGTCCGCTCCATGGAGGAGTTCGAGAACCTGCAGGGCTTCCTCGAACACATCTCGCTGGTGATGGACCGCGACGGCGGCGCCAATGACGACGCGGTGTCGCTGATGACGCTGCATTCGGCCAAGGGCCTCGAATTCGACACCGTGTTCCTGCCGGGCTGGGAAGAAGGCCTGTTCCCGCACCAGCGCGCCCTCGACGAACAGGGCCGCGCCGGCCTCGAGGAGGAACGCCGCCTCGCCCATGTCGGCATCACCCGCGCCCGCAAGCGCGCCAAGCTCTATTTCGCCACCAACCGCCGCATCCACGGCTCGTGGTCCACCACCATCCCGTCGCGCTTCCTCGACGAACTGCCGCCGGACGATGTCGAGATCACCGAGTCGAAAGGCGGCTCCGGCTGGGGCGGCGCGGGCGGCTACGGCGCGTCGCGCTTCGATAATATCGAGACGTTCGGATCGAGCTACACCACGCCGGGCTGGCAGCGCGCGCAGACCAATCGCGCCCGCGGCGGCAACCGGTTCGACGAGACCGGCGCGCGCTACGACGCCGGCGGCCGCGGCGGGTTCAATCGCAAGGCGACGGTGATCGAAGGCGAACTGATCGCCAAATCCACCGGCGCCAATTCGGAATTCGACATCGGCAACCGCGTGTTCCACCAGAAATTCGGCTACGGCCGCGTTGCCAAGGTGGATGGCAACAAACTCACCATCGCCTTCGACAAGGCCGGCGAGAAGAAGGTGGTCGATAGCTTCGTGACGCGGGCGTAGGCCGTTTTTGGCGATAGCTATTTAACCTTCATTTTCCCTCGTATGATTTGAACGGGGGACACGGAATGCTGACCAACAGCCGCGACATCATTCGCCGCCTGCAAAAGGAAGGCTGGTCTCTGGAGCGCGTCACCGGCTCACATCACGTCTTCAAAAGCCCCGAACATGGAGAAACCGTGGTGATTCCTCACCCCAAGAAGGACTTGGGAAAAGGCCTTGTCCGTGCCATTTATAAGGGCGCAGGCTGGAAACCTGACTGAGGGCTGCCATGGCTCACTACATCGCCATCGTCGAGGATGCAGGATCGGACCACGCCGTAGGCGTCTGGTTTCCCGACCTTCCCGGCTGTTTTTCCGCCGGTGACGATCTCGATGAGGCGCTGCGCAACGCACCGGAAGCGCTGGAGCTTTATCTCGAGGACTTCATCAGGGAGGGACGACCGTTGCCCACCGCCCGCACCCTGACCGAGTTGAAGAAAGACCCGGCGGTCGCCGACGATATCAAGAACTACATGGTTGCAGTCATCGAATTTCCGACACGGGCCCACGCCGCCGAATAGGCGCCATGCGTTGCACGGGCGGGCCGGGACGCCTATGTCATACTCCCGCCCGAACAGATCCGTGCCCAACAGATCCCGCCATGTCCATCATCTCCGTCAAGAACGTCTCGAAGACCTACGCCTCCGGCTTCACGGCGCTGAAGACGATCGATCTCGACATCCGCAAGGGCGAGATCTTCGCGCTGCTCGGCCCCAACGGCGCCGGCAAGACCACCCTGATCGGTATCATCTGCGGCCTCGTCAACGCGACCACCGGAACGGTGACCGTCGGCGGCCATGACAACGTCAAGGACTATCGCGCCGCGCGGGCGATGATCGGGCTGGTTCCGCAGGAACTGCACACCGATGCCTGGGAATCGCCGTGGTCAACCGCCGCGTTCAGTCGCGGCCTGTTCGGCAAGGCGAAGAACCCGGCGCATATCGAGAAGGTGCTGAAGGACCTGTCGCTATGGGACAAGCGTAACAGCCAGATCATCACACTGTCCGGCGGCATGAAACGCCGGGTGATGATCGCCAAGGCGCTGGCGCACGAGCCGCCGATCCTGTTCCTCGACGAGCCGACGGCGGGCGTCGACGTCGAACTGCGCAAGTCGATGTGGGAGGTGGTGCGCCGCCTCCGCGAAGTCGGCGTCACCATCATCCTCACCACCCACTACATCGAGGAAGCCGAGGAGATGGCCGACCGCGTCGGCGTCATCAACAAGGGCGAGATCGTGCTGGTGGAAGAAAAGGCCAAGCTGATGCGCAAGCTCGGCCGCAAGCAGCTCAAGCTGCATTTGCAGGACAGGCTCGCGGTCCTTCCGCCTGCGCTTGCCGCACACCACCTGGAACTGGCAGCCGACGGCAAGGAATTGATCTACACCTACGACACGCGGGGCGAGCGCACCGGCATCACCGGCCTGCTCAACGACCTCGGCGCCGCCGGCGTGCGCTTCAACGACCTCAACACCACCCAAAGCTCGCTGGAAGACATCTTCGTTAGCCTGGTGCATCAGTAACATGAATTTCCACGCCATCCTCGCGATCTACAAATACGAAATGGCGCGCACCTTCCGCACGCTGCTGCAAAGCGTGGTCTCGCCGGTGATCTCCACCTCGCTGTATTTCGTGGTGTTCGGCGCGGCGATCGGCTCGCGCATTACCGAGATCGACGGCATCGGCTACGGCACCTTCATCGTGCCCGGCCTCATCATGCTGTCGCTGCTGACGCAGAGCATCGCCAACGCCTCGTTCGGCATCTATTTTCCGAAATTCACCGGCACCATCTACGAACTCTTGTCGG
Organism: Afipia sp.; assembly: GCA_017308495.1. Lineage (GTDB taxonomy): Bacteria > Pseudomonadota > Alphaproteobacteria > Rhizobiales > Xanthobacteraceae > Afipia. The sequence goes on from JAFKES010000038.1 coordinate 3,471, forward strand.
CGCCGGTGTCGTCGTTCGAGGCGGTGGTCGGCTATGTCGGCGCCGCCGCCACCAAGTCGATCATCCTCGGCCTCATCATCCTGGCCACGGCCGGGCTGTTCGTGCCGCTCAAGATCGCGCATCCGGTCGTGATGGTGATGTTCCTGGTGCTGACTGCGGTGACATTTAGCCTGTTCGGCTTCATCATCGGCATCTGGGCCGATGGCTTCGAGAAGCTGCAGGTGGTCCCGCTGCTGATCATCACGCCGCTGACATTCCTCGGCGGCAGCTTCTATTCCATCCACATGCTGCCGCCGTTCTGGCAGAAGGTGACGTTGTTCAATCCGGTGGTCTATCTCGTCAGCGGTTTCCGCTGGAGCTTTTTCGAGATCGCCGACGTCAGCGTCGGCATCAGCCTCGGCATGACGCTGGCGTTTCTCGCGCTGTGCCTGATCGCGGTGTGGTGGATCTTCCACACCGGTTACCGGCTCAAAACGTGATTGTATCTGGTCTGGTGGAATCGTCATGCGCGGGCTTGACCCGCGCATCCATCTAAAAAGAAGAATCAAAAAGATGGATTGCCGGGTCAAGCCCGGCAATGACAGGTTTCGTTTCTATCAAAAAAGAAACCACCCGCGTGCAAGGCACGCGCCGCGCTTGCGGCTCAGTGGTTGCTGCGCTTCCGCTTGCGCTTGTTGTTGTCGATGCCGAGCACGCCGTTGACGCCGCCGACAACTCCGCCGACGCCCGCGCCCACCGCGCCGCCGACGGCGCCGCCCACCGGGCCCGCGGCGCGATTGCCCTTGCGGGATCCGTCCGCAGCGCCCTGCTCCGCGCCCTTGATTACGCCCTGGGCCTGCGCGGCCACCGGCAACGCCAACACGGCCAGCGCCGCCGCCACGAACAGGAAGCGCCGATACGTGGAATCGACCACGAACACAGCTTGCGTCGTCATCTCGAAATCTCCCCAAAGGCGGAAAACGCCCTGTTTTTAACTCCATCAGGACAAAATGGTTGCGTCAAGTCGGGCGAAAACGTCCGAACATATTGGCTCATTCACGAAAGTGTATGCCGCCCGCCGGCAACCTTGCGGCGAAGACACTGTTAGGACAGCCGGTTTTCGTGCTTTAGTGGGGCGGAGGGGCAGAGACGAGGCGACAGTGATGCGTTTTATTGTGACTTCGGTGACCGGCCTGATGCTGCTCACCGGCAGCGCGCAGGCGGCGGTGTCCATTGTCGTGGACAAGAACACCCAGCAGATGACCGTCGCCGTCGACGGCGTCACGCGCTACACATGGCCGGTCTCGAGCGGCAATCCGTCTCACGAAACCCCGAACGGCACCTTCAGGGCGTTCCGCATGGAGCAGGATCATTATTCGAAGGAATTCGATGATGCGCCGATGCCGAACGCCATCTTCTTCACCAAGCAGGGTCACGCCATCCACGGTACGGATTCGGTCAGCCGCCTCGGCTCCCCCGCGTCCCACGGCTGCGTGCGGCTATCGCGCGCCAACGCCCTGAAGCTATGGGACGTCGTCAAGGCCGAGGGCCTGCTCAACACCACCGTCACCCTCACCGGCTCGTCGCAGGTGGCACTGGCCCGCAGCGGCCGGGCGCGCACCAACGTCGCGCGCGGCGATGCCGACGGCCAGCCGCTGGAGATCGCGCCGCGCGGGGGGCAGGATGTGTACGACGAAAGCCTCGACGCCAATTCCCGCGCCCGGCAGCCGTCGCAGGATCGCGTCTACCGCAATCCGTATTCGCGGGAGGACCGGGCCTATTATTACGGCGCGCCCTCTTACGGGTCCGCCTATGAGGCCGCGGGGCCGATGCAGCGTCGTGTCTATGGCGCGCGGCCGGCTGTTCCGCAGAACCTTCCACCGGATGGCTACGCCTATTACGGCCAGGACACCCGCTACGTTCGGCCGAACCCCTATTACAGCGGCTACTAAGTGAAGCTGCGGCCTATTCGTCGGGCGTCACCAGCCGGCGCCATACGGCGCCGAGCACGTTGGAATAATCGTCGGTCCACACCCGCTGGCCCTCCGTCGCCTCGGTGAAGGTCCATTTCGGATCCGACGCGATGCGGCCGACATCGGCGTCATCGCGGGCTGAAATCACCACGTCGGTGGTGAAGATGTATTCGGCGTCACGCCCGGAATCCTCGTTATAGACCCAGCTCTTCAGGTCGTTCTCCTCGGCGATGCCGACCGCCACGCTCTCCAGTTCGAGATGGCGGTTGGAGACGTGCATCACCACCGCGCCCTGCGGCGCGAGCTTGGATTTGTAAATTGCCATCGCCTCCTCGGTCGCGAGATGGATCGGGATGGCGTCCGAGGAATAGGCATCGACGATGATCAGATCGTAGGCGCCGTCGGCCTCCTTGGCGAATGTGAGCCGCGCGTCACCGATGATCGGCTTCATGTTCGGCTCGCACGAACTGATGAAGGTGAAGTAGCGCGGGTCGCGGGCGGTATCGACCATGGTCTGGTCGATCTCGAAGAACGTCCAGTTCTCGCCGGGTTGCGACTGGCAGGCCAGCGACCCCGAACCGAGGCCGATCACCGCGACGCGGATCGGGCCGCCCTTGCGCTCGCGGATCGCGGCGATGGCGCGGCCGATGCCGCCGTCCTTGTGATAATAGCTGATCGGCTCCGGCCGCCCCTGGACCTTTGAACCGTCGTCATTGAGGAATTTCTCCGCACCGTGGATGGTCGTGCCGTGCATCAGCACGTGGTACTGCCCGTCCGGCGTCACCACGATCTTGTGGACGCCGAAGAAGCTGCGCACGGTCTCGACCCGGCCATTGTCGGCCGGATAGACCCGCAGCAGCACGAGGCCGAGCGCCACCACGGCCGCGAAGCGCCAGCGGTCGGTCCGAAGCAGCAGCGCCAGCGCCGCCGCCGCAACCGCAATCGCGCCGATGACCCAGATACGCTCGCCCTCGAGATATTCCGTGACCTCGCCGCTCCGGAACGACAGCGCGATCAGCATCAATGCGGCGAGCACAACGAGCAGCCACACCACGCCGTTGCCGCGTACTGGCGACGTCTGCGGCGGCCGGCACAGCGCCGCCAGCGCCAGCAGGATCGGGTATTCGGCGATCCACGAGAACGCGTAGGGCGCGATCAGGCCCGCGAACAGCCCGCCCACCATGCCGCCGAACGACAGCGCCACATAAAATCCAGTGAGATAGCGCGCCGCCGGGCGCGTCCGCGCCAGTTCGCCATGGCAGGCCATGGCGATGATGAAGAAGCACAGCTGATGGCCGCCCAGCGTCAGCAGCAGGTTCTGCTCGCCGCCGATCGCCAGCAGCACGATGACGCCGGCGATCGCCACCGGCTGAAGCGCCAGCATCCAGCGATGCGGCAACAGCGGCCGCGACTGGAACACCAGCACCCAGGTCAGCAGATAGAGCGAGAGCGGCAGCACCCACAACAGCGGCGCGGCGGCGACGTCGGTGGAGATATGCGCCGTCACCGCGATCAACAGGCCCGAGGGCACAGCGGCGAGGAAGATCCAGCGCAGCCGCGTGCTCCAGTCCGGCGCGGGCGCATGGTCGTCGTCGCTTGCCGCCGTCACCGCCATCGGCGGCGCGCGCAGCAGCAGCCACCCGCAGGCCGCGATCAGCACGATCAGCACGCCGTAGCCCCAGGTCCAGATCAGGTTCTGGGTCCGCAGCGTGAACACCGGCTCCAGCAGCACGGGATAGGACAGCAGCGCGAGGAAGCTGCCGATGTTCGACGAGGCATAGAGAAAATAGGGATCGGGCCCGTCGGGATGACCGGTGCGCACGAACCACGCCTGCAGCATCGGATTGTTAGCGGCGAGCGCGAAGAACGGCAGGCCGATGGACACCGCGAACAGGCCGAGCAGCCAGACCGCATAGCCGCTCGACGGCGGCTCACCCCAGCCGCTCGCGATCGACAGCGGCAGCGTCAACAGCGCGATCACCAGCAGCACGAGGTGGATCGCCACCGGCGCGACGCGGCTTTGCAGCGTCATCAGATAGTGCGCGTAGGCATAGCCGGCGAGCAGCAGCGACTGGAAGAACACCATCGCCACCGACCACACCGCCGGCGATCCGCCGAGGCGCGGCAGCACCATCTTGGTGAACAGCGGCTGCACCGAGAACAGCAATAGCGCGCTGGTGAAAATCGCGGTGGTGTAGACCGTCAGCACGAGCGCGTTCCGCGCGCCGGACGACTGGCCCGTGGTCTCGGATGGCATCGAATTCATGAAAGCTCCGGTCTCATCCCGGCAATCGACCGGACGCGGCGGGAGTGGACCACAGCCACAGCCCGCGGGCAATAACATGCGCGTGATAGAAATCCCTCGCGCATGGCGTGTTGCAAGACTATGACTGGCGCATGTCGGATTACGATGCGCTCATCATCGGCGCGGGCCACAATGGCCTCGTCTGCGCGGCTTATCTCGCGATGAACGGCCTGCGGGTGAAGGTGGTCGATCGCCGCAGGGTGGTCGGCGGCGCGGCGGTGACCGAGGAATTCCATCCCGGCTTCCGCAATTCGGTGGCGTCCTACACCGTCAGCCTGCTCAACCCGAAGGTGATCGCCGATCTGCGGTTGCACGATCACGGCCTGCGCATCGTCGAGCGCCGCGCGCAGAATTTCCTGCCCGCGCCCGACGGCCGCTATCTGCTCACCGGCGAAGGCCGCACCCATGCCTCCGTCGCCCGGCTCAGCGAACGCGACGCCGCGCGGATCGACGGCTTCAACCGCGAACTGGAAACCATCGCCGACGTGCTGCGGGCCTTCGTGCTGCGCGCGCCGCCGGACGTGGTCGAAGGCATCGGTGCGGCCGCGCTCCGCGAGACGTTCAACGCGCTCGGCAGCGCCAATATCCTGCGCCGGCTGCCGCTGGAGAGCCAGCGCCTGCTGCTGGACCTGTTCACACGGTCGGCCGGGGACATGCTCGACGACCGCTTCGAGACCGATCTGGTCAAGGCGCTGTACGGCTTCGACGCCATCGTCGGCAACTATGCCAGCCCCTACGCCGCCGGCTCGGCCTATGTGATGCTGCATCACGCCTTCGGCGAGGTGAACGGCCGCAAGGGGCTGTGGGGCCACGCGCTCGGCGGCATGGGCGCGATCACCCAGGCCATGGCGGCGGCGGGGCGCGCCCACGGCGCGGAGATCGAGACCGGCACCGGCGTGCGCGAGGTGATCGTGGAGGGCGACCGCGCCGCCGGCGTCATCCTCGACAATGGCGCGACCATCCGGGCCGCCGCCATCGCCTCCAGCGTCAATCCGAAGCTGCTCTACACCCGGCTGATCCCGCCGGACGCCCTGCCCGCTCCCTTCCTTGAGCGCATCCGCACCTGGCGCAACGGCTCCGGCACCTTCCGCATGAACGTGGCGCTGTCGGAGCTGCCGTCGTTCACCGCGCTGCCCGGTGCGGGCGATCACCTCACCGCCGGGATTATTCTGGCCCCGAGCCTCGGCTACATGGACCGCGCCTGGCTCGATGCCCGCCACCACGGCTGGAGCCGCGAGCCGGTGATCGAGGTGCTGATCCCCTCGACCCTCGACGCTTCGCTGACCCCGCCGGGCCGCCATGTCGCCAGCCTGTTCTGCCAGCACGTCGCGCCCGAACTGCCGGACGGCCGCTCATGGGACGACCACCGCGACGCCGTCGCCGACCTGATGATCGCGACGGTGGACCGTTATGCGCCCGGCTTCGCCACGAGCGTGATCGGGCGGCAGGCGCTGTCGCCGCTCGACCTCGAACGCGATTTCGGCTTGCTCGGCGGCGACATTTTCCACGGCGCGCTGTCCCTGAACCAGCTGTTCTCAGCCCGGCCGATGCTCGGCCATGGCGGCTATCGCGGCCCGCTCAAGGGGCTCTATCACTGCGGCTCGGGCGCCCATCCCGGCGGCGGCGTCACTGGCGCGCCGGGGCACAATGCGGCGGCCGTCATCCTGCGGGATCACCGGTCCTTTTTCGCGTGACCGTGGGCATTCCAGCCTGTTGAAAGGCTGTGGATAACCCTGTGAATAAGCTGTGGATTTCCACGTGGTTAAAGTTTCAGTAAGATGTGGATAACCCCGCTTAACAAAGTGTGAACAAGCCGGGGACCGGCGGAGCAGAAGGTGTGGACAGGCTGTGGGGAAATAGGCGATGCAGTCAGCGATCTCCAAAGCCACATTCGCTCCCCTTGGCTCCCCCTTGGACCTTGATCCCGTGAACGCAACGCCCCCCTCCGCCGCCGCGACGCAGGCCACCTTCGCCATCGGCGACGAGCGCACCGCCAGCCGCATCGTCGACGCCATCGCCGAGAGCTATCCGGGTCCTGATCTGGCGATCGCCGCCTTCGAGGCCCCCGGCGGCCGCTGGGACGTCACCATGCATTTCTCCGAGCCACCGGATCACGACCTGATCCATGCGCTGGTGACGGAGACCGCGGGCGAAGCGGCGGCGAAGTCCATCGTGTTCGGGACGGTGGAGACCAAGGACTGGGTCAAGGCCAGCCTCGCCGACCTCGTGCCGGTCAGCGCCGGGCGCTACGTCGTCCATGGCAGCCATGACCGCGACCGCGTCCCGCCCAACAAGATCGGCATCGAGATCGAGGCCGCGCTCGCATTCGGCACCGGACACCATGGCACCACCCGCGGCTGCCTGCTGCTGCTCGACCGGGTGCTGAAGCAGCGCACGCCGCGGCGGGTGCTGGATCTCGGCACCGGCACCGGCGTACTCGCCATCGCCGCGGCGAAAACGCTGCGCCGCCGGGTGCTGGCGAGCGACATCGATGTCCGCTCCGTGGTGGTGGCGCGCGAGAACGCGATCTTCAACGGCGCCGGCGATCTGGTCGAAACGATCCACGCCACGGGGTTTCACGCGCCGCAGTTCGCCGCCCGCGGGCCGTTCGGTCTGGTGCTGGCGAACATCCTGGCCAATCCGCTGCGCCGGCTGGCGCCAGCGCTTGCGGCCCATCTGGCCCCGGCCGGATTCGTCATCCTGTCAGGCCTGCTGCCGCATCAGGCCGACAGCGTGGTCGCTGCCTATTGCGGCGCCGGGCTGAAGCTGGTCCGACGCATCGAGATCGACGGCTGGAGCAGCCTGCTGATGCAGAAGCGGTAGCTATTATCGTCTCGCCGTCATGGCCGCCGGATTCGAGGAGGCGCGATGTCCGCCTCGGTGAAGCCCGCCAACCCGGCCTTGCGCGCCACCCGCGGCACCCGGCTTTCAGTGAACCGGTCGAACATCCGGGCAATGACCCCGCGCGGCTCCCTGATCGTCACCACCGGAGCCGGGTCCGGCCGGACCGGTGGCGTAATCTTCTCGAACGTGAAGGCTGGCATGGCCTGTCCTTTCTTCCCTGCGGTCGAAAACGCCCTCTCCCGACAGATGGGTTAAGCAGAGATCGTGCCATTCCTCCCAAGCAGCGGCCCATTCCGGGGGCGCCGATTGCCGGTCCTTCCCCGGTCTCATAAGGTCGAACCATGTTCGAAGCCCAATTCCAGACATTCGAGGACCCGGAAGGCGGCGTGGCGCTGACGGCGCGGCTGTCGGCATTCCGCGAGGAGCTGCTGCGCCGCCAGTTGACCGGGTTCGTCATTCCCCGCGCCGACAGCCAGCAGAACGAATATGTCGCCCCATCCGAGGAGCGGCTGGCGTGGCTCACCGGCTTCACCGGATCGGCGGGGCTGGCCGTGGTTCTGATCGGTGAGGCGGCGGTGTTCGTGGACGGTCGCTACACCCTGCAGGCCACCCGGCAGGTCGACACCACCGCATGGGCGGTGGAATCCCTGATCGAGCCGCCGCCGGAAAACTGGCTGACCCGGCACCTCAAGCCCGGCGACCGCCTCGGATTTGATCCCTGGCTGCACACATCCGCGGCAGCCGAGCGCCTCGCCAAGGCCTGCGCCCGCGCCGGTGCGGAGCTCGTGGCGGTGGACGGCAATCCCGTCGACGCCATCTGGACCGAACGCCCGGCGCCGCCGCTCGGCCCGGTGAAAATCCATCCCGCCGAATTCGCCGGCGAAAGCGAGCGCGACAAGCTCGCTCGCATCGCCGCAGAGATCGCGCGGCTCGACGTCGATGCGCTGGTGCTGTCGGATTCTCACGCGGTGGCGTGGACTTTCAACATCCGCGGCGCGGATGTCGCCCACACGCCGCTGCCGCTGTCCTATGCGCTGGTGGCGAAGGACGGCCGCGCCACGATCTTCATCGATCATCGCAAGCTGTCGAACAGCGTGCGCGACTACCTCGAACGCACCGCCACCGTGGAAGACCCGGACGTCCTGACCGAGCGGCTCGCCACGCTGGCCTCTACCGGAGCCGCCATCGGCCTCGATGCCGCGACCGCCGCTGACGCGCTGTCGCGGCTGATCGCGGCGCATGGTGGCAAGCCGGTGCGGCTGACCGATCCGGTAGCGCTGCTCAAGGCCGTCAAGAACCCCGCCGAGATCGCCGGCACCCGCGCCGCCCACAGGCGCGACGGCGCGGCGCTGGCGCGGTTTCTGGCGTGGATCGATCGCGAGGCGCCCGGCGGCGCGCTGACCGAGATCGACGCGGTGGAGGCGCTCGAGACCTTCCGCCGCGACACCGGCGCGCTGAAAGACGTCTCGTTCCCCACCATCGCCGGCACCGGCCCCAACGGCGCCATCGTGCATTATCGCGTCACCCGCAAGTCCAACCGCCGCATCGCGCCGGGCGATCTGCTGCTGATCGATTCCGGCGCGCAATACGAAGACGGCACCACCGACGTCACCCGCACCATCGCCATCGGCGAGCCGACGGCGGAGATGCGCGACCGTTTCACCCGCGTGCTGCGCGGCCATATCGCCATCGCCCGCGCCGCGTTTCCCGACGGCACCAGCGGCGCGCAGATCGACGTGCTGGCGCGCCAGTTCCTGTGGCAGGCGGGCATCGACTTCGAGCATGGCACCGGCCACGGCGTCGGCAGCTACCTCTCGGTGCATGAAGGCCCGGCGCGCATTTCCAAGCTCGGCACCACGCCGCTCAAGCGCGGCATGATCCTGTCCAACGAACCGGGCTACTACAAGACCGACGCCTTCGGCATCCGCATCGAAAATCTCGAACTGGTGGTGGAGAAGCGCATCGACGGCGCGGAAAAGCCGATGAACGGCTTCGAAACGCTGACGCTCGCGCCGATCGACCGCCGGCTCATCAACGCCAACCGCATCAGCAAGCAGGAGCTGGCGTGGGTCAACGCCTATCATTCGCGCGTGCGCGAGGAGATCCGCCCGCTGCTCGACGAGGCGACGCGGGTCTGGCTCGACGCCGCGACCGCGCCGCTGGTTCCGGCCGACTGACCGGAGCCATCACCAACACAAGAGTCCGGATAACGTGACCGATCCCAACGCCGACGTCACGCCCACGCGGGCCGCGCCCCGCGCCACGTGGAAAATCCTGCTGCTGCTGGTGGTGATGAACGGCCTCGCGCCGGTGTCGCTCTATATCCTGGTGCCGTCGCTGCCGCTGCTCACCACCACCTTTGGCAGCGACGTCTCCACCGTTCAGCTCAACGTCTCGCTGTTCATGGTCGGGCTCGCGCTCTCGCAACTGGTCACCGGACCGCTGTCCGACCGGTTCGGGCGACGGCCGGTGCTGCTCGGCGGGCTCACGCTCACCGCCATCGCCGCCGTCGGCGCCATGCTCGCCGAAACGCTGCCGCAACTGATCGCGGCGCGCGTGCTGCAGGCGCTCGGCAGTGCCGGCGGCATGGTGCTGGCGCGCGCCATCGTCCGCGATCTCTATCCGCGTGAGCGGGTCGGCGGCATGATCAGCCTGGTCATCGCGGTGATGATGATCGCGCAGCTCCTGAGCCCGCTGATCGGCAGCCTGATCGAGACCGCGTTCGGCTGGCGCGCGATCTTCTCGGTCATGGCCGCGGTGTCGATCGCGATCACCGTGGCCATCGCGCTCGGCCTGCCCGAGACCCGCCGCCGCGTCGCCGGCGGAGAAAAAGGCGGGTTCGTCACCGACATCCGCGCACTCGCCACCACCCCCGCCTTCATCGGCTACGTGCTGTGCCAGATGCTGGCCTCGGCCATCATCTTCACCTTCGCCGGCGGCGGCCCCTATGTGGTGGTCAACCAGATGGGCCGCTCCGCCGCCGAATACGGCGTCTGGTTCGCGACCTCAGGCTTCGCCTACCTGATCGGCAACCTGATCTCGGTGCGGCTATCGCCGCGCTACGGCATCGACCGCACCATCTGGGTCGGCCTGACTCTGCAGATCGTCGGCGCGATCCTGAACACCATCTGGGGCGTCATCGGCCTCAACATGGATCCGTCATGGCTGTTCGGCACCCACATGGTCATCATGACCGGCAACGCGCTGGCGATGTCGAACGCCTCGGCCGGCGCCATCAGCATTCGCCCGCAGGCGGCCGGCACCGCCTCGGGAGCCATGGGATTCCTGCAGATGGGATTCGGCTCGCTGTGTTCGCAGCTCGGCGCCTGGCTCGGCGGCGCGTTCGCGACGCCGCTGCCGCTCAATATCGCGATTCTGGCGATATCCTGCGCCTGCGCCACCGCGCTGTTCGCACTGGTGCCGCGCCGATCCAGTCAGATCAGAGCAAGACAAGGCGCAGAGCCGAACGAGCAGGATACCGGTCTGCTCTGATGCGCAACCTCACGCGCCGCCGATCAGCGTCAGCCACTCGTCCTCGGTGAGCACCGTGACGCCGAGATCGCGGGCCTTGGTGAGCTTGGAGCCCGCATCCTCGCCGGCGACAACGTAATCGGTCTTCTTCGATACCGAGCCGGCGACCTTGGCGCCAAGCCGCTCCGCCGCCGCCTTGGCTTCCTCGCGGGTGAATTTCGACAACGAGCCGGTGAACACCACGGTCTTGCCGGCAATGGGCGAATCCGTCTTCGCCTTCTCCGCGGGCAGCACCTCGGTCAGTTCGGCGCGCAGCGCGTCGAGCGCCTTGCGGTTGCGGGTTTCAGCGAAGAATTCGACGACCGCAGCGGCCACGACATCACCGATGCCGGCGATGTTGTCGAGGTCTTGATAGGCCTCCGACGTGTTGCCCTCGTCGGTCTGCGCGTCGGCGGCAGCGCGCATCGCGTCGAGGAAGGCATCGAGCGTGCCGTAATGCCTTGCCAGCAGCTTGGCGTTGCCTTCGCCGACATGGCGAATGCCGAGAGCGAAGATCAGCCGGTGCAGCTCGATGGTGCGCCGCGCGTCGATCGCCGCGAACAGGTTGCGCACCGAGGTCTCGCCGTAGCCTTCGAGC
>JAFKES010000039.1 GCA_017308495.1 Afipia sp.
CATCGGCATCTGGGACGCCTGGGCCGACGCCTACCAGCTGATCCACCACAATCTGCGTGCCGCCCTGGAGGCGGTCGGGGTCACCGAAGAGGGCAAGGCCAAGAGCGGCCAGGCGGCGTCGGCGGTGATGTCGGCTTTCGAGGGCTCCAAGCTACGCTTCTTTGGGCACCTGCTGGCGGGCCTGAAAGCCCCCTCCCTCGTGGCGTCTATCCGCCAGGACCTGGCGGCCGGCCGCTCGGCCATCGTCCAGGTGGTCTCCACCAATGAGGCGGTGATGGAGCGACGCCTCGCCGAGATCCCGCCGGCGGCCTATGAGGCCGTCGACACCGCGGTCAAGGACGGCAAGGCTCCCCCCACCGGCCCGAGGCCAGAGCCGATCGAGACCGCGGCGGGCAAGGCCTACCTGACCGTCGAAACCGGCAAGGACGGCGACACGCCGCTGCGGCTCTATTCGCTGATCGTGCCGGGCGGCACCAAGTTCACCGGCTATCTGATCGCCCAGACGCGCGGCGCCACGCCCGCGATCTCCGACGAGGCGATGCGCAAGATGCTGGCTTCGGTCGCAATCCGCATGGAGGTGCCGGTGGATGAGCAGCTCGACCAGCTGCCGTTCAAGGTCGGCGATCTCAGCGGCTTCAAGACGGTGCGCACCCTGGCGCCGCGCTCGACCGTGCTTCTCACCGACGGCACCGAGGACACCACCCTCGACGGCGCGCCCTACATGGTGATCGGCATGCTCGCCTCCGCCCCCGCCATCAATGACGACCGCGACCGCTTCGCCCAGCAATCCGCCGCCGCCATCCCCGGCCTGCGCGAGGCCCGGATTACCGCCAACGAGCCGATCCGCATCGACGGAACACCGGGATTCGAGACCCGGATCAATGCGGTGACCGGCAAGAACGACACCCCCGTCACCGTCGTGCAATGGCTGCGCTTCGGCGGCAGCTCAACGCTGCGCATCATCGCCAGCTCCACCCGCGAGGACTGGCCGAAGGCGTTTCCGCGCTTTCGCGCCGTGCGCGACGGTATCAGCGCCCGGTGACGGCCGCGGCGCGGCGGACCAGGATATCGACGCCGCCAACGCTGTCGGCCTTCGCATAAGGTTTCAGCAGCGCCGACAGTTCGGCATCGGCGGCGATCCATTCGCCCCACCGGCCGCCCATGTTGTCGACCACAACGACGGTGGGCGGCTGCCGCCTGATGTCCTCGATCAGCCAGGCCCGCTCGCGCGCGACATGGCGGCCGAGCGCGTCGGCCTTGCCGGGCGGAATCAGGCCGTGGCGCTTCATGTAATCGGCGTGCGCGGTGATCCACAGGCTGGCTTCCCGCGATACCCACGTGCCATGAAGCGCGCGCACCGCCGGATGACCGATACCCGGTTCGCCCGAGATCGCCAGCAGCGCCGGCCGGTCGCCGTGGCGGGCGATGGCGGCTTGTAGCGGCTGCGCGTTGAACGTGTCGGTGAACCACGCCATTGCGCTGACGAACAGGGCGATCAGCGCCGAAACGACGCTCAAGCCGACCAGCCGTTGCGCCCCGAACCGGACCGAGGCCGCAGCGGTGATCGCGGCGAGGAACGCCAGCGCAATCATCGGATAGGACTGATAGGGCCAGCCCTTGTGCTGCATGAAGAACGCCCCGGCAAAACCGAGCGAACCGGCGACCAGCACCATGACGGCGCGATCGCGGCGCGCCTGCTGCAACAGCAGGATGATGAGCATCACGCCGAGCCAGCACACTGCACCCATGGTCGCCATCATACGCGGCAACGACCGCCCCACCGGCACGTAGACATCGCGCGCGATGGGCAGCACCACCGTGAAAAATTCCGGAAACAGAATGGCGACGATGGCCATGTAGCCGAGCACCACGACGCCCGCGATCCAGTTTTCCGGAACGAACAGGATGCGCCACGACCGGCGCAGCACCGCCGTGACCACCACCGCGCCGGCAAAGGCGAAAATGAAATGAGGCTTGAACGCCAGCATCACCCCCGCCCCCAGGCCGGCGGCGACGATCTGCCAGCGCGCCGGCGTCGCGCCGTTCACCCGCAGCATCAGGGCGGCAAAAAACGGCAGGCCCGCGATCAGCGCGATATGCTCGCGCTGGCCGAACTCCTGGGTCGGCAGCACCGCGAGAACCGCCAGCACCGGCGCCAGCAGCAGAGGATCGTGCAGATCGCGCAGCCTGTCCGAGCGCCGCAGCATCGCGGCCACGCAGCCGAGCGCGGCGGCCATCGCCACAAACATCAGCCCGTCGACCACCGGTTCGGCGGCGACGCCCAAGGCGCGGGCGATCAGGATGGCGGGAATATAGGCGAGAACGGCGATCGGCGGATTGGTCTCGATCACGCCGGCATAGAGCGTCTTGCCCGCGAGAACCTGCTCGCCCGCGGTCAGAAGCCAGCTCACATCGTTGTTGGCCGGCAGCACCCGGCGCAGCGCCAGCGCCGCGACGGCCACCAGGATCAACGCCAACGCAGCCGCCGCGCCGCGGCCGAGCCGCAGCGCGCTGGTCCGCTGAGCGGTGGTATCAAGCAGAATCGTCATGCGCCGGCCCGGTGATCCGGGGCCGACGCTAGGCCGCAGCCGTTAACGGCCTGTTGCGGCGATCACCGAAAATGCGCCGCCTGCGGCCTACTCGGCCTTGTCACTCGGCTTTGGCGCCGCCCTTGGAAACCGCCACCAGCGCGGGCCGCAGCACCCGCCCGCCGATGGTGTAGCCGCTCTGCACCACCTGCACCACCGTCCCCGGCGGCACCGAGGGATCCGGCATTTCGTACATCGCCTGATGGAAATTCGGATCGAACTTCTCGCCCTGCGGATCGATCTTCTGCACGCCGTTCTTTTCCAGCGTCTTGTGCAGCGAACGCTCCGTCAGTTCGACGCCTTCCATCAGCGCCTTGAGGCCGGGATCGGCTCCCGCGCGCGCATCCGCCGGCACGGCATCGAGCGCACGCTGAAGATTATCGGCGATGTCGAGCACATCGCGCGCGAAGGCGGTGATGCCGTAGCTGCGCGCATCGGCCACTTCCTTTGCCGTGCGCTTGCGCAGGTTTTCCATCTCGGCCAGCGTGCGCAGTACCCGGTCCTTGGCCTCGGCAACCTCCTTGGCGAGCACCTCCACCGAGCCCGGCTCGGGATCGTCAGGCATCACGTAAGGCTTTGAAACCACGGGCTCCTGGTCCTTCTGCGGCTCCGGCGCGGACGCCTCCGGCGGTTTCCTGTGCCCACTGGAATCGGTCATGGCTTACCCTTTTCAGCACATCATCGTCGGTTAGGAGGGGAATTGTTACGCCGCATATCGTGTTTTGGCGGCCGAAAATCAAGCGTCCGGTTATTTGCCGATCAATTGGCTGACGATGCGGGCGGCGTAATCCACCATCGGGATGACGCGGGCATAGTTCAGCCGGGTCGGGCCGATGACGCCGAGCACGCCGACGATGCGGCCGGCGGCGTCGCGGTAGGGCGCGATGATGGTGGAGGAGCCCGACAGCGAAAACAGCTTGTTCTCCGAGCCGATGAAGATGCGCACGCCGTCGGCGCGCTCGGCGCGGCCGAGCAGATCGATCACGCCCTTCTTGGTTTCAAGATCGTCGAACAGCAGCCGCACCCGCTCGAGATCCTCCAGCGCATGCAGGTCCTCCAGCAGATTGGCGTGGCCGCGCACGATGAGCTGGCGCTCCTCGCTGCCGCCGCCGGACCAGCTCGCGATGCCGGCGGCGATCACCTTCTGGGTCAGCTGGTCGAGTTCGAAGCGCGCTTCGGTGAGCGCGGTTTCCAGTTCATCGCGCGCCTCCGCCAGGGTGCGCCCGCGAATCCGCGCATTGAGGAAATTCGACGCCTCCGTCAGCGCCGAGGTCGGCACCCCCGGCGACAGCGGCAGGATGCGGTTCTCCACCTGGCCGTCTTCCGCCACCAGCACCACCAGCGCCTGCGCCGGCTCCAGCCGCACGAATTCGATATGCTTGAGTCGCACGTTGGACTTCTGGGTCAGCACCACGGCGGCGGCGCGAGTCAGCCCCGACAGCCGGGTCATCGCCTCGTTCAGCGCCGCCTCCACCGACGGCGCACCGCCGACCGATTTGAGCTGCTGCTCGATCGACTGCCGCTCCGCCTCCGACAGATCGCCGACCTGCATCAGCGCATCGACGAAAAAGCGCAGGCCAAGCTCGGTCGGAAGCCGGCCGGCCGAGGTGTGCGGCGCATAGATCAGGCCGAGCTGTTCGAGATCGGACATCACGTTGCGGACCGAAGCCGGCGACAGCGGCATGGTGATCAGGCGCGCGATGTTGCGCGAGCCGACCGGCTCGCCGGTGGCCAGATAGCTCTCCACGATCTGCCGGAAAATATCCCGCGACCGCTCGTTGAGCTGGGCCAGCCCCGCGTTCGGGGTGATCAGGTGGCCAATCGGGTCGTGGTGGGCCAATTCGGGCTCCAGAGGGGTTATTTCCGCTTACAATTGTCCATCGGATGGCGCGCTGACAAGCGGCATTCTGCAAACATGCTTATCCGGCCCGGCGGGCGCCGATCTTCCCTTGCCGCTGCCGGTCCAACCCCCTAAAAGCAGCGCCAAATCGTTACTTTCCCAGGTTCCCGGAGGTTTTCATGCGGCCAAGCCGTCGCGCGCCCGATGAGTTGCGCCCCGTCACGCTGGAACGCGGCGTGGTCAAATATGCCGAGGGCTCCTGCATGGTGAAATTCGGCGACACCCATGTGCTGGTCACCGCCACGCTGGAAGACCGGCTGCCGCCATGGCTCAAGGGTCAGGGCCGCGGCTGGGTCACCGCCGAATACGGCATGCTGCCGCGCGCTACACACGAGCGCATGCGCCGCGAATCCGCCGCCGGCAAGCAGAGCGGCCGCACCGTGGAAATCCAGCGCCTGATCGGCCGCGCGCTGCGCACCACCGTCGATCTGGTGGCGCTGGGCGAGCGCCAGATCACCGTGGACTGCGACGTCATCCAGGCCGACGGCGGCACCCGCACCGCGTCCATCACCGGCGCGTGGGTGGCGCTTGCCGACTGCCTGCAATGGATGAAGGCACGCAACATGCTGAAAAACGACAACGTGCTGCGCGACAATGTCGCGGCGATCTCCTGCGGCATCTACAACGGCGCGCCGGTGCTCGATCTCGATTACGCCGAGGATTCCGAGGCCGAGACCGACGCCAATTTCGTCATGACCGGCGACGGCCGCCTCATCGAGGTGCAGGGCACCGCGGAGAAGACGCCGTTCACCCAGGACGAGTTTCTCAAGCTGATGGCGCTGGCGCAGAAGGGCATCGCCCGGCTGGTCGATCTGCAGAAGATGGCGGTGGCGTAATTTCGTCATTGCGAGCCAGCGGGTCGGCGCAAAGCGCCGCCCGATGACAGGCTCCGCGAAGCAATCCACGCTAAATCAGGACGCTGGATTGCTTCGTCGCCGCGCTCCTCGCAATGACGAATGCTTTTTGTTTGGGACCGGATTCGAGTCATGACCACACACCGCCGAATCACCGGCCGCCTCGTGATCGCCACCCACAATCCCGGCAAGCTCGCCGAGATGCGCGAACTGCTCGCGCCCTATGGTGTCGAGGCGGTATCGGCGACGGAGCTTGGCCTCGGCGAGCCGGAGGAAACCGGCACCACCTTTCAGGCCAATGCGCGCATCAAGGCTGTCGCCGCGGCCAACGCCGCGCAGCTGCCCGCCTTCGCCGACGATTCGGGCCTCGCGGTCGATGCGCTGGACGGCCAGCCCGGCATTTATTCGGCGCGCTGGGCCGGCGAAGCTAAGGACTTCGCCGCCGCCATGGCGCAGATCGAGCGGCTGTTGCAGGAGCGTGGCGCGACCGACCCCGCGCAGCGCACCGCTCATTTTGTCTCGGCCCTGTGCGTGGCATGGCCCGATGGCCATCTCGAGGAGGTCGAGGCCCGCGCCGACGGCACGCTGGTGTGGCCGCCGCGCGGCAGCGCCGGCTTCGGCTACGATCCAGCGTTTCTGCCCGAGGGACACACGCGGACCTTCGGCGAGATGACCAGCATCGAGAAGCACGGCCTGCCGCCGCTCGGCCTCGGCCTGTCCCACCGCGCCAGGGCCTTCGTCAAGCTCGCGGAGATGTGCCTCGCATGAGCCATGAAGCGCAGGAAGCCTTCGGCGTTTATGTGCACTGGCCGTTCTGCCTGTCGAAGTGTCCCTATTGCGACTTCAACAGCCATGTGCGTCACGCGCCGATCGACGAATTCCGCTTCGCGCGCGCCTTCGAACGCGAGATCGCGACCACTGCGGAGCGGGTGCCGGGCCGCGAGGTGACGTCGATCTTTCTCGGCGGCGGCACACCGTCGCTGATGCAGCCACAAACGGTCGGCGCGATCCTCAACGCCATCGCGCGACACTGGCGCATGGCCGGCGATGTCGAGGTCACGCTCGAGGCCAACCCCACCAGCGTCGAAGCCACGCGCTTTCGCGGCTATCGCGACGCCGGCGTCAACCGCGTCTCGCTCGGCGTGCAGGCGCTGGACGACGCCTCGCTGAAGGCGCTTGGCCGCCTGCACACCGCGCGCGAGGCGCTCGACGCCGTAGCCATCGCGCGCGCGACATTCGCGCGTTACTCGTTCGACCTGATCTATGCCCGCCCCGACCAGACCCCGCGGATGTGGGAAGACGAGCTCAAGCACGCCATCGCCGAAGCCGCCGAACATCTGTCGCTGTACCAGCTCACCATCGAGCCGGACACGCCATTCTTCGGCCTGCATGCCGCCGGCAAATTGAAGGTGCCCGACGAGGCGGTGGCCCGCGCGCTCTACGACGTGACGCAGGACGTTTGCGCGCGGTTCGGTCTGCCCGCCTACGAGATTTCCAATCACGCGCGGCCCGGCGCTGAGTGCAAGCATAATCTCGTGTACTGGCGCGGCCAGGACTATGCCGGCGTCGGCCCTGGCGCTCACGGCCGTCTGACGCTCGGCGGCGTGCGCCATGCCATCGCCACCGAGCGGCGACCCGAAAGCTGGCTGATGCGAGTCGAGGCCCAGGGCCATGGCGTCGTCAGCGACGACGCCCTCACCAGCGAGGAGCGCTCCGACGAATACCTGCTGATGGGACTGCGGCTCACCGAAGGCATCGATCCGGAGCGCTATCGCGCGCTGTCGGGCCGCGCCCTCGATCCGCGCCGCATCGCCATCCTGCGCGACGAAGGCGCCATCGCCGTCGATCCCGACGGCCGCGTGCGCGTGACCATGGCGGGCTTTCCGGTGCTGGATGCGGTGGTCGCCGATCTCGCGGCGTAGAGGGGTTACGCTCCGAAACTCTTCGGCGACGCCGACACCATCTGGCCGCCGCCAGAAGCAACTCGCATCACCGCGAGGCCGCGCTCGTTGGTGCCGTCGCTGCGAAACCGAAACAGCCCGTCGATGCCGGCGAAGCCGGACGGGTTGGTCAGAACTTCCGGTGAAAAGCGCTGGCCGCCCTGGGTGCGGGCCAGCGCCGCGATCAGCGCCACGGCGTCATAGGCCAGCGTCGCGGTGCGGACCGGGTTCTGCCCGAATTTGGCGCGATAGCGCGCCGAGAAGCCGCGGAAACCGGACGGATCCGGCGCGGCGTAAAGCCCGCCCTGCAGATTCGCATTGCCGAACACCCGCGGGTTGTCCCACAGCCCGGTGCCAAGCAGTGACAGCCGCTTGAGGTTGGCGCCGCCCACCACCAGCGCGTCGGCGACGCCCGCCACCACGTCGCCATCGTCGGCGAGCAGCAGCGCGTCCGCCGACGGCAGCGCCTGCGCGACGGTGCGCGCCGACGCCTGCATCTGCGCGGCATCGGTGCCGTATTTCTCGAAGGCGACGACGCGGCCACCGCGCCGCGCCACCGCCTGCTTGAAAGCGGCTTCCACCACATTGCCGTAGGCGTTGTCCGGCAGCAGCGCGGCGAAGGAGCGCTTGCCGGTGCCGGCGGCATAATCGACGATGCGGTTGACGTCGGATTCCGGCAGGAAGCTCAGCAGATAGACCCCGCGCCCGGCCACGCTCGAATCGGTCGAGAACGCGATCAGCGGCACGTTGCGCTGGCGTGTCAGTTGCGCCGCCGCCGGCACCGCCAGCGCGAACAGCGGCCCGAGGACGATTTCGGCGCCTTCGCCCAGCGCCTGCTGCACCCCCTGCTGCGCGCCCTGCGGGGTGCCGCTGTCGTCCTTGACCAGAAGCTGGAGGTTGGGGTTCTGGAACTCGGCCAGCGCCAGTTCGGCGGCGTTGCGCATCGACTGGCCGGCGACGCCGGCATTGCCCGCCGCCGACAACGGCAGCAGCAGCCCGGCCTTGACCTGGCCCGTGCCCAGCGCCGAGGCCTCCTGCGGCGGTCCCGCCGGCTGTTCGCCGCCGGACAGCGACGACTGCATGCTGGCGCAGCCGGCGACCAGCGGCGCGCCCAGAATAAGGCCGACGGCGCTGCGGCGGGTGGCGCCGGCGCGCGGAGAGTCGGAAATAGGGGGCGCAACCATGGTCTCTCGTCCATCCAGATCGGTCAGGGCACATCCTCCGGCATGTCTGGGCGAGGATTCCGACCTATTCTCGACGATAACTTAACCAAAACAAAGGTCCTTTCCGCAATCCCGGCCTGCGCTTCTTTTCGGTTGCGAACAGGACGGCGGCGCGCATTGCCGCTAGATTGTAGCGATGCGTCCCAGAACCGTCTCTCCACTCTCCGCCGATCCCGCCGCCGCCGCACCCCGCAGCTTCGCGATCGGGGGCCACGTTATCGCCGCGGCGAAGGCCGCACCCGGGCTTCATCTCGTGGCGACGCCGATCGGCAATCTCGGCGACATCACCCTGCGGGCGCTCGAGACACTGGCGGGCGTCGACATCGTCGCCTGCGAGGACACCCGCATCACCCGCCGCCTGCTGGAGCGGTTTTCCATCTCCACCAGGCTCATGCAGTATCATGAGCACAATGCCGAGCAGGCCCGGCCGAAGATTCTGGCCGCGCTGGCGCAGGGATCGTCGCTGGCGCTGGTGTCGGACGCCGGCACCCCGCTGATTTCCGATCCCGGCTTCAAGCTGGTGCGCGAGGTCACGGCCGCGGGATTTGCGGTGACGACGATGCCGGGACCATCGTCGGTGCTGGCGGCGCTGACGGTGGCGGCGCTTCCCACCGACCGGTTCTTCTTCGAAGGCTTCCTGCCGGCGAAATCCCACGCGCGGCGCACGCGGCTCGCGGAGCTGGCGCGCATCGACGCCACGCTGGTGATGTTCGAGAGCGGCGCGCGGGTGCAGGACAGCCTTTCCGATCTCGCCGCGATCATGGGCGGCCGCGACGCCGCGATCTGCCGCGAGATGACCAAGCTGCACGAGGAGGTGCGGCGCGCACGCCTTTCCGATCTCGCCGCCATCGCCGGCACGCTGGAGACCCGCGGCGAATTCGTGCTGGTGATCGGTCCGCCCGACGCCAATGCCGATATCGTCGACGACGACGCCCTCGATGCGCTGTTGCGCGCGGCACTCGCGCGCAGCAGCGTCAAGGACGCCGTCGCCGAAGCCGTCGCCTTGTCGGGCCGGGCGCGCCGCGACGTCTATGCCCGCGCGCTCGAACTCGCGAAAGATCGCGATGACGGATAGCGACCCGCCCGCGAAATTGCCGAAGGCGCGCCTGAACGCTCCCTCGCCCGCGCGCGTCGCGGCGTTCCAGACCGGCATTTCCGCGGAAAGCAAGGCGTGTCTCTATCTGATGGCGAGAGGCTACCGCATTCTGGCGCGGCGCTTCCGCACGCCCCATGGCGAAATCGACATCGTGGCGCGGCGCGGCGGGCTGATCGCCTTCGTCGAGGTCAAGGCCCGCGCCAGCCTCGACGACGCCGCCTATGCGGTGACGCCGCGCCAGCGCCAGCGCATCACCACCGCCGCCGAAATATGGCTGATGGAGCATCCCGCCCATGCCGACCTTGACCTGCGCTTCGACGCCATCCTGATCGCGCCCAAACACCTGCCGAAACATCTCATGGCGGCATTCGACACCAGCGCGTGAGCGGCAGGGTTGCGCCGAATGACGCTGGAAAGATCGCGCCAAATCGACCAGATTGCCGCCGTTTCCAAGCAAGGACAGATACGATGATGAAGCTGAAGGTCGCCGTCCAGATGGACCCCATCGCGCGGATCAACATTCGCGGCGATTCCACCTTCGCGCTGCTGCTGGAAGCCCAGAGGCGCGGCTATGCCCTGTCCTATTACACCCCGGAGCGGCTGTCGCAGCGCGGCACCGACCTCATCGCCATGGTGCAGCCGCTGACGGTGCGTGACCAGGACGGCGATCACTTCACCCTCGGCGATCCGGCCCGCGTCAATCTCGAAACCTTCGACGTCATCCTGCTGCGGCAGGACCCGCCGTTCGATCTCGCCTACATCACCACCACCCACATGCTGGAGCGCATTCATCCGCGCACGCTGGTGGTCAACGATCCGGCCTCCGTGCGCAATGCGCCGGAAAAGATCTTCGTGATGGAGTTCGCCGACCTGATGCCGCCGACCCTGATCTCGCGCGACAAGGACGAGATCAACGCCTTCCGCGCCGAGCATGGCGACGTGGTGATGAAGCCGCTCTATGGCCATGGCGGCGCGGCGGTGTTCCGCATCACCCCTAACGACATGAATTTCGGTTCGCTCTACGACATGTTCGCGGTGACGTTCCGCGAGCCGTGGGTGATCCAGCGCTTCCTGCCCGAGGTCAAACACGGCGACAAGCGCATCATCCTCGTCGACGGCGAATTCGCCGGGGCGGTCAACCGCGTGCCGGCGGCGGACGACCTGCGCTCCAACATGGTGCGCGGGGGGGCTGCGGCCGCGACCGATCTTTCGCCGCGCGAGCGCGAGATCTGTGAACGGCTCGGGCCGGCGCTCCGCGCGCGCGGCCTGCTGTTCGTCGGCATCGACGTCATCGACGGCCACCTCACCGAAATCAACGTCACCTCGCCGACCGGAATCCGCGCCATTGCCCGGCTCGGCGGTCCCGACATCGCGGCGAAAATCTGGGACGCGATCGCCGCCAAGCGCGCGTGAGCGGCGGTACCAATTTGCGGCAAAAATGATGTCCGCAGGCCAAATAGGAACGATTCTAAATTGGAGCGTGTCTATTGGTTTCTAGATACCGCGATGGCACGCGCGCGATACCGCATACCGGCTCATGACAATTTGTTCATGAAACCGGGGCACCATGGGCTTTCATCGCTACCTTCTGGCCGGCACGGCCATTCTGACATCGCTCACGTCGCTCGATCCGGCTTTCGCACAGGACACAACGCAACTTCCCGCGCTGCAGGTTCATGACGAACTGGCGTCGTCGGTCCAGCGCGCCAACCAGTTGCGGCGCAACGCTCCGAACGCGATCATTGTGATCGAGGGCGAACAGCTTAACCAGTTCAACGACCAGAGCGTCGGCGATGCCATCCGCCGCCTCCCGGGTGTCAGTTTTCCCCGCAGCAACCGCTCGCGCGACATCAAGCTGCGCGGGCTCGGCAAGGAATACACCACGGTCCTGCTCGACGGCCGCCCGATCGTGGACGGCGATTCATCGCGCAACATGGAGGTGGACCGGATTCCCGCCGTCTTCATCGAGCGCATCGAGATCATCCGCAGTCCGCTGGCGTCGCAGGAATCACCGGGCGCGGCGGGCACGGTCAACATCATCACCAAGCGCAATTTCGGCCCGGCCGGCGGCGCCCTCAGCGTCGGCGCCGGTCATGTCGAAGGCTTCGGAACCGCCGGTGACGTGGCGGGCTGGATCGGCGGCGAAGCGGGGCCGGTGCGTTATTTCGTGGGCGCGGGCTACCAGCGCCGCCTGCTCGAGGAAAGCAACAACACCTTCAACTTCAAAGGCGTCAACAACACGCCGGACCGCGCCACCTATCAGGACCAGAAACGCACCTTCGACGAATACACCGCGCTCGGCCGGTTTGAATACAAGGCCAACGACGCCAATACGTTCACAATATCGCCGACCTATCTGCGCACCCAGGAATTGCGCGAACAGACGGAAAGCCGCACCAACGCGGCCATGACCTATGTCGACCGGCGCACCATCGAAGAGCGCATCCGAACCCGCGAAAGCTATGGCAGCTTCTTCGAATGGGCGCATACCTATAACAACTATGTCACCGGCCGGGTCTTTCTCGACGTCCAGCAGGCGCGCGAGGACACCACGCGCAACAGCCTGGAGACGAACTATACCTCGACGGGGGCTATCTCCGGATCGCCGAAGCGGGGCTACACCTTCAACCCGATTGACCTGAATCGCGTCGCGCCGGGGACTCAGCTCGTCGCGCACTGGAACGGACATGTCACCGAAGCGGGCGCCGGCCTGAACCGCCTGACGCGCTCGGAAAACGACAGCGGCCGCAGCGACGGTTCGCGCACTTACGAGATCACCGAGAACGTCTACTACGCCTATCTCAGCGACAGCACGTCGCTGTTCGGGCCGGACAAGCTGACCGCGGGTGTTCGCCTCGAACACAGC
The DNA here is from genome assembly GCA_017308495.1 of Afipia sp. Lineage (GTDB taxonomy): Bacteria > Pseudomonadota > Alphaproteobacteria > Rhizobiales > Xanthobacteraceae > Afipia. The sequence continues at coordinate 12,468 of JAFKES010000039.1, forward strand.
GCCACCGAGACGCGCAACAACGTTGGACGGGCGACCGACCGCGACGACACCAACCTCAACCCGTCGCTGCAATACAAATACGCGGTGCTGCCCGAGCTCGATCTGCGCGCAGGCATCGCCCGTACCGTGCGCCGGCCCGACCTGCGCGATCTGACGCCGACGATCCGCTCCTCCAGCGGCACGCCGTCGAAGCCGGACACCCGCGGCAACCCCGACGCCAATCCCGAGAAGATCTGGGGCGCGGACATCGGCGCGGACTACTATTTCTACGACCGGCTCGGCATCCTCTCGGCCAACGTCTTCGCGCGCTCCTTCGACGACAAGCTCGAACGCCGCCTGACCTACGGCTATCCCGGGAATACCAACCGCTGGATCTCCGAACTGCGCAATGCCGGCAGCGGCGAGGCCTATGGCCTCGAACTCGACGGCCGCGTGCCGCTGCGCATGATCGACATGCCCAACCTGACCCTGTGGGCCAACGCGACATTCGTCAAAACCGAATTGACCGATCCCGAGACGCTGCAGAAGCGGCGGTTCGCCGAGCAGCCGGACGTCATCACCAATGTCGGCCTCGACTACTACGTCGAAAGGTGGCGGACCACGTTCGGCCTCAACTACAACCGGGTCTACGCCTATTCACAGGACATCCTGCAGCGCTCCGGCGGCTCGATGACGCCGACGATCGGCAATGTCAACGTTCACACCGACTACAACGCGCTCAACCGTCTCGACCTGTCGATCAAGACGGCGTTGACGTCGAACTGGAGCATTTCGTTCTCCGCGCTCAACCTGACGCGGCCGAAGTTCCGGACTACGCAGACGACGTACACAACCGCCGGCCTCGTCGACAGCGTGGTCAAGTACGATGAGCCCTCGCACAGCATTTATTACGTCCGCACCAACTACACCTGGTAAGCCGGCGGCGGTCCCGGACCAGCGGGGCGGCACCGCTGGTCCGGCGGTAGAAACGTCTTTGATCAATTGCTGACCACTTTCTGCCAGTTTGCTTGACGGACCCGGTGACGCCGGTAACCACCGCCGGCTTCCCTGTCGAGATCATGCGCTTTCCCCATGTGTTCGGCCTGCGCCTGTCGCTGAAAACGCCCCGGCTCAACGTCACCGACGCGCCGCTGGCTCCCGGCTCGCGGACCCGGGACCGGTTCACGCCGACGTAAATTGCCTGAGCCGATGGCGACCCTTCCCGGAAACTGCGCCGCCTGACGCGTGTGTTCCCTAAATGTTCTTGCGCTGGCGCACGTTCCTGCTAGGCTGCGTCATGGGGCGGGAAACCATGGTCCAGCACGTTTCCACGGTGGCGTTTGAGGGGATCGAGGCCCGCGCGGTGGACGTGCAGGTTCAGGTCGCGCCGGGCCTGCCGGCCTTCACGATCGTCGGCCTGCCCGACAAGGCGGTGTCCGAGGCGCGCGAACGGGTGCGCGCGGCCCTGATCGCCTCGGGCCTTGCTTTGCCGGCCCGGCGCATCACCGTCAATCTCGCGCCCGCCGACCTGCCCAAGGAAGGCAGCCACTACGACCTGCCGATCGCGCTCGGCCTGATGGCCGCCATCGGGGCGATCCCGCCCGACGCGCTGGCGGGCTTCACCGTCCTCGGCGAACTCGGGCTCGACGGCTCGATCGCGGCGGTGGCCGGCGTGCTGCCCGCGGCCATCGGCGCCAACACCCGCGACGAGGGGCTGATCTGTCCCGCCGCCTGCGGCGCCGAGGCGGCGTGGGCCAGCCCGGACATCCAGATCGTGGCGGCCGCTTCGCTGATCCAGATCGCCAACCACTTCAAGGGCACCCAGTTGCTGTCGCGGCCGGAGCCGAGGATCGCCGAGGTGGCAGCGGGCTCCCTCGACATGCGCGACATCAAGGGTCAGGAAAGCGCCAAGCGCGCGCTGGAGGTGGCCGCCGCCGGCGGTCACCATCTGCTCATGATCGGCGCGCCGGGGGCGGGCAAATCCATGCTGGCCGCCCGGCTGCCCTCGATCCTGCCGCTGCTGTCGCCGTCCGAACTGCTGGACATCTCGATGATCGCCTCGGTGGCCGGGGAGATCGAAGGTGGCGCGCTGACCTCGCGCCGTCCGTTCCGCGCCCCGCATCACTCCGCCAGCATGGCGGCGCTGACCGGCGGCGGCGCGCGGGCGA
>JAFKES010000040.1 GCA_017308495.1 Afipia sp.
CCGATCCGGTGATGGTCAGTCCGCGGATTTCGACGTCCGGCGCATGAACGCTGATCACGCTGCCCTCGCCGTCCGCGCGCAGGACCGCACCGGGTTCGCCCTGGAGCACGATGCGGCGGTCGATGCGGAGCGGACCTTTGTGCTCGCCGGCGGCCAGCACGAGAACATCGCTCTCCCGCGCCTGCTCCAGCCTCTCCTGCGTGAGTTCGCCGGGTGTGAGCGTCAGCGTCTCCGCCGCAGCGAAGCCGGATAATCCGGCGGCGAGAACCGCCGCCGGAACCATGGTGAAGAAACGTCGCAAACCTTCAGTCTCCGCGTCAGGCCGACCGTGGCTCGACCAGCATACGGCCCTTCATTTCCATATGCATGGCGTGGCAGAACCACTGGCAATAATACCAGTAGACGCCGGCCTTGTCGGCGGTGAAGGTCACCGAGGCGGTGGCCTGCGGCGCGACTTCCATGGCGATACCGTAGTTCACGATGGTGAAGCCGTGGGTGAGGTCTTCGACCGCATCGATGTTGGTGACGAACACCGTCACCTCGTCGCCCTGCTTCACCGTGAACTTGTCGAGGCCGAACGCCGGCGCGGTGGACGTCATGTAGACGCGCACCTTGTTGCCGTCGCGGATCACCTTAGAGTCGGCTTCGAGATTGACGCCGTCGGCCTGGGCCTGCTTCACCGCATCGGCGAAAAACGGGTCGGCCCGGTTCCAGATCGAGATCGGGTTGATCTTGGAGCGATGGACGATGGTGGCGTCGTGCGGCTCGGCGAAGCTCGGGCCGTCATGCACCACCTTCATCTTGTCACCGGAGATGTCGATGAGCTGGTCGTTCTCCGGCTTCAGCGGCCCGACATTGAGGAAGCGGTCCTTCGAAAACTTGTTCAGCGAGATCAGCCATTTGCCATCGGCCTCCTTGGTCTGGCCCATGGAGGTGTGGTTGTGGCCGGGCTGATAGTGGACGTCGAGCTTCTCGATGATCGGATCGACCTTCTCGCCCTTGAACGCGCGCTTAGCGCGATCAATGTTCCACTTGCAGACCTGGCTGTCGATGAACAGCGTGGTGTAAGCGTTGCCCTTGCCGTCGTAAGCGGTGTGCAGCGGGCCGAGGCCGAGTTCGGGCTCCGCCACCACCACGTCGCGCGGCTTGATCTTGTCGTCGAACAGATCGTCGAACTTGCGCACGTCCATCACCGTCACGGTCGGCGACAGCTTACCGTTGGCGACGATGTGGATGCCGTCCGGCGCAGTGTTGATGCCGTGCGGGCTGTTGGAGACCGGCACGTAACGGGTGTAGGGCGAACCATGACGGCCGTCGAGCACCGGCACGCCGTTCATCATCTTGTAGTCGCCCTTCTTCACCCCTTCTTCGATGCGCTTGATGTTGAAGATGGTGAGCCAGTCCTGCTCGTTGGCGGTCATTTCCGCGAGCGTCACGCCGCCCTCGGAATTGTAGCAGGTGGAGAAGGCGTACTTGCCCTGATAGTCAGCGTCGACGTTGTCGAGGTTGCCGTCGACGATGATCTGCCAGGCGACCTTCATGGTGTCACCGTCGATCGCCGAGAAGATCGACCAGTATTCCTTCGGACTGTCGAGAACCTTGCCGTCGTTGGGCAGCGGCACGCCGTCCTCGCCGTTGGCGAACACATAGCCGGTGCGCGGATATTTCTGCACGCGCAGACCGTGAACGGTGTGCTGGTTCGGCAGCTGGATGATTTTGTCGCACTTCATGACGTCGAGGCGCACGCGCGCGACGCGGGTGTTGGCCTTGTCGTTCATGAAAGCGTAGCGGCCGTCATAGGTGCCGTCGGTGAACGAGATGTGCGGATGATGCAAATCGCCGTTCATGTAGGTGCCGCCGCGGGTCTTGAGGAACTCGCGCGCCTCGGGCGTCAGCCCTTCGGTGAGCACCTTGAGGCTCTCGTTGGTCTGGCCCCAGCCGGTGGCGCTGCAACGGTTAAACACCGGCACGCGCATCAGCTCGCGCATCGAGGGCATGCCGACGATGCGCAGTTCGCCGGACTGGCCGGACGAGAAGAACACGTAATATTCGTCGAGTTCGCCCGGCGCGACTTCGGCCCGCTGCACCGCCGGCCGCGCGGCCGCGGCCGGAGCCTTCGGCGCGCCTTTGGTCTGCGCCTCCGCGGTGGCGACAAGACCCTTGTCGACCGTCAGCGCCGCGCCCGCCGCCAGACCGACGCCCGCAGCGGCCGTTGTTCCCAGCAAGGCCCGCCGGCTGACGCCCTTTTCGTCGTCTTGGTTACTCATGGAAATCTCCTCGGTTTCAGGTTGGAGGTGTAGCGACTGCGCCGCCGGATGCATTGATCATCTTGCCTCCGGCGGTAATGGTTGTGTTCGGGCCTTTTCCGGCTCGCATCGCCGGCGAGGACAGCGCCTCGCGCTTTTCCCGCTTGAGACGCACCTGGATCATGTGCGGGCAGCGATGGTCGTCGAAATAAAGCTCCTGGCAATGCATGCAGTAGATGCATTCGTTGACGTTGATGTGTCCCTCGGGATGGATCGCCTGCACCGGACATTCGACCGCACAGCGCTGGCACGGCGAGCCGCATTCCGGCCAGCGGCGCAGCCATTCGAACATGCGGATGCGTCCGGGAATGGCCAGCGCCGCGCCGAGCGGGCACAGATAGCGGCAGAAGAAACGCTCGATGAACAGGCCGGCGGCGAGCAGGGTCAGCGCGTAGATCACGAACGGCCAGTCGCGCGCGAACTTCAGGATGATCGCGGTCTTGAACGGCTCGATCTCGGCGACCTGCTCGGCCAGCGCCGTGGAATAGAGCGACAGCCCGAACAGACCCAGGAAGATCATGTATTTGACCGGCCACAAGCGCTCGTGCAGCCCCCATGGCAGTCGCAGCTGCGGCACCTTCACCGCCTGGGCGATGTTGTTGAGCAGTTCCTGCAGCGCGCCGAACGGACACAGCCAGCCGCAGAACGGCCCGCGCCCCCAGAACAGCAGGCCGGCGGCGACCGAAGCCCACAGCAGGAAGATGTGCGGCGCGGACAGGAAATATTCCCAGCTGAATCCGGTCAGCAGCGAATTCATGAAGGTCAGGACGTTGACCACCGACAATTGCGCGTTGACGTACCAGCCAAGCCACACCAGCACGAACAGCAGATAGGCACGGCGCACCCAGACATAGACCTGCGGCCGCCGCACCAGAACATTCTGGAAGAAGAAGATCAGCGTCAGCAGGCCGAGGGCGAAGACGGTCAGCCCGATCCGCACCACGTCGCCGCGCCAGATCCGCATCCACAGCGGCTCATCTTCGTCGGGAGATGTCACTGCCGCGCCCGGCGCGGGCTGCGCCGTCGTCGCCGCGGCCGCAGCAGGCGGCGGCTCGGTGCGGACCACCGTCGCCGGCTGCTCGCGCTTGAGATAGGCGTCCGGCAGCGTGTAGCCGAGATCGAAGGTCAGGAACGCCTTGTCGCGCGCGCCGATGGCGCGCTGGACCAGTAGTTGCAGCGTCCACGGCTCGGCCGGGTCGAAGGTGAAGTCTAGCGGCAGCACGAACAGGGCGATTTCGGGAAAGCTCGGCGCACCCTCCGCGGCGAAATCGCCCAGCCGGGTGTGATCGCGGTCGCGGAAGCGGATGCTGTTGCCGTCCTGCAGAAGCTCGATGCGGTCAAAGATGCCGCCGCGGACATAGCCCGACCCCTTGAACGAATAGTGGCCGGAGCCCGCGACCACGAGCGCCTGCTGGCCCGGCTTGAGCCGAGCCTGGAGCCGGGCGAAGCCGTCATCGCCGAGCAGGCTGCGGCCGATGGTCGGCACCGCGACGTCGGCGACATAGAGATCGATGAAATCGTCGTCGGCATCGCCGGTCTCCGGATGCGCGGCTGCGGCCGCGTTGCCGGATTTCTCATACGCCTCGTTGATATCGGCGACGCTCATGTGCAGACGACGGACCGAGCCGTCGCCGACCAGCGTCTGCCAGTCGCGCACCTCGCTCTTGCTCGCATCGATGGTCTTGACCACCTGCGCCGCAACTGCCGCGACGCCCGCTTGTCCCTGCGTCCCGATCCGCCCGGTCTTGATCAGCTTGGTCGCCGAACGCACGATGCTGTCACCAATCACCAGCACGGTGACGGTCGCGCCGCTGACAATATCGACCTGCGGCGCTTTCGCCGCGCCGGCCACCACCGGCGTCATCTCGGTGCCGACGAGCTTGTTGACGGCGTCGAGAATGCGTTTTTCCGGGATGCCGATCAGGACGATCGGCTCCTTGTGATCGACGATCCTGAAGCCGGCGAGGACGCCCTGCTTGGTGATGCCGACCAGGACATGGATCGGCTTGCCCGAATAGCCGACAGCATTGGAGAAATCGGAATTGAGATAGGCGAAGCCGAGAAGCTGGTCGTCCTTGTAGACCGGCGCGATGGCCGGATCGCCCTGCAACGGCCCGAAGCGATTGGCCTCGGGAATGAGTTCCGAGGGCTGCGCCTTGGCGAGATAGTCGGCGAGCTGCCCGGCCGCGTCAGCGCCGCCGGACGGAACAATTGCCATCATCACCACGAAGGCGAAAAAAACAGCAGCGCGAACGATGCGGAAATCTCGACATCCCGACAAGATCTCTTGAAATCCGGACAAGGCACTTCTCCATCCGCTTTGCGGCTTCAGGAGAACCCACAAAACGAAGTTTGCCGGTTCCGCTCTTTCGCAGCACCGCATAGATGTATTTAATGTATATGATTAGGTTGCCACTTGTTCTATGTCAAAGAAATCGCAGAATGCGACGCGGAGTCCCTGCATGCGTGAAGAGCCTCTGCTGACGGTGGCCCCGGCCGCTATCAAGAGTTTGCCGGAGCTTTACGCGGTCGCGCTGCATCAGGCGCAGCGCGCTGTGCGACATTACGGCACGCCGATGCGAAACCCGGACAAAAACGCGGACCTCCTGCGGCCGGTGTTCGATCGTCTTGCAGTGCGCGAACAGGCCCGCGCCGACGCGCTCAAGGTCACGTGCGTTGAGGCGTGCGGCAGTCCGCCGGGTTCGCAACATCCGCCCACAGCCTTCATCGATCTCGTGCCGGCCCAGGAAGTGGCCGACACCTCCAGGTCCGACCTCGCCACGCCCTACACGGTCTGGGCGCTTGCGGTCCGCCAGCGCCAGCGCGCCTTCATCTACTGGACCTATGTCGCCGCCCTCGCCGAAGATCCGGCGGTGAGAAACGCCGCCGAACGTCTCGCGCGCGAGGCCTTGTTCGACGGCAACGAACTGCGTCGGGAACGACGTCTCGCCTGGCAGAGCGAGCACAGGCACGCAGCGAGCGAACAACAGGGCGACAGAGACGCATCGGCCGCCCTGCTCGAAAGCCTGCTGCGGCGGGATGTGATCGCGTGGTCAAGTACGCTGCCGCCGGCGGAACGAACGCACCTTCTGCAGGTGGGCGCGCTGGCGCATGCGGCTTACGATCCCGATCCGGCCGAGGACATCCCGATCGCTTCCCCCGATGACATCGCCGGCGTGAGAGAACGCGCCCTGCGGCGAGCCGAGCAACTGTCGAACATCTATCTCGACGAAGCCGACAAGGCGATCGACCAGGGCAGCCTCGAACTGGCGCAGAAACTCGCCGCGCAGTCGATCGTGCGGCTGGCCGAACTGCGGGCCGCGGCGGACGTCCCGGCTTTACACCAGATATGACAGCCGTCGATCAATGAAAACGGCGGACCTGTCGGCCCGCCGTTTTTACTCGCTGATCGTCAGTGGTCAGCAGAATCCGGTTGCCGCCTCCTTAGTGGGAATGACCGCCGACAGCCCTCGCATCGAGGACTGCGGGATCAAGCATCCCGAAGATCATGGCGATGTGACCCACCACGAGGAAAAGCGCGACCAGTCCGGCGTGAATTGCCATCTTGCCATGGGGGCTGCGACCGCGACCCAGAATGTTGAGATCGACAAGCGCCAGTCCGAGCAGCGGAACGATCCCGAGCAGATAAAAGCCGACTGCAATGATATCGGCCGGACCGCGCCACGCCTGCTGGGCAGTGATCGGAACGACAGCCGTCGTGAACAGATAGATGAAGACGCCGGTGAAATAGATTCCGACCGTGATGCTGCACATCCGATTCAGCATCCGAACGGGCCCGTCATAGTGCCTCGTATAAAGGATATAGAGCTCGGTCACAGCGATCGTTTCCGCCAGCACAATCGGCACGACCATGAATAAAATCAGATTCCACGGCTGGTTCGTGGCCAGCAATTCCATGTAGTGCGTCATGTTCATCGGTCGGCGCCCGTTCGCTGAAGTGAGGCTTCTTATCTGGACATTGCAAATTGCGGCATTGATTTCAATCGACAAGCCTGCGTCAGCATGTCCCAAACCGCGTCAACAAAAACGGCGGACCTTTCGGCCCGCCGTTTTGTTTTCCGGGTCCCCGCCTGCGCGGGGACGACATCATGAGATGCGCTCAGTTATCGAGGAACGAGCGCAGCTTCCTCGACCTTGACGGATGCTTGAGCTTGCGCAGCGCCTTGGCCTCGATCTGACGGATGCGTTCGCGGGTCACCGAGAACTGCTGGCCGACCTCTTCCAGCGTGTGGTCGGTGTTCATGCCGATGCCGAAGCGCATGCGCAGCACACGCTCCTCGCGCGGGGTGAGCGAGGCGAGCACCCGCGTCGTGGTCTCGCGCAGGTTCGACTGGATCGCGGCGTCAATCGGCAGCACCGCGTTCTTGTCCTCGATGAAATCGCCGAGATGCGAATCTTCCTCGTCGCCCACCGGAGTTTCCAGCGACAGCGGCTCCTTGGCGATCTTGAGAACCTTGCGCACCTTCTCCAGCGGCATGCCGAGCTTTTCGGCCAACTCTTCCGGGGTCGGCTCGCGGCCGATCTCGTTGAGCATCTGGCGCGAGGTGCGTACGATCTTGTTGATGGTCTCGATCATGTGCACCGGGATACGGATGGTGCGCGCCTGATCGGCGATCGAGCGGGTGATGGCCTGACGGATCCACCACGTCGCATAGGTCGAGAACTTGTAGCCGCGACGATACTCGAACTTGTCCACCGCCTTCATCAGGCCGATGTTGCCTTCCTGGATCAGGTCGAGGAACTGGAGGCCACGGTTGGTGTACTTCTTGGCGATGGAGATGACGAGGCGGAGATTTGCCTCCACCATTTCCTTCTTGGCCTGCCGCGCCTCGCGCTCGCCCTTCTGCACACCGAGCACGATCTTGCGGAATTCGCCGATCTCGAGTCCGGTCAGCGCCGCAAGCTCCTGAATGCTCTGGCGCAGTTCCTTGATCTTGTCCTTCTCCACCGCGACGAAATTCTTCCAGCCCTTGGCGGACAGTTTCGAGACGCGGTTGAGCCAGCGCGGATCGAGCTCCGAGCCCTGATAATTCCTGAGGAAGTCCTCGCGGCCGACACCATGGCCGTCACCGAGGCGGAACAGGCGGGTCTCATAGGACAGGAGCTTCTTGTTGATGTCGTAGAGCTGCTCGACGAGACTGTCGATGCGGGCCTGATTGAGGCGCAGCGACTTCACCTCGACGATGATCTCGTCCTTCAGTTTCTTGTACTTGCGCTCCTGCGACGGCGACAGCGACTCGCTCTGGAGCTGGTTCTGGATGTCCTGCTCCTGCAGGCGGCGCAGCTTCTTGTAGCTGTCGGCGATCTTGTCGAAGGTCTCGACCACGCGCGGCTTGAGTTCGGCCTCGATGGCGGCGAGCGACATCTGGTTCTCGAACTCGTCCTCTTCGTCCATCTCGCCTTCGGCGGCGGCGCTCTCCTCGCCCGCGGCGCGGAACGGCGTCGGCGACGGCGGGGCCGCCGGCGGCGCGGGCGCGACAGCCGCGATCACCTGCACGGTGCCATCGGCGTTCATCACCGCGCTGGTCGGTTGTCCGTCGGGGCCGGCGGGTCCTGCGATCATCGCCGGGTTCATACCGTTCTTGCCCTCGGGGCCGGCATAGGTGGCCTCCAGGTCGATGATGTCGCGCAGGAAAATCTTGCCTTCGTTGAGTTCGTCGCGCCAGATGATGATGGCCTGGAAGGTGAGCGGGCTTTCGCACAGCCCGGCGATCATCGCCTCGCGGCCGGCCTCGATGCGCTTGGCGATGGCGATTTCGCCCTCGCGCGACAGCAGCTCGACGGTGCCCATCTCGCGCAGATACATGCGGACCGGATCGTCGGTGCGCTCGCCCGGCTCGGACTTCTTGGTCTCGGTGACGGCCTTTGAGGTGACTTCGACCAGTTCGTTGTCGGTCTCGTCGTCAGCCTCGTCCTGCTTCTCCTCGTCCTCGTCGGCGGCGTCGTCGGATTCGGAGACGTTGATGCCCATGTCGGACAGCATCGCCATGATATCCTCGATCTGCTCGGGCGAGGTGGTGTCGGACGGCAGCACTTCATTGAGCTGGTCGAAGGTGACGAAGCCGCGCTTCTTGGCCTGCTTGATCATCTTCTTGACGGCGGCGTCCGACAGGTCGAGCAACGGCGAGGGCGCGTCGGCAGTGTCCTTCTCAGGGGTCTCGGCGGCCTTCTGATCTTTCTCTTTGTCCTTGATCACTGCCGTCTTTGCCTTGGTGGCCATTCACTGCTCCTGAAACGCGCTCACGGTGCGGGCATAAGCCCGCGTCCTCGATTTGAAGTCCCGCGGATGCGGAAAGGGCGGCGCGTGTGACGGCACCACCCCGCGGATTCGACTTGTGCCCCAAACTCTTAAGCCAAGGCTCGTTAAGCCCCGATTAACCCTGTTTTTGCGGCCAAAAAAGCCGTTTGGCGAGTCTTTTTAAGGCCTTCCGCGCGGGTTTGACGGCCCGCCACGGCATTTTCCCGGTCCTCTTGCGGCTAGAGCCGACCCGAGGATTCGCCAAATCCCTCGATCAGTGCTTCCAGCCCGTCCGCCTCGGCGAGCCGGGCCTTCACATCCCTGAGCCAACCGGCGTTGGCTTCGGTGGGATCCTGCCCGAGCGCCTGTTCGACGTCCTTCAATTCCCTAAGTAAGTCGTGAGAAAGGCGATGCAAGGCAACGAGTTGGCGCCAGGTGGAAAGAACGTCGTCCCGCCCCGCGCCGAGCTGCGCGCCCCACACATTGCGAGTGGTGATCGAGCGTTCAACCCGTTGAATTGGCTCATCATATTCGTTCTTTGCCAGCCACGCCCGAATGCGGGTGCGCTCCGTCTCCTCGTCGTCGCTCGGGCCATATTGGCCGAACGCCGCGATGATCCCGGCACGCAGCCGGTGGGCCTCGGGGTGGGCGAGTTCGAGGGCGGCCACCTCCTCCAGGTGGTCGTGCAGCAGCCAGGGGTGGTTGAGCAGCGACAACAGGATCAGCGCCTCGCGGCGCGACAGGGCGCTGCGCTGGCCGCGCATCACCGACGACGAGGCGAGATGCGGGCTGGCGGCCTGGTAGGGCACGCCGCGGCCGAAGCCGCGCAGACCTGTGGATAGCCCGGCAAACCCGCCAGCGCCGCCGCCGGTTCCCCCGCCGCCGCGGCTGCGGAACGGCGGCCTGGACGGGAAGGCGCGACCTGATTCGCCACCGGGGCCGCTGACACCACGGCGCTGCTGGAACCCGCCGGCGGCGGCATAGCCCCCGCCATAGCTCGCCTGCGGCGCGAAGGCGGTGCGCAGGCGGTCGGCGAAATGCTGCCAGTAATGACGCCGCACCACCTCGTCCTGGATGGCGCCGGTGAGCTCCTTGATCCGCGCTTCCAGCGCCGCACGGCGCTCCGGCGTCGCAAAATTGCCGCCCTCGATTTCGCGCGACCACAGCATGTCGGCGAGGGGCCGCGCCGCGCCGAGCACATCCTCGACGGCGGCGCGGCCGCCGCTGCGGACCAGATCGTCGGGGTCCTGCCCGTCCGGCATCAGAGCAAAGCGCAGGCTCTTGCCGGGCACGAGATGCGGAAGCGCCAGATCGGCGGCGCGCAACGCGGCGCGCTGGCCGGCGCTGTCGCCGTCGAAACACAGGATCGGCTCGTCCGCCATCTTCCACAACAGTCGAAGCTGGTTCTCAGTCAGTGCGGTGCCGAGCGGCGCCACCGCGCCGGGATAGCCCGCGGTCACCAGCGCGATGACATCGACATAGCCTTCGGCGACGATCACCGGCGCGCCGTCATGGGCTGCCTGCCGCGCGGTGGCGAGGTTGTAGAGATTGTCGCCCTTGTGAAAGAGCACGCCGTCCGCCGAGTTGAGATATTTCGCCGGCGCGTCCTTCTCCATCGCCCGGCCGCCGAAGGCGATGATGCGGCCGCGCGCGTCGGAGATGGGAAACATCACGCGGTCGCGGAAGCGATCGTAGGGCACAGGAATATCCTCGCCCGCGCTGAGCAGCCGCGCCTCCACCATGTCGTCCACCGACACACCGAGGCCGCCGAGGTGCTCCTTGAGCGCGAAGCGCTCGGGCGGCGCATAGCCGATGCGAAACTGCAACTGCGTGGCGAGCGAAATGGCGCGGTCGGCGAGATACCCGCGCGCCTTCGCGCCCGCGCGCGAGGCCAGCGTGTCGGCGAAGAATTTGGCGGCGAGGTCCATCACCTCGTACAGCGTCTTGCGGCGCTGCTCATGGCGCGCGGCGTCGGGCGAGGCCGCCGGAATCGGCATGCCGGCCTGCGACGCAGCCGCCTCCACCGCCTCGACGAAACCGAGGCCCTCGGTCTCCATGATGAAGTCGAAGATGTTGCCGTGCTTGCCGCTGGCGAAGCAGTGGTAGAAACCCTTCTGGTCATTGACCGTGAAGGAGGGGGTCTTCTCCTGCTTGAACGGCGACAGGCCCTTGAACTCCTTGCCGGCGCGCTTGAGCTTCACGCGCCGACCCACGACGTCCGAAACCGGAAGCCGGGCGCGAAGTTCTTCCAGAAATTGAGGCGTGAAGCGCATGGACAGAGATTTCGGGACTCAAGAGTTTGCCAACCGACCATGCATATAGGATGGGCGGCCCTCTCCCCCAAACCGCCGCCGGATTGTCCCCGTTCATCACAGGCCCTATGGTCCGGTTCCCTGACGAAATTGCCCAACGAAAGCAAGAGACATGGCTGCAACCCCGAAGACGCTGCTCCAGATCGCAGGCGCGCCGCTGCACCCGAGCGCGCCCGACAAGTCGGCCCTCGTCATCATCGACGCCCAGCTCGAATACACCAAGGGCAGCCTGCCGCTCGACGGCGTCGACGCCGCCATCGTCGAAGCCGCGAAGCTGCTGAAGCTGGCGCGCGAGCGCGGCATGCCGGTGGTGCACATCGTCCAGCACGCGCCCGCGGGCCGGCCGCTGTTCGCCGAGGACGGGCCCTTTGCGCCGATCGTTCCGCTGCTGACGCCGGCGGCGGGCGAGGTGGTGATGCGCAAGAGCCTGCCCAACGCCTTCGCCGGCACCGACCTCGACGCGCTGGTGAAGAGCACCGGTCGCACCGAACTGATCCTCGCCGGCTTCATGACCCATATGTGCGTCAGCGCCACAGCGCGCGCAGCGCTCGACCTCAAGTACCGCACCACCGTGGTCGCCAACGCCACCGCCACCCGCGACCTGCCCGATCCGCTCGGCGGCACCATTCCGGCGAGCGTGGTCCACCGCGTCGCGCTCAGCGAACTGGCGGACCGTTTCGCCATCGTGGTCAAGGACACCGCCGCCCTCCAGGCCGCCTAATGTCCGACCCGAAGCCCGACCGGACCAGCCGCCATGCCCCTGCCCGACGACAGACCCGGTGAGCAAATGGCCGACAGCGACGCCGCCGGCCTGCTCGGCGCCGACGAGCTTGCACCGGTGCTTGAGAACAACGCCGGCAGCGGCTCGCCGTTCTTCTTCACCTGCGATCACTACGGCCGGCTGATCCCGCGCGCGCTCGGCGACCTCGGCGTGTCCGCAGGCGACATGGAGCGCCACATCGCCTGGGACATCGGCATCGCCGGTGTGGCGGCACGGCTCGCGGACGACCTGGACGTCCATCTGATCGCGCAGCGCTACTCGCGCCTGGTGATCGATTGCAACCGGCCGTTCGACAGCCCCGGCTCGATCCCGCTGATCAGCGAGGCCACGGAAATTCCCGGCAATGGCGGCCTCGCGCCGGAGCAGGTGGCGGCGCGGCGGCGCGCGATCTTCGCGCCCTATCATGACCGCATCGCCGGCGCGCTCGACGCGCGCAAGGCGCGCGGCCAGCCCACCATCCTGGTGTCGCTGCATTCGTTCACGCCGGTCTATGCCGGGATCGCACGGCCCTGGCATGTCGGCACGCTGTATCATCGCGACGCCCGCCTGCCGCACCTGCTGCGCGACGCGCTGCGCGCCGAGGGCGACCTCGTGGTCGGCGACAACGAGCCCTATGCGGTGAGCGACGCCACCGACTATACCCTACCCGTCCATGCCGAGCGGCGCGGCCTGATGCATACCGGAATCGAGATCCGGCAGGATCTGATCGCGGACGAGGCCGGGCAGCAAGCCTGGAGCGACCGGCTCGCGCGAATCCTCCGGGCCATCGAGGAGACGCTGCACGCGCGGAAACTGATGCCGGCCTGATAACACGCAACGTTAACTTGCGGCATCGATCGACCGGGCGGTAGGACATTCATGACGCGCGCACACCGATTCGCAGCGCCATTGCACGACGGCAATTCAACAAGGAAGGCTCAGATCCAAGCCATGACAACGACACTCAGAATTTCGTCGCTCGCCGGCCTCGCTCTCATGGCATTCATGAGCGTCAATGCGGCGCATGCCTCCGGTACGCCCGAACAGCGCCGCGCCTGCCGCGCCGACGCCAAGAAATTCTGCGGCCAGTTCATTCCGAACGTTCCGAAGATCACGGCCTGCATGGAAGCCAACAAGAGCAGGCTCAGCCCGCCCTGCCGCGCCCAGTTCAAGTAAGCGCGCCACGGCGCAGCGGCGTCCGCCCCGCATCCTTGCGCTTGCGCATCCTCCAGCCCGGTTGCAGACTGGGACCGGGCTGGCGAAACAGACCATGCGGCGTGTGGTGTTTGTCATCGTGGCTTTGGGCACGGGCGGCTGAATGGCGATTCCTACGTCGCCACCCCTGCCTCCACCATCACCGGCAACTGGAAGATCGAGCGGCAGGAGGATCGCATCACCCGCGGCCGGTGCCGAGCGCAATGGTGATGACCACGAACGCCTCGAACAGCTTCGTGGACCATGCCCAGGCCGCCTCGCTTCAGCTCACCTGCTTCGACGGCAAGCAATCGTTTCGACGAACGGCCGGGCCACGACAATGTCGACGCCCGCTTCCTGCATGAACACCGCACCGTGGTGATCGAGGACGGCGCGGAGATCGCCCGCTTCGTCGACGAACTCGCCACCGCCAACAACCTGTTGATCCGCGCGCGCTCGCTGAACGCCGGGCGCACCAGCGCCGAATTCAAGATCGACGGCGCGCCCAAGGCCATCACCGCCGCGTTCGCGACCTGCCCGCCTCCGCCGCTCGCCGCGCCCTCCTCCGCCAAGACGAAACGCGGCGCGAAGGCATGAGCCGCACGGCGCGCGACCTCCTATCGCAGCCCCGCAAAAGAAAAGACCCGGGCGCGCATCCGCGGCCCGGGCCCGTGATCTGTCCGCCTGTCCGGCGGCGAACGGGGTCAGTGACCCTCGCCCTCCGGCGGATTGTCGTCGCCGATGCCGCCCATATGGCGCTGTTCGTACAGCTGAAGGCCGACGCGCTCGACCAGATCGAGCTGGGTTTCGAGGAAATCGATGTGATGCTCCTCGTCGGCCATGATGCTCTCGAACAGGTCGCGCGAGACATAGTCCTTCACGCTGTGGCAGTAGGTTGCCGCTTCCTGATACAGCGCCCGCGCGCCGTTTTCGGCGGCAAGGTCGCACTCCAGCACTTCCTTGACGTTTTGGCCGATGCGCAACGGGTCCAGCACCTGCATGTTGGGGAAGCCGTCCAAGAACAGGATGCGGTCGGTGAAGCGGTCGGCGTGGTTCATCTCCTCGATGGATTCCTTGCGCCAGTGCTTGGCCATCTCCTTGAGGCCCCAGTGGTTCAGGAGCCGGAAATGCAACCAGTACTGGTTGATCGCGGTCAATTCGCTCCGCAGGCCCTTGTTCAGATAGTCGATGACCTTGGGGTCGCCCTTCATCAATGCACTCCATCGCAAAGCCGTCAGCGGACGGCCTTCATCAAATTTAGAACCGTTCTAAATCAGATTCCGCGCCGACACAACCCCGCTTTTAGACGGCGGAAAGGTTGGGGCGATCTGCAGGAATGACTGGCGAATTGTGGCAAAACCGGCGCGCGCAAACCGTTACATCACCCGGCCGGACGGGAGACCGCGCAGCGGCTCAGGCGGCCGCATGGGCCAGAGCGGCCGCCGGCTGGGGCAGCGCGGCGGACGCATCGGCGTGGTGGTGGTGGTCGCTGTGGGGGCAACCGGCACAGCAGGCCTTGGTGCAGCTTCCCAACGCCTCGTCCATGATGTTCTTGATGGTGCGCGCGCAGCGGCCGCACTGGGCGCTGCAACCGAGACAGCCATATACCTGACTGGCCGTGCGGGGGAAATTGCTCGGCCGCGACACGACGGTACGGACGTCGTGATCGGTCAATACGTTGCAGGAACACACGATCATGGCTGAGGGCTAAACTCGTGAGGACGCTGCTCAACACCTAGGCGACCGCCGG
>JAFKES010000041.1 GCA_017308495.1 Afipia sp.
CGACATGATGACTCCGGTGAAATCCGGCCGCCAGCTTGCCGCCGCCATCCCCGGCGCGAATGCCGTGGTGGTGCCCCATGCAGGCCACATGCTGACGGCCGAGCGGCCGGACGACGTGCTGTTCGCGCTGGTCAAGGCCAACGCGCGATAGCCTCAGGGATCAATGTCGCAACGGCTTGTCGCCGATATCGAGCGCCTCGGTGAAGGGAAATTCCAGCACGATATCGCCATTTGTATCGGTGACTTCCAGACATGCGGCGAGCAGGCGCTGGTCCCCGCCATTGTCATCGAGAATACGGCGGATGGTGGCGCGCGCCACCCGCCATGCCTGATCAGGATCGCGCAATTCCGCCCCTTCGGGGTCGGGGATCAGCGTGTCACCCATGCGGGTATTGAAGAAATAGCGGGGCATGCGGGCTATCTAGGCGCGACCCCGCGACGGCACAAGGCCGCGCGCCGGACCATTCCCGGCCCCCTCAATATCCCGTCATCTCCAGATAGCCGACGCCGCCATGGCTGCCGCTGATCGCCACCGGCCCCTCCCAATAAGCGACGCGCGTGCCCATCCAACTCCGGGCGTTGAGCGGCACGGTCGCGATGCGCAAGCCGCGATCGGCGACCGCGACCGACCATGACGTCGGGATGCTGCGCCCTGCGATCTGTGTGAAGGCTGTGGGCGTGAGCGCGATGGCATCGGCGGCGAGCGGTGTGGAGCGGCCGTCGCGGCCGATCCAGTTGCCGGCGAAGAAGTTGCGGCCGTCCTTCTGGCGCAGGCGGAACAGCATCACCTTGTCGCCGGAATCGAGATGCAGCGAGAACCAGTCCCAGCCGGTCTGGTCGGAGGCCAGCGGCTGACTGCTCCATTCGCGGTCCATCCACGCCTTGCCGGTGACGTCTACTGTGCGGTCGCCGAGCGCCAGCGTTCCCCGCGCCGTGAAGAACGGCTGGCTGAAATAATACGAAGCCTGCCCGCGCTCCGATTTGCGGCTGTAGCCGTGATCGCCCTGCAGCACCAGCGGGCGCTCCGCCTCCAACGTCAGAGCGTAGCTGAAATCCGCGCCAATGGCTGACACCTGCAGCGGTGCGACGGTCTGCGGCGAAAAGCCGTCGCCTGCGGCCATGGTCCATGAATCGATCCAGGCGCGAAACGGCGTGGCCTGCGCGCCCGCCTGCCCGACACCGCCGCGCGCGAACTTCTCGGCGTAACGATGAACGTCCGCGCCGGTGACGGCGGCGTGTCCCATCCACAATTGACGATTGGCCCAGCCGTCCTGCTCCGCACCCGCCATCGTCGCCTGCCGGAACAGCGTCCATTGCGCCCCCCACTGGCCGCCGCTGCTATCGGTCAGGTTCGCGGTGAGGTACCACCACTCGATGCGATAGTCGGAATGCGGGCCGTGGTCGCGCGGAAACGCCAGCACCCGCCCCGGCGTTACCGCGGCGAAGCCGTCGCCCTCGCCGCCCAGTCCGGCAAAGCCCTGCGCGCGGGCCAGCGCTCCGCCGAATGGCGCCAGCACAAGGCCGGCGGCGACGGCGCGGCGCGTGGGACGGTCAGCGTTCATTGGCGAAGATCTTGACCAGGGACGCGGGCTCAATCCGCATCAGGCGAATGATCGGCAACAGCGTCGCCAGCAGCGCCGCGAGCATCGCCACCGCCAGCAATCCGGCAAGCTGCGACGGAAACACATGCAGCGGCAGCCGCCAGCCGAATGCCTTCACATTCACCACCGCCACCAGACACCACGCCACCACGATGCCGAGCGGCAGCGCCAGCAGCGCGGTGACGAACGCCACCGCCATAGTCTTCAGCAGTTCGAGCGCGGCAAGCCGCCGCCGCGTAAGGCCGAGCGCCCATAACGGCGCGAGTTGCGGCAACCGGCTGGCGGACAACGTCAGCAGGCTGGTGAGCAGCGCGACGCCGGCGACGCCGAGGGTGAAGGCGTTGAGCGCGGAAGTGACGGCGAAGGTGCGGTTGAAGATGCGGGTGGAGTCCGCTTTCAGCGTCGCCTGATCGATCAGCCGCGCGGTGTCGAGGCCGAAGGTTTCGCGCAGCGCGGCCATCAGCGGCGCGATCTTGTCCGGCTGCACCCGCAGGCCGAACCGCGTGCGCGGGGCCGCCGGCCAGTGCGCCGCCAGCGCATCGACATCGACGCCGACCTGCCCGCGCGGATTGCCATAGTCCGGATAGATGCCGGCAACCTCCACCGTCCACGGCCCGGTGGCGGCCGGCAGCCGCACCTTGTCGCCGAGACCGAGCTTCAGGCGCCGCGCGAGTTGCTCGCTGAACAATGCGCCCGCGCCAGCATGCACCTTGGCCCAGACATCGCGCTCTGATTCCAAGAGCGGCCAGTGGTCGCGATAGGTCGCGTGATCGGCGAAGCCGAGCACCTCCACCGGCAGTGCGTCCAGCGTTACGTCGGTGCGCCATGCCGGCAGGATGGCGGCGACCTCTGGACGCCCGCGCAGCCATGCCGCGATCTGCGCGCCCTGCGCATCGCTGGTGGCATTGAGGTAGATGTCGGCGGCGAGCCGGTGGTCGAGCCAGTCGGCGAAGGTGCGGCTGAAGCTCTGCACCATGGTGCCGACGCCGACATTGACCGCCAGCGCGAGCAACAGCGCCATCAGCGCCAGCGACAGGCCCGGAAGCTGCTGGCGGCTGTCGGCCCAGAACCATTTCACCAGTGGCCGCAGCGTGCCGCGCTGGCCGAGCCACAGCACGAGGCCGAGGACCACCGGCAGCGCCAGCGCCGCCGCCAGCAACAGCCCCGCTAGCACGAGGAAGCCGGCCACCAGCGAATCTCCAAACGCGAGAGTGCCGACAGCGACGGCCGCGATCACTGCCGCCAGCACGCCCTGTCGTTTCAGCCAGCGCTGCTGCGCCTGCTGCCACGCATAGGGCTGCGCCGCAGCCAAAATCGGTAGCCGGTAGACCCGCGCGAGCCCGGTCACGGCCGCGAGCAGCGCGCCCGCCACGCTCATGCCGAGGCCGGACAGCCACCACTGCGCCTGCAGCGAAAGCTGTCCGGGAATCTGCGCGCCATAAAGGCCGCGCAGGCTCGCGGCGACGTCGGGCAGCAGGAACGCCGCAACCACATAGCCGCAGACGAGCCCGACTAATCCGGCAGCGACCGCGAAGGCGACAAGCTCGGCCACCAGCACGGCGGTCAATAGCCACGCGGAGACACCGCAGGCGCGCATGGTGCGCAGCATCGGCAGCCGTTGTTCGAGCGCGAGGCCGATGGCGGAATGCACGATGAACAGCCCGACGACGAAGGACAGCAGACCGAACGCGGTGAGATTGAGATGGAAACTCGATGTCAGCCGTTCGAGATCGCTCGGCGCTCCCGCCTCGACCAGCCGCAAACGGTCGTCGACGACGTCAGCCAGCGGCGGGCGCGGTGACCCCGGCTGCGATCCGACCAACAGCCTCGACACCTGATCCGGCATCCCGAGCACGCGCTGGGCGATGCCGATATCCACCACCAGCACGCCCGGCGCGAGACCGTCCTGCACCGCGAGCGGCGGCAGCGACGCCCTGCCGTCGAGCGACGGCGCGACACCTGCGCGCAATCCGAGATCGGACAATGTGTCAGGCGCCACCAGCGTCCGTCCCGGAGGCGTCAGGAACGCGCGCAAATCCGCCTGCCCGAGATCAGGCACCGCGCCAGCACCGGCGGGCAGCGACAGCGGCTCGATACCGAGGAGCCGATAGGCGCGGCCGCCGATCAGAACGCGGCCCTCCACCACTGGCGACACCGGCCATTCGGCGCGGCGCAGATCGACGAACAGCTGCTGCGGGAACGACGGACCGTCGCGGCCGACCAGCATGGCGGTGGTGCCGCCGCCGAAGGTCGCCGCGGCGCGATCGTAGCTGGCGCGCGCCTGGCTGTTCAGCGCCTGCACGCCGCTCCACAGCGCGGTCGCCGCGATCAGCCCCACCAGCAGGGTCGCAAGCTGCATGCGGTGCCGCCGCCAATGGCTCAGCAGCGCCGCGAGGATCCATAGCGGGCGCGTCATGCGATCTGCCCCGCTGTGAGATGGAGGTGACGGTCGAGCGTCGCCGCCAGCCGCGCGCTGTGCGTCACCATCAGAAAGGCGCAACCGGTGCGGGCGACGAGATCGCGCGCCAAGGCCAGCACGTCATCGGCAGTGGCCTCGTCGAGGTTTCCGGTGGGCTCGTCAGCCAGCAGCAGGACCGGCTTGATCGCCAGCGCGCGGCCGATGGCGACGCGCTGCTGCTGCCCGCCGGACAACTGCTCGGGATAGCGGTCGAGCAGCGCGCCGAGCCCGAGGCGAGCAATCAATTCCTCCTGCCACGCGACGTCGTAGCGGCCGGCAATGCGCGCCTGGAACGCGAGATTGTCGCCGACCTGAAGGCTCGGGATCAGATTGAACTGCTGGAACACGAGGCCGAGCCGATCCCGGCGCAGCGCCGCGCGTGCGCTATCGGACAGGCGCGAGACCTCCGTCCCATCCAGCACGATCTCTCCGCCATCGGCCCTGTCGAGGCCCGCGATCAGATGCAGCAGCGTGCTCTTGCCACTGCCGGATTCGCCGGTGAGCGCCACGCTTTCGCCCCGCGCCAGCGCGAGATCGACGCCGCGCAACACCGCAAGCTGTTCGCCCGAGGTGCGATAGGATTTGGTGAGATTGCGAACCGACAGCATCACGCCACCGATCATACAGCCCGCGGCGGGCGACGTAAAACAGCCGCCGCGCGGCAACGAGCTTCTCTCCCCGCAAATGCGGGAAGAGAAAGAGGCCCCCGGTCAGGTCAGGCTGAGTTCGTACTTCTCGATGTTCTTGGCGCGCTCCGACTCCGCCGACGCTCGGTGGTCGGTCGCGAGCAGCGTATAGACCGCCGGCAGCACGAACAGCGTGAACAGCGTGCCGATGGACATGCCGGCCACCACCACGATGCCGATCGAGAAGCGGCTGGCCGCGCCGGCGCCGCTCGCCGTCAGCAGCGGCAGCAGGCCCGCCACCATCGCCGCCGTGGTCATCAGGATCGGCCGCAGCCGCACCCGCGCCGCCTGCTCGATGGCGCTGCGACGATCCAGCTTTTCCTTCAACTGCAGTTCGTTGGCGAACTCCACCATCAGGATGCCGTGCTTGCTGATCAGACCGATCAGAGTGACGAGGCCGACCTGGGTGTAGATGTTGATGGTCGCGAGCCCGAAGAACAGCGGGACCAGCGCGCCGGAGATCGCCATCGGCACCGAGATCAGAATCACCAGCGGGTCGCGCAGGCTCTCGAATTGCGCCGCCAGCACCAGGAAGATGATGATGATCGCGAACACGAAGGTCACGGCGAGCTGGTTGCCTTCCTGCACGTACTGGCGGGAATCCGCGAGATAGTCGTGGCTGAAGCCGGCAGGCAACTGCTTGGCCTGCTCCTCCAGGAATTCCACCGCCTTGCCGACGGTCACGCCCGGCATCGCCACCGCCTGGAACGTCGCCGAATTGAGCTGGTTGAAATGGGTCAGCGCGTTCGGATTGGTCGAGGTCTCGATGGTGACGATGGTGGACAGCGGCACCAGATTGCCGCTCGACGTCGGCACATAATAGTTGCCGAGGGATTCCGGCGTCAGCCGGAGCGCGCGCGGCACCTGTGGAATGACCTGATAGGAACGGCCCTGCAGATTGAACCGGTTGACGTAGTTGCCACCGAGCAGGGTCGCCAGCGTGGTGCCGACCGCCTGCATGTTGATGCCGAGGTCGGCCGCCTTGTAACGGTCGATCTTGACGGCCACCACCGGCTGGTTGAAGGCGAGGTCGCTGTCCGCGACGATGAACAGGCCGCTGTCACGCGCCGCCTTCTTCAGGTTCTCCATCTGCTCGTAGACGTTCTGGAAACCGCTGGTCGAATTGATGACCATCTGGATCGGCAGACCGCCGGGACCGCCGGGCAGCGCCGGC
Organism: Afipia sp.; assembly: GCA_017308495.1. GTDB lineage: Bacteria > Pseudomonadota > Alphaproteobacteria > Rhizobiales > Xanthobacteraceae > Afipia. The sequence continues at coordinate 5,920 of JAFKES010000041.1, forward strand.
AGGTTGAAGGCGAAGGCGTTGACGCCCTCGATCTTGCTGAGTTCGGCCTGCACCAGCGGCTTCAGGGTCAGCGACGAACGCTTGCGCTCGTCCCACGGCTTCAGAATCATGCCCGCGATGCCGTTGTTCGGTCCGCTGGTGCCGTTGATGATGAAGCGCAGGTCGGTCTCGGGAAACTTGGCAAGCACTTCGTCGAGCTTCTCGCCGTAGAAGTCGGTGTAGTCGATGTTGGCGTATTGCGGTGCCTTCACCACCGAGAACAGGATGCCCTGGTCCTCTTCCGGGGCCAGTTCCTTGTTGGTGTTCATGTACATGAAGGCGACGAGACCGAGGATCGTCGCGGCGAACATCACCGTGATCGGCCGGTAGTTCAGCGAGCGGTCGAGCATGCGACCGTACCAGGCCGTCAGCCTGCTGAACACCTTGTCGACGAGCTTTGCGAAACGCCCCTGATGGCCGCCGCCCTTGAGGAACACCGAACACATCATCGGCGACAGCGTCAGCGCGACCACGCCCGAGATAATGACCGCCCCCGCAAGCGTGAAGGCGAATTCGCGGAACAGCGCGCCGGTCAGGCCGCCGAGGAAGCCGATCGGCGCGTACACCGCCGCGAGCGTGATGGTCATGGAGATGACCGGACCGACGATCTCGCGTGCGCCGATCAGAGAGGCTTCGACTGGTGTCTTCCCCTCTTCCAGATGGCGGTGGATGTTTTCCACCACCACGATGGCATCATCCACCACAAGGCCGATGGCGAGCACCATCGCCAGCAGCGTCAGCAGGTTGAGCGTGAAGCCCATGACGAGCATGAGGATGCAGGCGCCGACCAGCGATAGCGGAATGGTGACGACGGGAATGACGACCGAACGGAACGACGCCAGGAACAGGAAGATCACGATGACGACGATGACCACCGCCTCCATCAGGGTGTCGCGCACCTCATTGATGGAAGACTGGATGAACTTGGTCGAATCGTAGGCCACTGTCATTTTCAGCGACGGCGGCAGGTTACGCTCCATTTCCGGAAACAGCGCACGCACGCCTTTGACGATGGTGAGGGGGTTGCCCTGCGGCGTCGCCTGCACGCCGATGAAGATCGCGTGCTGGCCGCTCAGCGACACGCTCGAATCGGTGCTCTGCGCGCCAAGTTCGACCACGGCGATGTCTTCGAGGCGAACGAAGCCACCGTCCTTCGACTTCACCGTCATGCGCTTGAACTGGTCGATGTTGGTGAGGTCGGTATTGGTGGTGACGTTGGAGACGATGAAATAGCCCTTGGCCTGACCGGCTGCGGCCTGGAAGTTGTTGGCGCGGATCGCGGCCGCGACGTCTTCCGGCGAGACGTTGCGACCTGCCATGCGCGCCGGATCGAGCCAGATGCGAGTGGCCAGCGTCTGGGCGCCGAGAATGTCGGCGGAGGCGACGCCATCGACCGTGGACAGGATTGGCTGCACCACGCGCGCGAGATAGTCGGAAATCTGTGGACCGGTCAGCTCGTCGCTGGAGAAGCCGATATACATTACGGCCGTGGTCTGGCCCGTCGATTTGGTGATGACGGGGTCGTTGGATTCCTTCGGGATCAGATAGCGGACCGAATTGACCTTGGACATCACTTCGGTGAGCGCGAAATTGGGCTCGACGTTGAGCTTGATGTAGACCGAGATCGTGCTGGTGCCCTGCACCGACGACGAGGTGATGTAGTCCACACCCTCCGCCGACGCCACCGCCTGCTCGATCGGCTGGGTGATGAAGCCCTGCATCAGGTCGGGGGACGCGCCGGGATACGACGTCGTCACGGTGATGACGGTGTTCGACAGCTTCGGATATTGCCGGATGCCGAGGCTCGTCACCGCCTTGAAACCGATCAGCAGGATCAGCAGGCTGACGACCAGCGACAGCACCGGCCGCTTGATGAAAATATCGGTGAAGGCCATGCGGCGCTCCGGATCAGGGTGTCAGTTACGGGGCGCCTTGTCGGGGACCGGCGGCGGGGGATTCGGCGAGATCGACACGGCGGAGCCCGACTGCAGCCGGAGCTGTCCCACCGCGACCACCCTGTCGCCGGGCTTGAGGCTGCCGTCGATCACGACGCGGCCGCGCACGCGCGCACCCGTCTTCACGAAGGTGCGGTCGGCGGTCAGTTCGGTCTTGCCGTCTTCGGTCTTCTTTTCGTTGATGCGCCATACGGAGTCGCCATAGAGCGTGTAGTCCACGGCCGTTTCGGGCACCGTCACCACCGCCGGCAGCGGCGTAAGCTCCACCGTCGTGCTTGCGAACATGCCGGGTTTGAGAATCCGTTCCGGATTTTCCAGCGTGGCCTGAATCCGCACGTTGCGGGTATCGGCGCTGATCTGAGGCTCGATGGTCGTAATCTTGCCCTCGAAGGTACGGCCCGGATAGGCATCGACCACGATACGAACCGGCTGGCCGACCGCGAGCACGGAGCGATCCTTTTCCGTCGCCGTGAAGTTCAGGAACAGCTTCGACAGGTCGGTCAGCGAAACGATCTGCGTTCCGGTGCTGAGATACTGCCCGAGATTGACGCGGCGCACGCCGAGGTCACCCTCGAACGGCGCGACGATCCGCTTTTGCGAGATGATCGCCTCGGTGCGCGCCACCGATGCCGATGCCTGATCGAACGCTGCCTGGGCCTGATCCACTGTCGCCTGGGGTCCGAACTGGCGGGCGGCAAGCGCCTTGGCACGGTCGAGCGCCAGCGAGGCGGCCAGCGTTTGCGCCTTGTAGCTGGCGAGATCGCTCTGGTCCGGCGCATCGAAAAGCTGGATCAGCGGATCCCCGGCCTTCACATGGGTGCCGGGCGTGAAGAGGATATCGGTGACGCGGCCGGACACGTCCGCCGTCACGTCCACCTGCTGCACGGCGGCGAGATCGCCGACGCCGGTGAGCAGGTTCGGCAGCACTTCCGACTTGGCCTCGGCGACGCTGACCACGGTCGGCGGCGGTTTGTTGTTCTTGAAGAACTGCGCGATCATGTGATTGCGAAAGGCGTTGAAGCCCCAGATCAATCCCACAAGAACGACGAGCGCCGCGCCGACGATAATGAACCAGCGGCGCGTCCTGACCGGGCGGACGGGAGGCTTCTCGCCTGGGGCAGGGGTTTGCTCAGACGACGAAATCTTGGCGTCCATGTTATGTGCTTTCAGCGATGCGGGCCGTCACCGGCAATGGCGACAAAACGGCGGAATTGATGTGGGATGAGATGGCGTCTGCTGTTAATCCGATTCCCCGCAGGATAAACAGACACACCTGACGCGAGAGTTCCGGCAGGGCCGGCAGCGGCAAGGGCGGCGTCGGCGGGAGTCTCATGAGCGCGATCATGTGAACGACCTGATGGGAAAACCAGAACAGATTGATCGGATTGCCCTCGACCGGCGCGCAGTCCCCCGCGGCAATCGCTTTTTCCAGCGATGCATTGAACACCGGCGCGATCAAGTCGCCGATCTTGGCGAAAAGAAGCCGAGCGAACTCCCCGTCGTTCAGCTGACTTGAAGCCAGCAGCCTCAAGCGCTGAGCCTCTTCCTGATCGGGGCTTTCGGTCCCTTCCAGCAAATGGGCAACCATCTCGCGGATGAGCACAACCAGCGTGCCCGTTGAAGGTTCCAGCCCGAGAAGCCGGAGGAACTCGGGATCGGCTTCGCACGCCTCCGCCAGAATGTCGGCATAGAGCGCCGCCTTGGTGGGGAAATGCTTGAACAGCAGCCCTTCGGAGATATGAGCAGCCTGGGCCACGCTCTTGGTGGTAGTGCCTGAATATCCATAACGCGCGAAACAGCCCCTCGCCGCTTCGAGGATCAGTTCCCGTCGAAGATCGCTGCTCAATCTCGGTGCGAGGCTCATGGCGCTTGTGAGTAAGCACTCACTTATTCAATGTCAATTCAAAATTCCGGCACAACGGCGCGAGATCCGACGCGCAAAGCTCTGGCTGCAACGGACCGCGACGATGGACTGGATTACCGATCGTCAGCCCTGCGTCCCGGCCGGACCGGCACGACCACCGTCAAGCAAATAGATGTTTTTGCTGGAAAAATCGCAGATTTACCACCCTCGACCAAGGAATCCTTGCCTTCCTCGGCCAAACACGCATGAATGCCGTCAACCAATGACCGCGGCCGTGCGCCGGCCGGTCGCATAAGCCCTTCACCATGAAAGGGCGGTGGGGAGAAAGACGAGATGACGACGGTCAACTTGCCGCCGGAGGATAACCCGTCGGTCATTTCCGACGAGGCTTTGCGCAAAGCCGAGGAATTCATCGAAGCCGATGAGGGTGCGACAAACCGGCTGGGCGGCCTGACCGGCGAGATCGTCGCCTACATCGCCGTAGCGATGAGCCTGTTTCATCTCTATGCGGCCTACGCCATCGTCCCGACCCAGGAACTGCGCTACGTCCACGTCGCCTTCACCCTGCTCCTGAGCTTCCTGCTGTTTCCGCTGGCCGCGCGCTTTCGCAACCGGGTGCGGTGGTGGGACGTCATTCCTGGCCTGATCGCGGTGGCGACCATCGCCTACGCGCTGTGGGGCGGCGACGACTTCACCGACCGCGCCACCACGCCGGACCATTTGGACGTCGTCGTCGGCGTGATCTTCATCATCCTGGTGCTCGAGGCCACGCGGCGCACCACCGGCCTGATCATGCCGGTCGTTGCGGTGCTGTTCATCGCCTATGCGATGCTCGGCCCGCATTTGCCCGCCCCGTGGACCCATCGCGGCTACGACCTGTCGCGGCTGGTGGGGCACCTGTTCATCACGCTCGAAGGCATCTTCGGCGTCGCGGTGGACGTGTCCGCCACGCTGATCATCCTGTTCACCATCTTCGGCGCCTTCCTCCAGCAATCGGGCGCCGGCAAGTTCTTCATCGACTTCTCGCTGGCGCTGATGGGCGGCAAGGCCAACAGCGCCGGGCGCACCGTGGTGCTGTCGTCATTCCTGCTCGGCGGGCCGTCCGGCTCGGGCGTCGCCACCACCGTGATGATCGGCACCGTCGCCTATCCGATGATGCAGAAAGCCGGCTTCGAGAAGAACGCCGCGGGCGGCCTGCTCGCCGCGGGCGGCCTCGGTGCCATCCTGTCGCCGCCGGTCCTGGGCGCGGCCGCGTTCCTGATCGCCGAATTTCTCAAGATCAGCTACCTCGACGTGATCTGGATGGCGACCATCCCGACCTGTCTTTATTATTTGTCGCTGCTGGTCATGGTGGAACTGGATGCGCGGCGCTTCGGGGCGCGCGACGTCTCTTTCAAGCCCGAGATGTCGCTGGGCGAGATGACCCGACGCTACGGCTTCCACTTCATCTCACTCATCGCCGTGGTGTTCTTCATGGTGATCGGCTACTCGCCGATGCTGTCGGTATTCTACGCCATCGTCACCACCTTCGTGCTGAGCTTCCTGCGCAAGGACACCGCGCTGTTCCCGCCCAAGCTCAAGCGCGCGCTGGCCGACGGCTCGATCGGTGCGCTCAACGCCGCCACCACCTGCGCCTCGGCGGGCATCGTGGTCGGCATCGTCACCCTCACCGGCCTCGGGCTGAAATTCTCGTCGATCGTGATTTCCTACGCCGGCGGCAGCCTGCTGCTGACCGCGATCTACACCTCGCTGATCGTGTGGATCATCGGCCTCGCCGTACCGGTGACGGCGTCCTACATCATCTGTGCGGTGATCGCCGCCCCGGCGCTGATCAAGCTCGGCGTGCCGGACTACGCCGCGCACATGTTCATCTTCTACTACGCGGTGCTGTCCGAAGTGTCGCCGCCGACGGCGCTGTCGCCGTTCGCCGCCGCCGCCATCACCGGCGGCGATCCTTACCGGACCACGCTGCAATCGTGGAAATACACCCTCCCCGCGTTCCTGGTGCCGTTCGTGTTCGTGCTCGATCCGCAAGGCGTCGGCCTATTGCTGAACGTGCCGAAGGGCGGATCGTGGATCGACATCGTCAGCATCACCATCAAGACCACGCTCGGGCTGATGGCGCTGGCGGCGGCGGCGCAGGGCTGGGCGTTGCGCAAGACCACGCTCGCCGAGCGCGCCTTGCTGACACTCTCCGGCCTGCTGCTGGTGTTTCCGAGCCTGATCGAGGCTCTGATCGAAGCGGCGATTGGTCGCGACATCGACTACACTTATGCTCCCGGCGTCTTGATCGGGTTGGGAGTATTGTTGTGGCAGGCAAAAGGGCCGGCGATCCAGCGACCCGCCTGAGAATCCAGACTGGGAGGACTATTGATGATCAGAAGAACCACACGTGCCGCGCTGGCGATGGCAATGGGGATGGCGCTGTCGGCCGGATTGGCCTTGAGCGCCCACGCCCAGCAGAAAACCATGTCGATCGGCACCGGCGGCACCGGCGGCGTGTACTATCCGCTTGGCGGCGCCATCGCCAACGTGCTGACGAAAAACCTGCCGAACATGCAGGCCACCGCCGAGGTCACCGGCGGCTCGGTGGACAATCTCAAGTTGATCGGCACCGGTCAGAGCGAACTCGGCTTCTCGATGGCGGACGCCGCCCTCGACGCGTTCAAGGGCGTGGACAAATTCAAGAGCGGCAAGATCCCGCTGCAGGCGCTGCTGGTGGTCTATCCGAACCGCATGCATGCCGTTACCCTTGAGGGCAGCGGCATCAACTCCATCGCCGACATGAAAGGCAAGCGGGTGTCGACCGGTTCGCCGGGCAGCGCCACCGAGGTGATGGCTTTCCGCGTCATCGAGGCCGCCGGTCTCGACAAGGACAAGGACATGAAGCGCGAGCGACTCAGCGTCGCCGAATCGGTTAACGCCATCAAGGACGGCAAGATCGATGCGTTCTTCTGGGTCGGCGGCCTGCCGACCGCCTCGATCACCGATCTCGCCGCGACCCCCGGCCTCAAGATGAAGCTGGTGGACCACGCCGACCTGGTGGACAAGATGAACGCGAAGTACGGCAAGCTGTACAGCGCCGGCATCATCAAGGGCGGAACCTATCCGGGCCTCGACAAGGACAACAAGAACACCGAGGTCTGGAACCTGATCCTGACCAACGACAAGATGAGCGATCAGGACGCCTACAACATCGTCAAGACGCTGGTGGAAAAGAAGGCCGACATCGTCGCCGTGCACAAGGAAGCCGAGAGTTTCTCGATGGACAACCAGGTGCAGGAACGTTCGCCGATTCCGTTCCATCCCGGCGCGATGAAGTACTTCAAGGAAATGGGCAAGGGCGGCTAGTGCATGATCCCGAAAAGCGGGCACCGGTTTTCGGAAAAGATCATGCTCAAATAAAAGACGACTGGTGTCTGCTTCAACATCGTTGAAGCAGACACCAGTTCCGCTGGCTCCCCGCCTCGCGCCTCGTCATGCCCGGCCTTGTGCCGGGCATTTCATTTGGGGAGCGGTTTGCTAGAGGCGGAATCGTCATGCGCGGCCATAGCCGTTCGGAAAATGGCGTCGCTTCCGCTCGCCGATGACCCGCACATCCATCGAAAGGAATAGTTGCCTCAAGAGGATGGATTGCCGGCTCACAAGCGCGTCTGGGTCCGTCTTGGACAGACTATAGCCGGCCATGACAGGCCTCGTTGCCATCGAAACAGAAAACGCTCCAACGGTTTCAGCCCGCCGCGTCCGACCATCCGGACCAGATGGCTTTGCCGTCAGCCCTGCCCCCGGCGCCAGGGCGGGCCGGCGTGAACGCCCCGCTCACGCCCCTTCGTCCAGCGCAACCGCGTCGCGCTTCCGGCGCAGAGCCGGCAACAGCGGCGCGATCAGCAGGACCGCGGCGACGGCGAGGCAGATCGCAGAGATCGGACGCTCCACGAAGGTCATCAGATCGCCCTGGGACAGGATCAGCGACTTGCGCAGGTTGTTCTCCAGCAGCGGCCCCAGCACGAAGGCGAGCACCAGCGGCGCCGGCTCGTAACCGAACTTACGCATCAGATAGCCGATGGCCCCGAACCCGATCATCACATAGACGTCGAAAACGTTGTTGCTGCTGCAATAGACGCCGACGATGGTGAAGAGCAGGATCAGAGGGAACAGCACGTTATAGGGCAAGCGAAGCAACTGGACCCACATGCCGATCAGCGGCAGGTTCAGGATCAGCAGCATGATGTTGCCGATATACATGCTGGCGATGATGCCCCAGAACAGGCTCGGGTTCTGGGTGATCATCAGCGGCCCCGGCTGAAGCCCGTGAATGACGAAAGCGCCGAGCAGCAGCGCCATCACCACATTCGGTGGAATCCCTAACGTCATCAGCGGAATGAAGGCGCCCCCGGCCGCCGCGTTGTTGGCCGCCTCCGGCCCCGCGACGCCCTCGATCGCGCCATGACCGAAACGCTCCGGCGTTTTGGACAGCCGCTTTTCCAGCGCATAGGACGCGAACGACGCCACCACCGCGCCACCGCCTGGCAGGATGCCAAGAAAGAAACCGAGCACCGTGCAGCGCCCCACCGGCCCGGCGCTGGCCTTCCATTCCTCCCGGTTCGGCAGAAGCTGCGAGATCTTGGTGTCGATGATATCCCGCTTCAAAACCTGCTCGATGTTGAGCAGGACTTCGGCGACGCCAAACAGCCCCATCACCACCGGCACGAGGCCGATGCCGTCAATCAGTTCGACCCGGCCGAAAGTCAACCGCGGCATCGCCGTGAT
>JAFKES010000194.1 GCA_017308495.1 Afipia sp.
GGCTTCTGGCCGGAGCGCAGTTCGAGCATGTAGGTGCGCCGGTCGGTAGTGACGACGAGATTGGTGGTGATGTCGGCGCGCGAGGGTTTCACCAGCACATGGACGCGCCGGGTGACGCCGCTGCCGCTCTCGGTGTCGCCGATGATCCACCGCGCGGTATCGCCCGCCGCGATCGGGCCTGCGCCGGTCAAGCTTTCGCCGGGCTCAAGCGCGATGTCGGTGATCTGCCCCGGCGCGGCATAGACTTGGTAGAGCGCACCATCCGACCATGGATAAATCTGGATGGCGTTGTAATAGCCTTCGCGGCGCGGCTGAACGCGGGCGGCGACGTTGGCGTTCTCGACGCGGGCTGTCGGGGTGCCTGCGGCGGCGCCTCCACGCGCAGGCATCCAGGCTGGTGGGACATGCAACGGCTTCGGCCGATCATCGGTGACGGCGGCCGAAACAGCGGGCAAAGGCGGCACGCTTGAATCGTAGCTGATCTCCGGCGGTTTGCTGGCGCAGCCCGCAAGCGCGCTTGCGGAAAGCAGCAAAGCCGCGATTGCGGATTTACGGAAAGACGGCGGCCCGCCTTTGCGGATCGTCGACCCGATCATTGGCTCATCTCCCGCGACCATGAGATTGCGTTGATGTAGATGCCGAGCGGATTGGCCTTGAGCCGTTCGGCGTCGCGCGGCGGTTGAACCGCGATGGTCAGGATCGCGGTCCAGCGCTCGGTCGCAGAAAGCTTGCCGTCCTCGTAGCGACGCTCAGTCCAGGCAACGCGGAAGGAATCCGCCGAAGCGCGGATGACGCTAGAGACTTCCACCGCGATCTGCTGCTTGCCGACCTTGGCGAAGGGGTCGTTGGCGCGGGCATAGTCGTTGAGCGCGGCCGCGCCGCGATCAGTGGTCCATTCATAGGCGCGCAGCCAGTTCTGCCGGACGATGATCGGATCGGCTGGAATACTCCTGACCTGTTCGACGAAGCGGGCGAGATGCCAGGCCACTTGCGGATCGGTCGGGCGATAGTCAGCCGTAGCGGCCGCGACGGATTGCGCCTGGCCGAGATTGTCGACCTGCACCACCCACGGCACGACGGTCCCGCGCGCGGATTGCCAGACGAGCGCGGCGGCGAAGCCGGCCGACAGGATCAGCGATCCGAAGGCCATGTATCGCCAGTTCTTCGCCTGGACGCGAGCGGAACCGATGCGCTCGTCCCAGATTTGGGCGGCCTTCTGATAGGGCGTCTCGGGTTGCGGTGTCTTGCCGTAATGCGCGGCGGGTCGTCGAAACAGGTTCATGAGCGATCGCTTTCGGAGAGGTTGACGGAGGAGCCGGAGCCGTGGCTGTCGCCGGAGCGGACGGCGTGAGCAGCGGCACTGACGCCGTGACTCACGGCCTGATGGCGCTTCATACGCCTTGCCCAATCGGGCGCGCCGCCGCGTACAGTTGTCTGGCTTTCAGCGGATGAGGCATCGGCTGCAGGGGCGCCCCCGACCGTTCCGATGGTCGAGGCGCCGCCTGTCATGGCGAATCCGGCTTTCGCGCCATCAGCGTTGCTTAATTTGACGCTCTCGCCAGCGCGGGCGGCGGCGCGGCGTAGCGGTGATGCGACGGCAGAGCCGGCGGCGCGCGCGACGCCACCAAGGCCGGAGGCCACGCCGGATGCGCCAGACTGCCCGAGAGAACCAAGGGTGTAGGCTGACGAAGCGCTACCTGCGGCCGTGGCGCCACCACGAACGGCTGCCGCGCCGCCCGAGATGGCTGCTGCTCCTCCCTTGGCGGCCAGGCCCGCCGCTCCAGCGGCAGCCACTGCCGCGCCCCCGACAGCAAGGCCGGTTCCCACGGCGGCGCCCGCGCCAAGCTGCGGACCGCCGGAGACGAGACCATTGGCGATGCCGGGACCGAAGATGCCGAGACCGAGCAACGACAGCGCGGCCAGCACGATGGCCATGGCCTGATCGACAGTCAGCGTCTGCGCGCTGGCACTCTGCGTGAACTGCGAAAACAGCGTCGAGCCGATACCGATGATGACGGCAAGCACCAGTACCTTGATTCCTGACGAGATGACGTTGCCGAGCACCCGCTCGGCCATGAAGGCCGTCTTGCCGAACAGACCGAAAGGGATCAGCACGAAGCCGGCGAGCGTCGAGAGCTTGAACTCGATGAGGGTGACAAAGAGCTGGATCGCCAGAATGAAGAAGGCGATGATCACCAGCGCCCAGGCGAAGAGCAGGCAGACGATCTGAATCAGGTTCTCGAATACCGAGAT
>JAFKES010000042.1 GCA_017308495.1 Afipia sp.
GCCGGAAAAATCCCGGGCCACGCTCATGCCCTCCGCGGGCACGAGGCCGACGCGCGAGCCCGGTGGAAACACCGGGTCGGCGGCGAGAGCAGGGGCGCCTGCGGCAATCGATGCGGCGAGGACGAGCGCGCGAACAGTGCTTTTCATGAGACCTGACTGGTGTCGTATTGAGGCGGTTCGATGGTCGAGGGCGAAATGGTCGATGGCGAGGGGCCGGCAACCGCCGGTGTCGCGGCCGGTTCGCCATCGTGCCATGGACTGCGCTGGCTGGCGGGCGGATCAAGGCCAAATCGTCGCAAATTGATGCGATCGCCGCAAGGACGCAGCTGCGCCGGAGGATGCTGCAAGGCCCGGTCCGCTCCGGGGTCGATGATGACCCGGCGAGGATCACGGCTTTGGCACGCGGGCGCTGATTTTCGGCGGATTTTTTTCGCCCCGGGCGGCCCGTGCCGATTTTCCGCGTCGTTGGCAACCGCCGGTCCTTGCGGCCCCATGGCCCTCTCCTATATGAGGCGGAGCGTCGCGGGATGTCGCGAACATTTGATATTTTGGGGGTTCGGAGAGAGGCGCCGTCAGGGCCCTGCCAACCTGCCGCAAAAGAAGGATGAGAAGACCATGGGAAAGGTCATTGGGATCGATCTCGGCACCACGAATTCGTGCGTCGCCGTGATGGACGGCAAAACGCCGAAGGTTATCGAGAATGCCGAGGGCATGCGGACGACGCCGTCCATCGTGGCCCTCACCGACGATGGCGAGCGCCTCGTCGGCCAGCCGGCCAAGCGCCAGGCGGTTACCAATCCTGAAAACACCATTTTCGCCGTCAAGCGCCTGATCGGCCGCCGCTACGACGATCCGACGGTCGAAAAGGACAAGAAGCTTGTCCCCTACAAGATCGTGAAGGCGTCGAACGGCGATGCCTGGGTCGAGGCCGACGGCCAGACCTATTCGCCCTCGCAGGTGTCCGCCTTCATCCTTCAGAAGATGAAGGAGACCGCGGAAGCCCATCTCGGCCAGAAGGTCGATCAGGCGGTCATCACCGTTCCCGCGTATTTCAACGACGCCCAGCGCCAGGCCACCAAGGACGCCGGCAAGATCGCGGGCCTTGAAGTCCTGCGCATCATCAACGAGCCGACCGCGGCCGCGCTGGCCTATGGTCTCGACAAGTCGAAGGCCGGCACCATCGCGGTCTACGACCTCGGGGGTGGCACCTTCGACGTGTCGATCCTGGAGATCGGCGACGGCGTGTTCGAGGTGAAGTCGACCAACGGCGACACCTTCCTCGGCGGCGAAGACTTCGACATGCGCCTCGTCAGCTATCTGGCCGACGAATTCCAGAAGGAGCAGGGCATCAACCTGCGCAACGACAAGCTCGCTTTGCAGCGCCTGAAGGAAGCCGCTGAAAAGGCCAAGATCGAGCTGTCGTCGACCACGCAGACCGAAATCAACCTGCCGTTCATCACGGCGGACGCCTCGGGTCCGAAGCATCTGACCATGAAGCTGACCCGCGCCAAGTTCGAGGCGCTGGTGGACGATCTGGTGCAGAAGACCATCGAGCCCTGCCGCAAAGCGCTGAAGGACGCGGGCCTCTCGGCCGGCGAAATCGGCGAGGTGGTGCTGGTCGGCGGCATGACCCGCATGCCCAAGATCCAGGAAGTGGTGAAGCAGTTCTTCGGCAAGGAGCCGCACAAGGGCGTCAACCCGGACGAAGTGGTGGCGATTGGTGCCGCGATCCAGGCCGGCGTGCTGCAGGGCGACGTCAAGGACGTGCTGCTGCTCGACGTCACGCCGCTGTCGCTCGGCATCGAGACGCTGGGCGGCGTGTTCACGCGCATCATCGAGCGCAACACCACGATCCCGACCAAGAAGAGCCAGGTGTTCTCGACCGCGGAAGACAACCAGAACGCGGTGACGATCCGCGTCTTCCAGGGCGAGCGCGAGATGGCGGCCGACAACAAGATTCTCGGCCAGTTCGATCTCATGGGCATTCCGCCGGCGCCGCGCGGCATGCCGCAGATCGAGGTCACTTTCGACATCGACGCCAACGGCATCGTCAACGTGTCGGCCAAGGACAAGGCCACGGGCAAGGAGCAGCAGATTCGCATCCAGGCCTCCGGCGGTTTGTCGGACGCCGACATCGAGAAGATGGTCAAGGACGCCGAGGCCAACGCGGCCGAGGACAAGAAGCGCCGCGAGGCGGTCGACGCCAAGAACCATGCCGACGGACTGGTGCACTCCACCGAGAAGGCGCTGGCCGAGCATGGCGCCAAGATCGGCGATGGTGACCGCAAGGCCATCGAGGATGCGCTGGCCGACCTCAAGGAAGCCTTGAAGGGTGATGACTCCGAAGCCATCAAGGCCAAGAGCAGCACGCTGGCGCAGGCCTCCATGAAGCTTGGCGAGGCGATGTACACGCAGCAGGCCGAGGCGGATGCCGCCCGGGATGCCGCGAAGGACGATGTCGTCGACGCCGAGTTCACCGAGGTCGACGACGACAAGACCGACAAAAAGTCCGCGTAACAAACCTTGTTGCCCTCTCCCCTTGTGGGAGAGGGTGGTCCCGCGCGAAGCAAGGGACCGGGTGAGGGGTGACCTATGAAAAACTTCGCTGTGGTTTCATGCTCGTTGTCATGACCCTCCCCCGCCTCTCTCGCTGGCGCTCGCTCGGCAGCCTCTCCCGTATGGGAAGAGGGCACAGCGTGTTTGACGGATCGATCTGAATGTCCACCAAGGCCTGTTATTACGAGACGCTGGAAGTCGAACGCACCGTCGACGAAGCCGGACTGAAGTCCGCCTTTCGCAAGCTCGCGATGAAGTGGCACCCGGACAAGAATCCGGGCGACAAGAGCAGCGAGGTCCGCTTCAAGGAAATCAACGAGGCCTACGAGGTTCTCAAGGACAGCCAGAAGCGCGCCGCCTATGACCGGTTCGGCCACGCGGCGTTCGAGCAGGGCGGCATGGGAGGCGGTGCCGGGTTCGGCGCGGGCTTCGCCTCTTCGTTCTCCGATATTTTCGAGGACCTGTTCGGCATGGCCGGGCAGCGCGGCGGCCGGGGCGGCCGTGAGCGCGGCGCGGACCTGCGCTACAACATGGACATCACGCTGGAGGAAGCCTTCTCCGGCAAAACCGCGCAGATCGACATTCCCGTCGCGGTCACCTGCGAGACCTGTTCGGGCACCGGCGCCAAGGCCGGCACCAAGCCCAAAACCTGCGCCATGTGCGGCGGCGCCGGCCGCGTGCGTCAGGCGCAGGGCTTTTTCACCCTGGAGCGCACCTGCCCGGGCTGCCAGGGCCGCGGCCAGACCATCGAGACCCCGTGCGGCGCGTGCTCCGGCTCCGGCCGCGTCACCCGCGACCGTTCGCTGTCGGTGAACATTCCTGCGGGCGTCGAGGACGGTACCCGGATTCGCCTGGCCAACGAGGGCGAGGCGGGGGTGCAGGGCGGCCCGCCGGGCGATCTCTACATCTTCCTCGCCATCGCCGCGCACAAGTTCTTCCAGCGCGACGGCGCCGATCTGCATTGCCGCGTCCCGGTGTCCATGGTGACGGCGGCGATGGGCGGCGAATTCGAAGTGCCGACCATCGACAAGGCCCAGACCAAGGTCAAGGTGCCGCCCGGCACCCAGTCCGGCCGCCGCTTCCGCATCAGCGGAAAAGGCATGCCTGTGTTGCGTTCCCGGCAGAAGGGCGACATGTACGTCCAGGTGGCGGTGGAAACCCCGCAGAACCTCACCAAGAAGCAGAAAGAGCTATTGGCGGAGTTCGAGAAGCTATCGTCGGGCGAGACCCAGCCCGAGGCGGCCGGCTTCTTCAAGACGGTCAAGGATTTTTTTGCCAGTCGCGCCGGCACGTCGTAACGCCGATGAGCCGTCCTTGACGGTTTTTGCTTGTGCCTGTACCCCTTTATGAAGAAAATTTGACGCTGGCCCGGTCCCGGGCCGCGCGGCAAAAGCGGGGTTTCCCGGATATCTCCGTACGAGGCGCGCCTTCCCGGCGACGTTGGACGGCGATGCTGACGGACGACATTCGCTGGACGTTTTACTAGTCGGCTCATTGGACGCTCACCGGACGCACCATGGCTCCTCAATCCTCCGCGCGTGCGCTGAAAAAGCCGCTTCGTCTCGACGATGAGGTCCGCTTTCTCCGCTCCTGGATTGAAAAGCCGCTGCACATGGGCGCGGTGATGCCCTCGAGCAAGGCGCTGGCGCGCACCATGGCCCGCCATGTCGATCCGCACGCCGACGGCCCGGTGATCGAACTCGGCCCCGGCACCGGCGCGATCACCGATGCGCTGATCGAGCACGGGGTCGCCGAGAAGCGGCTGGTGCTGGTGGAGTTCGATCCCGGCTTCTGCGCCCTGCTGCGCGAGCGCTATCCGCAGGCCACGGTGGTTCAGGGCGACGCCTATGCGCTCGGCAAGACGCTGGCGGACATGAGTGAGCCGGCTGTCGCCATGGTGTCCGGCCTGCCGCTCGTCACCAAGCCGATGATGATCCGCATGAAGCTGTTGCGCGATGCCTTCCACAAGCTGGAGCCGGGCGCGCCCTTCATCCAGTTCACCTATTCGGTGGCGCCGCCGATTCCCAAATCGCTGCCGGGCGTCCACACCCAGGCGTCGCAACGCATCTGGATGAACCTGCCCCCAGCGCGGGTCTGGGTCTATCGCAAGGGCTGATCCTTTCGCACGGCTGACGCGCGCGCCGTGCCCCCGGTACAGCGCTAACGATCCGGCTTTCCCTGCGCTGGAAAACGCTTTAGGTCTAGCGGCATGGCCGCGCTGAAAATCCTCGTCATTCCCGGTTCGCTTCGCACCGGCTCATTCAATGCGCGGCTCGCCGCCGCAGCGGTGAAGGAGCTGGCGCTGCTCGATGTCGAGGTGACGCTGATCTCGCTGGCCGATTATCCGCTGCCGATCTACGACGGCGACCTTGAGGCGAAATCCGGCGTGCCGGCCAATGCCGTCAACCTCAAGCGCATGATCGGCGCGCATCACGGCGTCCTCATCGTCAGCCCGGAATACAATTCGTCGGTGCCGCCGCTGCTCAAGAACGCCATCGACTGGGTGACGCGGGTGCGCGACCGCGACGAGAGCTTCGGCCAGGTGTTCCGCGAGCGCGCCTTCGCCCTTGCCGCCGCCTCCGACGGCAAATTCGGCGGGCTGCGGTTGCTGATGGCGCTGCGCCAGATTCTTGCGCTCGGCTGCGGCGCGACTGTGATTCCGAAACAGGTGGCGCTGTCGTTCGCCGATCAGGCTTTCGACGAGATGGACCGCCTGCGCCATCCGGCCGACGCCTCCCTTCTCAAAGCCACGCTGCGGCAACTGATCGCCACCGCGCAACAGACGATGATATGAGACGCCATGATGTCACCGCGTCCTGACAGCCGCGACCGCTTGATCGTCGCCCTCGATCTTTCGAGCGTGGAGGCCGCCGAGGCGCTGATCGACCGGCTCGGCGACAGCGTGACGTTCTACAAGATCGGCTATCAGCTCGCTTATGCCGGCGGTCTCGCGCTGGCGTCGCAGCTCGCCGATCGCGGCAAGAAGGTCTTCATCGACCTCAAGCTGCACGATATCGGCAACACCGTCGCCAAGGGCGTCGAGAACATCGCCAGGCTCGGCGCGACTTTTCTCACCGTGCACGCCTATCCGCAGACCATGCAGGCGGCGGTGGAGGCGCGCGGGCCGTCGCTGAAGATTCTCGCGGTCACCGTTCTCACCTCCTATGACGAGGCCGATCTGCGCGCCGCCGGCTATCGCCTCGGCGTCACCGCGATGGTCGCCGAGCGGGCGCGGCAGGCGCAGGCGATCGGCATCGATGGTCTCGTCTGCTCGGGCGAGGAAGCCGCCACCGTGCGCAGCCTCGTCGGCCCCGGGATGGCGCTGGTGACGCCGGGCATCCGTCCGGCGGGAAGCGACGTCGGCGACCAGAAGCGCGTGATGACGCCGGCCCGCGCCATCGCCGCCGGCGCGGACTATCTCGTCGTCGGCCGTCCTATCGTGGCCGCCGCCGATCCGAAGGCGGCGGCGGAGATGATTGTTGCGGAGATCGAGGGAGCCGGGATCTAGCCTGCAATACGCGGTCGTCATGTCCGGACTTGTTCCGGGCATCCACGTCGTCGCAATGTTTCCGCAAAAGAAGACTTTGGATGGCCGGGATAAACCCGGCCATGACGTGATGAAGCCTTGAACAAAAAGGGAGAAACCAATGGCCAAGGGTTACTGGATCGCGCGGATGGATGTTCACGATCTCGAGGGCTACAAGCGCGATTATGTCGCGCACAACGGCGCGGTGTTTCACAAATACGGCGCGCGGTTTGTGGTGCGCGGCGGCGCCTTTGAGGCGAATGAAGGGCCGGCGCGCTCGCGCAACGTGGTGATCGAGTTCAAGGACTACGCCACCGCGCTCGCCTGCTACCACTCGCCGGAATATCAGGCCCTGATCAAGGCGCGTGGCCCGCATTCCAACGGCGAGATCGTCATCATCGAGGGCTATGACGGCCCGCAGCCCTGAGCGGTTGCCTGGCATTGGCCTCACGGTTCGGACATCCCTTCGCTTCATCCCGAGGAGCGAGCTTGCGCGTCTCGAAGGATGGCAGAGGGGCTCCTCGCCATGAGGGCATTCCCCGCGCCGTAAACCATTCCCAAACAGGCCTCGCGCCGCTATACCGCCGGAACGAACCGAACACCGATTTTTGGGGGCCGGAAAATGGCTGACATGCGCCTGATCGTTGCCGGAGCCGGGGGCCGCATGGGCCGGGCTCTGGTCCGCGCCATTGCCGAGACGCCCGGCGCCGTGCTGAGCGGCGCACTGGAAGCGCCGGGCTCCGCGCTGCTGGGACAGGATTCCGGGGTGCTGGCGGGGCTGCCCGCCAACGGCATCGCGCTGTCGGGCGATTTGTGGAGCCTCTCCAAGGAAGCCGACGGCATTCTCGATTTCACCGTGCCGGCGGCGACCATCGCCAATGTCGCCATCGCTGCCCAGCGCGGCCTCGTCCATGTCATCGGCACCACCGGCCTGTCGGCGTCGGACGATGCGGTGATCAAAAGCGTCACGTCGCAGGCCGTCGTGGTGCAGTCCGGCAATATGAGCCTCGGCGTCAATCTGCTGGCGGCGCTGGTGAAGCAGGTGGCGAAATCGCTCGACGAGGATTTCGACATCGAGATCGTCGAGATGCATCATCGCCACAAGATCGATGCGCCGTCGGGCACCGCCTATCTGCTCGGGCAGGCGGCGGCGGAAGGCCGCGGCGTCGATCTTGCGCAACGCTCGGTGCGCGCGCGTGACGGCTATACCGGGCCGCGCAATCCCGGCGACATCGGCTTTGCTACGCTGCGCGGCGGCACCGTGACCGGGGATCACACCGTGGTCTTCGCCGGCCCCTATGAACGCATCGAACTCGCACACAAGGCGGAAGACCGCATGATCTTCGCCCGCGGCGCGCTCAAGGCGGCGTTGTGGGCCAAGGACAAGACACCCGGCTTCTACACCATGGCCGATGTGCTGGGTCTCGGTGACAAGTGAGATACGGCAAAAACCTCAGCAACCGGAATCTGAAATGAGCGAACGTCTTCTCGTGCTCGTGCGCCACGGCCAGAGCGAATGGAATCTGAAGAATCTTTTCACCGGCTGGAAAGACCCGAACCTCACCGAGCTTGGCGTCACCGAAGCCATCGCCGCCGGCCGCAGGCTCAAGGACGAGGGCCTGTCGTTCGATGTGGCCTTTACCTCGGCGCTGACCCGGGCGCAGAAGACGCTCGATCTTGCGCTAAACGAGATGGGCCAGAGCGGCATTCCGGTGACGAAGAACCTGGCGCTGAACGAGCGCGATTACGGCGATCTGTCCGGCCTCAACAAGGACGACGCCCGCGCCAAATGGGGCGAGGACCAGGTGCTGGTGTGGCGGCGCTCCTATGACGTGCCGCCGCCCGGCGGCGAGAGCCTCAAGGACACGCTGGCACGCGCGCTGCCTTATTACGTGCAGGAGATTCTGCCCTGCGTGCTGCGCGGCCAGCGCACGCTGGTGGTGGCGCACGGCAATTCGCTGCGCGCGCTGATCATGGTGCTGGAGAAGATGTCGCCGGAGCAGATCCTCAAGCGTGAACTCGCCACCGGCGCGCCGGTGGTCTACCGCCTCAACGCCGATTCCACCGTGGCCTCGGTGAAGGATCTGGCGGGATAAGTCTTCCCTCTCCCACAAGAGGGCGTTCACGCCCGTCTTCGACGGGCTATGGGGAGAGGGGAAGAAAGTCAATTAGCCACGAGCTTACATCCCCGCCGCCTGTCCGCTTTCCCAGCCGAGCATCGCGCGCTTGCGGGTGATGCCCCAATGATAGCCGGTGAGCGCGCCACCCTTGCCGAGCACGCGATGGCACGGCACCACGAACGAGATCGGGTTGCGGCCGACCGCGGCGCCGACGGCGCGCGACGCCTTTGGCGAATCGATCTTGCGGGCGACATCCGAATAGGTTGCGGCGCGGCCCATCGGAATCTTCAAGAGCGTCTCCCACACCCGCACCTCGAAATCGGTACCGATCAGCACCACCCGCAACGGCCGGTCGGCCCGCCATTGCGATGAATCGAAAATGCGTTTGGCGAACGGCGCGGTGTCGGCGAAGGATTCGATATAGGTCGCCTCCGGCCAGCGCCGCTGCATGTCGGCGAGCGCCGCCATCTCGTCGCCCTCGTCGGCGAAGGCGAGGCCGGCAAGGCCGCGCGCACTGGCGATCACCGCCGCCATGCCGAACGGCGAGGGATGAAATCCGTAATGCAGAGTCATCCCCGCGCCGCCCTTCTTCCATTCGCCCGGCGACATCGCTTCATGGGTGACGAACAGATCATGCAGCCGCCCCGGCCCCGACAGACCGGAATCGTAGGCGGCGTCGAGCACGCTGGCGGAGTCGCGCAGCAGCCGCTTGGCGTGGTCGAGCGTCAGCGCCTGCATGAAGTCCTTCGGCGTGAGACCGGCCCAGCGCCGGAACAGATGGTGCAGCTCATCGGGAGTGAGATGGGCGGCGTCCGCCATCGCTTCGATGGTCGGTTGCGTTCGCCACTGCTCCGAGATGAATCCGATGGCGCGGCGCACCGAATCGTAGTCGCGCAATGCCGCGCCCTGCTTCGAGGGCTTGGCGAGCCGCAGTTCGTCGAGAGGGGTTGTTGCGATCGCGTTCATCATGATCCCGATCTAGACCCTTCGTCGCGGCTGGGCCACCCGATTCCCGCGCGCCGCGCGAGAAGGCGAGTGGCGTTAGGTGATCGGATTGAGTGTCGGTCCGCGCTTGGCGGCATGCAATGCCTCCTGCAGCGCCGCGGCGAAACTCGCTTTCTCGTCGGGGCCGAGGAAACTCGCGATCGACAGCCGCCGCCGGCCGGAGACCAGATAGAGACGTTCAATGCCGAATTCGGGATGGCTGTGTTTCTCGATGCGAGCCCACAGCGGATTGAGGCTCCATTCCATCACGTCGCCGCGATGGCTGATGCGCCGGACGCGGATGTCGTAGGGTGTCACTTCGATGTCCTCGCGGGCGTTGGCGCGCCGAAAATTCACCCGGAACGCCCAGTAGATCAGCAGCACGTCGAGCCCGAAGAAGCCGAACACCGGCCATGCGCCCATTCGCCAGAACATTGCGCCGGAGACGAAGCTGACGGCGCTGACGAAGCCCATCAGCGTCAGGAAGCCGCCGCGGCTGAGCGAGCGGTGCGGCGTCAGCGTCGCGCGGAAGATCGGCGCGTCCGCCGTCGCGAGGGGATCGAAATCGTCAGGCTCGTTCATGCCGCGTCACCGTTGACCGCTTTTCCCGATCGTGCGGGAAACCGGTTTTCCCCGCCCGGGATCGTGCCTATACCGGGATCATGGCAAAAAAGGCAATCACGTCCCGCACGTCCCGTCCGAAATCCGCCTCGAAGGCCAGCCCCTCCCGGGCCGTGAAGGCCGCGCGGCCCCGTTCCGTGCGCCCTTCCGGGCACGCTTCCGGGCCTTGGACCAAAGCGGAGGTGGTCGAGGCGTTCACCCGCTTCCGCACTGCCAATCCCGAGCCCAAGGGCGAGCTCGAGCATCTCAATCCCTATACGCTGCTGGTGGCGGTGGCGCTGTCAGCGCAGGCCACCGACGTCGGAGTCAACAAGGCGACGCGGCATCTGTTCCCGGTGGCCGATACGCCGGAAAAGATGGTGGCGCTCGGCGAGGACAGGCTGCGCGAGTATATCAAGACCATCGGCCTCTATCGCACCAAGGCCAAGAACGTCATCGCGCTGTCGCAGCTACTGATCGCGCAGCATCATGGCGAGGTGCCGCGCTCGCGCGAGGCGCTCGAGGCGCTGCCCGGGGTCGGGCGCAAGACGGCCAATGTGGTGCTCAATATCGCTTTCGGCGAGCCGACCATCGCGGTGGATACCCATCTGTTTCGCGTCGGCAACCGCACCGGCCTCGCGCCGGGCAAAACGCCGCTCGAGGTCGAGCGCGGCCTGGATAAGATCATTCCCGCCGAGTTCAAGCGCCATGCCCATCACTGGCTGATCCTGCACGGGCGTTACACCTGCATCGCGCGCAAGCCGCGCTGCGAGGTGTGCCTCATCAACGATCTGTGCCGCTGGCCGGAAAAGACGGTGTGATTCTCTCCTCCTCTTCCCGCAAGCGGAGAGAGGGGGGTGATCATGCCGTCGGCAGGCGGCTCGGCCGCGGCGGCGGCTCGATCAGTTCGGGCCGCGGCCCCGACAGGCGCTTGTGCATGTGCACCATGAGCGCCATACCGAACAGCGGCGTGGCGAGGTTGACGATCGGGATCGACACGAAGGCGGCGATGAACAGCCCGGCGGTGAACACCGTGGCGGCGTTCTCCCGGCGCATGGCCTTGGCTTCCTCCGGGGTGCGGAAGCGCATGGCGGCGAGTTCGAAATACTCGCGGCCGAGCAGCCAGGCGGTGGCGACGAAGAACACGATGAAGCCCGCGCCGGCGAAAAACACGAAGGGCAGTGCGACCAGATAGACCGCGAGCGTCAGCAGCGCCGTCTTGCCGCCCTCGATCATGGCGCGGCCGATCGGCTGGGCGGTGCCGGGGCGTTCGGCCGGATAGTGCTCGCGCTCGACTACGTCGGCGACGTCGTCCACGAACACGCTGGCCACCAGCGCGGTGATCGCCGGCATCAGCATTACCGCGCCGACCACGATGCCGAGGCCGGCGGCGATCGACAGAAACCACGACAGAGCGGTGATGAAGGAGTGGTAGTCGGAGCCCACCATGCCCTCGGTCCACAGCGCGCCGGTGCCGGCGAGCCAGCTCAGCAGCCGCTGCAGCAGCACCGAGACCACGGCGATCAGCGCCAGCGCAAGGCCGACCGACTTCCACAGGATGGAACGCATCGGCGGCGATAGGATCTGGGACAGCGCCTTGAACACGGCGTCGAGCATGGATGGTCCTCCGGAGGCAAACTCACGGAGACTTAGATATGAGGGGCAGTCATCGCAAGTGCCGATGGTTCAGCGCGCCGATCCGCCGCCTGCGATCAGGCTCCCGCCGCCGGTGTCGGCGCGGCTGCTTCTACGATGGCGGGCGCGAGCGATGCCTCAGGCGTTTCGAAGACTCCCTCTGGAAAGGGATCGTCGTCGTCCGCCACCTCCGCGGACGGCTTGGTGGTGTCGGCCCAATGCAGCGCCGTGTAGTCGAAGCCGAGCACGATGGTCGGCTTGACGATGTCGAAATAGGGCGAGATGTCGAAGTCGCGCGGCATGTAGAGCGACGAATCGCGGATGTGCAGGATGTCCCTGCGCGCCTGCCGGCTGGCGCCGCGTGTGATCTTTGGCAGGATCGGATAGCGCACGGCGCCGAAGGCCTGCGCGATCAGCGCCGAGCAGATGATTTTGGTCGGGTCGCCCGAGCCCAGCGCGATCATCCGCCGTCGCCAGCGCTGCGGCACCGGCAGCGGGATCAGGTAGCGCATCAGGTCGACGATGTTCTTGGTGTCGTAACCGAAGCCGATGCGGTTGATGGCGTAGCGGCACACCGTGGTGCGGTCTTCGTAGGACAGACCGACCGGGCGGCACAGGCGGGTGTGATAGGGCAAATATTTCGACAGCGGCGCGGAGGTGACGCCCTCGCCGATATTGGCTTCGATCAACACATGCGGCTCGCCGTCGGGCTCCGTTGCGCCGTCCACGGGGCCGACATAGAGCGCGGCGTGGGACCAGGTCGACTGGGTCAGATATTTGATGATGCCGGAGACGCGGTTGTTGCCCTCCACCAGCAGAACGTCGCCGGGCTCGATCAGGCCGCGCAGCCGCTCCGGGTCGCTGGGCGTGAAAGGCTCGTAACCCGGCACCTCCTTCTGGAGGTAGCGGGCGATGACCTTGCCGATGGTGTCGAGCATGACGCCCATGGTGGTTCCCCGGTCGGCCGGTTCCGGCCACGTGTTGTTGTATCATTGTTGTTGGCAGCAATTTCGATTTGGTTCATAGGCCGGCGCGGTTGCTCACCGATCGTTCACCATGACCGTTGCCGGACGCTGTTTGATGCGGCAAGTTCGTGACCTGTTCCTGCTTTTGGTCGGATTTCGGAAACCATAACATGACAATTTCCCGGCGCGATGTTCTGGCCGGCGCTGCGGCGGCCGCAGTGCTTCCTTTTCTCGCGCGGCACGCGCGGGCGGCAGCCCTGCCGCGCCAGACCGAGGTTGTGGTGATCGGCGCGGGCGCCGCCGGCATCGCCGCCGCGCGCCGCATCGCCGCGGCCGGACGCAAGGTGGTGATGATCGAGGCGACCTCCGGGCTCGGCGGACGCTGCATGACCGACGCCGCCATGTTCGACGTTCCGTTCGATCGCGGCGCGCGCTGGCTCTATAACGCCGACAGCAGCGCGCCGGCCAAGCTCGCGCGCGGCGTCGGCATGGAGATCTATCCCGCGCCGCGCGGCCAGCGCATCCGCATCGGGCGGCGCAATGCGCGCGCGGGCGAGATGGAGGATTTTCTCGCCACTTTGGTGCGCGCCAACCGCGCCATCGGCGACGCCGCGCGCGGCAAGCCCGACATGGCGGCCGCGAACGGGCTGCCGAAGGATCTCGGCGTGTGGGCGGGAACGACCGAATTCCTGCTCGGCCCCGCCGCCACCGGCAAGGACCTGCGTGATCTCTCCGCTCTCGACCTGCTGGCGATGACCCAGCATGACGCGCCTTCGGCCTGCCGTCAGGGGCTGGGGGCGTTGATCGCCAAGCTCGGTGAGGGGCTGCCGGTGGCGCTATCGACGCCGGTGACGCGTATCGTCTGGAGCGGCCGCGACGCGCAGGTCGAGACGCCCGCGGGCACGCTTGCGGCCAAAGCGGTCATCGTCACCGCCTCGGCCAATGCGCTGCTGTCGGGCAAGATCAGGTTCGCGCCCGATCTGCCGAAGCGCCAGCAGGAGGCGGCGGCCAAGCTCACCCTTGGCAGCTACGATCACATTGCTTTGGAGCTGGAAGGCAATCCGCTCGGGCTGTCGCGCGACGATATCGTCATTGAGCAGAGCCGCGATCGCGAAACCGGCTTCCTGCTCGCCAATCTCGGCGGCTCGGCGCTGTGCCAAATGGATGTCGCAGGCGGCTTCGGTGCGGAGCTGTCGGCACGCGGCGAGGCAGCGATGGTGGCATTCGCGGTGGAATGGCTGGCCCGGCTGTTCGGCGGCGATGTTGCGAAGGCGGTGAAGCGCACCACTGCGACGCGCTGGAACGACATGCCCTATGCGCTGGGCGCGATGTCGGCGCCGGCGCCCGGCGGCGCGGCGGCGCGCAAGGTACTGATGGAGCCGCTCGGCAGCGTGTTCTTCGCCGGTGACGCCGTCCATGACACCCAGTGGGGCACCGTCGGCGGGGCGTGGGAGTCCGGCGAGCGCGCGGCGGATGCGGCCTTGCGCAAGATCGGTGCGCTGAAACCGGACGTCAGCGCCGCGGCGAAGCCGGCGAAAGCCAAACGCAAGGCTGCGCCGCGAACGCTTGACCCGGCAATCGACCTCTTAAAGTAGCTCTGCTTTTTGATGGATGCGCGGGTCAAGCCCGCGCATGACGATTCCATGTGAGCGAAACGCGCTTATCCCCGCAGCATGCCGCCGGTCTTCTTCGTCACCTCATCGACGATCTTGGCGGCGACGGCATCGATCTCCTGATCGGTCAGGGTCTTCTCGCGCGGCTGCAGCGTCACCGCGATGGCGACCGACTTCTTGGCCTCGTCGATGCCC
>JAFKES010000043.1 GCA_017308495.1 Afipia sp.
CCGCCCGCACACCTGGCAATGAAGGACAAGCCTTTTCAGTAGCCCGCGCCGGCGTTGGACTGCCGGTAGAGACCAAAAAAGCCCGATCCGTCGTTGCTTTAAGTCGCGTCCCCCGTTGAGAGCGGGGTGCGCCGGTTCGCCTCCGGCTGTCAGTCACGGTTGCAAGGAACGAAGTCACCTTCAACGGCATCCCTTGAGAGAGATGCTGGCCATTCAGCGTGAGGCTGAACGACCCTCGGCTTCTTTGTCCCTTGGCGGCTGTCCGGCCTCTTGTCCGGATACCCACCGACTGACACACGACCACAGGCACGTGCGAAATTGGGCAAGCGAGGAAATATGAGCTTTGAGTCTGGGGTGCAAGTTTTTTTTGCCCTGCGCGACAACTTATCCCATCAACGTGATGGAAATGCCGCGCCCGGCGCATGCGCATCAAGAAAGATGAACGCGCGTTAACTTTCGGAATGCAGGAAACCCCTGCGGGACGCAGGGATTCTCGTCCCTTGTCTCAACCCTTGCGAACGAACGGCTCGATCCGCTGCGCGCCGCGCACGAAGCTGATCATGATGGCGACGCCGATCAGGAACAGCACCACCTGGACGATGTGGGCCGAGGTCTCGCCGAGGCCGAACAGGATCGCGATGGCCCAGCCGCCGGCGAAGGCCGCGCCGAACACCTCGGCGCCGATCAGGATCGCGGCGCTGACGACGGTGATGACACTGGGCCACGCGATAACGCGGGCGGTGGCGGCGGGGGTCTTGGCGGTCATGGCGTTCGGTCCTGTTGCGGGCGGCAATCTCTGCGAAATCGGGCTGCCGATCAAGCCCGGCATCAGGTCGTAACGCCGCGCCCGGGCTGCGGGCGTAAAAAAGCCCCACCCGATGCTATAAGAGGCACCGGAAATCGCTGGAAACAAGGCTTCGTGATGTCAGACGCGCCTCAATCGACCGCCTCCGCCTCCGCCAATCCGCTGCTGGAGGTGTGGCGGACGCCGTTCGAGACGCCGCCCTTCGCCGACATCCGGCCCGCGCATTTCATGCCGGCGTTCGAGCGGGCCTTCGCCGACCACTCGGCCGAGATCGCGGCGATCAAGGCCGATCCGGCCGCGCCCACCTTCGACAACACGGTGGTGGCGCTGGAGCGGGCCGGCAAGCTGCTCGGCAAGGTTTCGGCGGTGTTTTACGACCTCGTGTCGGCCGATTCGAGCCCGGAGCTGCGCGCCATCGAGACCGAGGTGGCGCTGAAGCAGGCGCGGCACTGGAACGCCATCGGCATGGACGCGGTGCTGTTCGCCCGCGTCTCGCAACTGCGCGACCAGGCCGCCACGCTGGGGCTGAGCGGCGAGCAGGCGCGGCTCTTGGAGCGGACCTGGACCGGCTTCCACCGCGCCGGCGCGGGCCTTTCCGAGGCCGCCAAGGCACGCACCGCCGCCATCAACGAGCGGCTGGCGCAACTCGCCACCACCTTTAGCCATCACCTGCTCGGCGACGAGCAGGACTGGATGCTGGAGTTGGGCGAGGGCGATCTCGCCGGGCTGCCGGAGAGTTTCATCGCCGCCGCCCGGGCCGCCGCCACCGAGCGCGGCCTGCCGGGCAAGATGGTGGTGACCCTGTCGCGCTCCTCGGTCGAGCCGTTCCTGAAGGAGTCCGGCCGCCGCGACCTGCGCGAGAAGGTCTACCGCGCCTTCACGGCGCGCGGCGACAACGGCAATGACAACGACAACAACGCCATCATCCTCGAAGTGCTGAAGCTGCGCGAGGAGCGGGCGAAGATCCTCGGCTATTCGAGCTTCGCCGCCTACCGTCTGGAAGACTCCATGGCCAAGACGCCGCAGGCGGTGCGCGGCCTCTTGGAGCGGGTCTGGCAGCCGGCCCGCGCCCGCGCGCTGGCCGACCGCGATGCCTTGCAGGCGCTGATCGCCGAGGAGGGCGGCAACTTCAGGCTGGCCGCCTGGGACTGGCGCTACTACGCCGAGAAGCTGCGCCAGCGCCGCGCCGATTTCGACGACGCCGCGATCAAGCCGTATCTGGCGCTGGACAACATGATTGCCGCCGCCTTCGACGTGGCGCATCGGCTGTTCGGTCTCACCTTCACCGAGCGCAAGGACGTGCCGGTCTGGCACCCCGACGTGCGGGTGTGGGAGATGAAGGACGCTGCCGGCAACCATCAGGCGCTGTTCTATGGCGATTACTTCGCGCGGCCCGCCAAGCGCTCCGGCGCGTGGATGACTTCGCTGCGCGACCAGCAGAGGCTCGACGGAGCAATCCAGCCGCTGGTCATCAACGTCTGCAACTTCCCGAAGGGCACTGATGGCGAGCCGGCGCTGCTGTCGCCCGACGACGCCCGCACCCTGTTCCACGAGTTCGGCCACGGCCTGCACGGCATGCTGTCCAACGTCACCTATCCGTCGCTGTCGGGCACCAGCGTGTTCACCGATTTTGTCGAGCTGCCGTCGCAGCTCTACGAGCACTGGCAGGAGCGGCCCGAGGTGCTGCAGAAATTCGCGCGGCACTATCAGACCGGCGAGCCGCTGCCGGACGATCTGTTGCGGCGCTTCATCGCCGCGCGCAAGTTCAACCAGGGCTTCGCCACGGTGGAGTTCGTGTCTTCCGCGCTGATGGATCTCGAATTCCACAGCCAGCCGGCGGACGCCATCACCGACGTGCGCGCCTTCGAGCAGCGCGAACTGGAGAAGATCGGCATGCCCGCGGAAATCGCACTGCGCCACCGGCCGACCCAGTTCGGGCACATCTTCTCTGGCGATCACTATGCGGCGGGCTATTACAGCTACATGTGGTCGGAGGTGATGGACGCCGATGCCTTCGGCGCGTTCGAGGAAGCGCATGACATCTTCGATCCGGCGGTGGCGAAGCGTCTGCATGATGACATCTATTCGTCCGGCGGCTCGCGCGATCCGGAGGAGGCCTACATCGCCTTCCGCGGCCGCAGGCCCGAGCCCGACGCGCTGCTGCGTCGCCGCGGCCTGCTCGACGAGACAGAAGCGGCATGAGCGGAGCGATGATGCGTCTCTTCCTGCGCAGTCTCTGCGCCCTTGCCGTCTGCGTCCTGGCGCTCGACGCCGCGCAGGCGCATCCGCATGTCTGGATTACCGCCAAGAGCGAACTGATCTATGCGCCCGACGGTGCCGTTACCGGGGTGCGCCACGCCTGGACGTTCGACGACATGTTCGCGACCTATGCTTTGCAGGGCATCGAGAGCAAGACCAAGGGCGCCTACACCCGCGAGGAGCTCGCGCCGCTGGCGCAGACCAATATCGAGTCGCTGAAGGAATATGCCTACTTCACCTTCGCCAAGGTCGGTTCCAAGGGCAGCCAGAAGAAGGAGCGCTTCAAGGACCCGGTCGATTACTATCTCGACTACGCCAACGGCACGCTGACGCTGCACTTCACCCTGCCGTTCCGGACGCCGTTCAAGGCTGAGACGCTGGCGATCGAGGTGTTCGATCCGTCCTATTTCATCGACTTCAAGCTGGACGAGAAGGACCCGGTGAAACTTGTCGGCGCGCCGGCGTCCTGCAAGCTCGGCATCGAACGGCCGAGCGACGGCAGCGCGCAGGCGCAGGCGATGAACGAGCAGACCTTCATGAATGGCGAGAATGCCAATTTCGGCGCGATGTTCGCCAACAGGATCATGGTGGATTGCCCGTGACGCGCCGTGACGCCTGGCACAGGGTCGCGCTCGTCCTGCTGCTGCTGGCCGCCGCGGCGGCCAGCGACGGCCTTGTCCATGCCGCGTGGGCGCAGAACCCGTTCGGCGCGCCGAAGAACGCGGTGCCGGATTCGCAGGTCGGTGGCGTTGTCGGCTGGCTGCTCGCCAAACAGTCGGAGTTCTATCGCCAACTGTCGGCGACCATTCGCGCGGCGAAGACCGACGGTCGCGCGGTGTGGGCGCTGCTCGGCCTGTCTTTTGCCTATGGCGTCTTTCATGCCGCCGGACCGGGCCATGGCAAGGCGGTGATCTCGTCCTATCTCGTCGCCAACGAGGAGACCGCCCGGCGCGGCATCGCGCTGTCGTTCGTCTCCGCCCTGATGCAGGCGCTGGTCGCCATCGCCATCGTCGGCATCGGTGCCGCGCTGCTCAATGTCACCGCGCGCCAGATGTGCGGCGCCGAGCGGGTGGTGGAGATCGCGAGCTATGGCCTGATCGCGGCGTTCGGTGCGCGGCTTGTCTGGAGCAAGGGCGGCGGATTTGTCCGCGCGCTGCGGGCGTGGTGGGCGCCGGCCGGGCTGCAGCCCGCGGTGATGCAGCCTGCTGCGGCGACGCTGGCCTTCGGGCCCGCGCGCTGCGGTTTTGCCCGCGGTGGCCTTGACCGCAGTGGTCTTGAGCGTAACCACGGGTTTTCCTGCGACGATCCGGTGCATCACGGCGATGGCTGCGGATGTGGTCCTCACCTCGGCCTGTGGACTTCGATGCGGGCGCGTGCGCCTCAGACCCCGGGCGATGTTCAAGACCACGTTCACGATGCCTATTGCGGCTGCGCCCACGGCCCGGAGCCGGGCCAGTTGGCCGGACCGGGCGGCTGGGCCCGCGGTTTCGGCGCAGTGCTGACGGTTGGTATCCGGCCGTGCTCCGGCGCGATTCTGGTGCTGGTGTTCGCGCTGGCGCAGGGGCTGTTCTGGGCCGGGGTCGCCGCGACCGTGCTGATGGGCCTCGGCACAGCGATCACCGTTTCGGCCATCGCCATCCTCGCCGTGGCCGCCAAGGGCGTCGCCCGCCGTCTGGCTACCGCCGGCGATGGCTCGGGCGCGCTGGTGATGCGCGGCATCGAGTTTGGCGCGGCGGTGCTGGTGCTGCTGTTCGGTGTCGGCCTGATGGCGGGCTATATCGCCGCCGAGCGCGTCACCTGTTTCTGACGCCATGGCCCGCCGTGCCGGGCTTGCCTTGACAATCCCGGCCCCGCGCGCGAAGCCACCTGCATCATGACCGCTGTTATTCCTATGGATGCTCCTCGCTCCGCCGCACAGGCGGCGTCATCCCGCGTTGGCGTGCTGCTGGTCAATCTCGGCACGCCGGACGTCGCCGATGCGCCCGGCGTGCGGGTCTATCTGAAGGAGTTCCTGTCCGACGCCCGCGTGATCGAGGATCAGGGTCTGGTCTGGAAGCTGGTGCTCAACGGCATCATCCTGCGCAAGCGTCCCGCCGCCAAGGCGAAGGACTATCTGAAGATCTGGAACAACGAAAACAACGAGTCGCCGCTCAAGACCATCACCCGCGCGCAGGCCGAAAAGCTTGCCGCCGCGCTCGCCGACCGGGCCCATATCGCGGTGGACTGGGGCATGCGCTATGGCAACCCGTCGATCGCCGCGGGGCTGGATGCGCTGATGGCGCAGGGCTGCGACCGCATTCTGGTGGTGCCGCTCTATCCGCAGTACTCGGCCTCGACCACGGCCACGGTGGTGGACAAAACCTTCGAGGCGCTGGCGGCGATGCGCGCCCAGCCGACGGTGCGCTTCACGCCGCCTTACTACGACGATACCGCCTATATCGAGGCGCTGGCGTCCTCCATCAAGGGTCATCTTGCGACCCTGCCGTTCACGCCCGAGCGGATTCTGGCGTCGTTCCACGGCATGCCGCAGTCTTATGTGGACAAGGGCGATCCCTATCAGGCGCAGTGCGTCGCCACGGTCGCGGCGCTGCGTGCCCGCATGGGGCTGGACGAGACCGGGCTGATGCTCACCTTTCAGTCGCGCTTCGGCAACGATCCGTGGCTGCAGCCCTATACCGACCAGACCATTGCGCAACTGGCGAAGGACGGCGTGCGTCGACTGGTCGTGGTGACCCCGGGCTTCGCGGCGGACTGTCTGGAGACGCTGGAGGAGATCGCGCAGGAGAATGCCGAGATCTTCCGCCACAATGGCGGTGACCAGTTCTCCGCCGTGCCTTGCCTCAACGACAGCGACGAGGGCATGGACGTCATTCGCCAGCTCGTGTTGCGCGAGTTGCAGGGCTGGATCTGAGGGCCCCGCCAGCGGCGGCCGGCGGCAACGGGACGCATTGAACCGTTTTCACGCTGCGCCGACCAATGCTCGGCGCAATCGTTTGCGGCTGTGCTACGGTGGCTGTGATTAAGGCGCGTCCGGATTCATTGAGGGAGTTGCCATGTTCGGATTTGATATTTTTGCCATTGCCTTTGTGCTGCTGGTCATCCTCACGCTGTTCGCCGGCGTGAAGACGGTGCCGCAGGGCTATGACTGGACCATCGAGCGGTTCGGCAAATACACCCGCTCCCTTGAGCCGGGACTCAACCTCATCATTCCCTATTTCGATCGCGTCGGCCGCAAGGTGAACATGATGGAGCAGGTGATCGACATTCCGCAGCAGGAGGTCATCAGCAAGGATAACGCCACCGTGACGGTGGATGGCGTCACCTTCTTCCAGGTGTTCGACGCCGCCAAGGCGAGCTACGAGGTCGCCAATCTCAATCAGGCCATCGTGACCCTGACCATGACCAATATCCGCTCGGTGATGGGCGCGATGGATCTCGACCAGGTGCTGTCGCATCGCGATGAGATCAACGAACGCCTGCTGCGCGTGGTCGATGCCGCCGTCTCGCCGTGGGGCGTCAAGGTCAATCGCATCGAGATCAAGGACATCGTGCCGCCGCATGATCTGGTCGAAGCGATGGGCCGGCAGATGAAGGCAGAGCGCGTCAAGCGCGCCGACATTCTTCAGGCTGAAGGCCAGCGCCAGTCGGAAATACTGCGCGCGGAAGGCGCCAAGCAGGCGCAGATCCTGCAGGCTGAGGGCCGCCGCGAGGCGGCGTTCCGTGACGCGGAGGCGCGCGAGCGCGCGGCGGAGGCCGAGGCCAAGGCGACCCAGATGGTCAGCGACGCCATCGCCAGCGGCGACATGGCCGCGCTGAACTATTTCATCGCCGACAAATACATCAAGGCGTTCGGTCAGCTCGCGGAAGCGCCCAACCAGAAGGTCGTCATGCTGCCCATCGAGGCCACGGCCATGCTGGGTTCGCTGGGCGGCATCGGCGAGATCGCGCGGGCGACCTTCGGCGACAGCGCCGCGCCGGCGGCGACCGCCGCCGCGCGCCGCCCGGCTCCCACGGTGCCCAACACCGCGCCGCCGAGAACGTGATAGGTTGGTGATGGATGACAGCAGTCAGGCAATAAGGATGAACGGCGAATGACGGACCTCGTGGCGGCGCTCGGCACCTGGAACTGGCTGGTTCTCGGCCTCGTGCTGATGGGCATCGAGGTCTTCGCGCCCGGCGTGTTCATGCTGTGGCTCGGGCTCGCCGCCCTGATCGTCGGGCTGCTGTCGTTCGCGGTCGCGTGGTCGTGGCAGGCGCAGGTGATCGTGTTCGCCTTGCTGGCTGCGGCGATGGTGCCGTTGTGGCGGCATCTCGCCCGACGCGGCGCTGCCGCGAGCGACAAGCCGTTCCTCAACCGTCGCGCCGAGGGTCTGATCGGCCGGGTGTTCACCCTGGAGACGCCGATCGTGGACGGCGTCGGCACGGTGAAGATCGACGATACGGTGTGGCGGGTCGCGGGACCGGACGCGCCGGCCGGCCTCCGGGTGAAGATCGTCAGCGCCGACGGGGCGAGCCTGCGGGTCGGTCCGGCTTAGAGCTGGTTTAGTTGAGATGGAATCGTCATGTGCGAGCCTGGCTGGCACATCCACTATGTTAAAATGCTCGCCATGTTGATGTCTCGCCTGCTTTGGCGCAGGCTGATGCAGTCGAGCGTCGAATGGAAACGTCTGCGATTGTCAATCTTGCGATAGTGGCGAACAAATCACGATGCGTGTCCTACTCTCTTGGCCTAATTTAGTTGGGAATTCACGCTTCGATTAGCGCCGTTGGAGCCACAAAGCTCCGCCACTATTTCGCAGAAAGTTCGGGTATGTTGCTTCGATAAGTGGTCGCTGCGTCCTTGCGAGATAATCGTTGAACATCACGATTCTCCAAGCGTCATTATTGCTCAAAAAAGCCCGTACAGCATAGAGCTCGTTCCAGGATCGATTCTCATCTATGACCCATTGCCGAGGATACTCGAATGGCCAGAACATGTCGTGGATGTGAACGAGAACTCCGCTAGTCAGCCTGGGCAAGATGTCGAACAGTTCAAAGCAAACATCGCTCCCCGTTCGGAGAACGTGAGTCGAGTCGATGAAAAGGACGTCGCCAGCTTCAAGCGCCTCGAACACATCAAGCGTTACGCGCTGAACAGGACTCTCCAAAATGCGAACCTTGTCCGCCACTTCCCCAAGAAGGTCACGAAGCAATTGTGGGTGCGGTTCGATAAACGTGAGTTCACAGGCGCCGTCCAGATATTGTTCGACGGAGTCAAAGATGCAAGCTGACGACCAGCCGCTGCCAACTTCGATCAGACGTTTAGGGCGATACTTGCGCAATATAGCATGCAAAATGCTGCCATCGCCCCATGCATAGGCAGGGTTGTCAAAGGCATATCTGAATTGCGGGTTTTTCAGATTGGGGAACGGAACAGTCGTAAGGTACGGCAGCAAACTCTTCCATTCTTCAATCATCTCCCTTTGATCAAGCGCGATTCCGGGCAACGTCTCCGGCATTGGCTCGGCTTCACGTTTGTTCAGGTGCCAATCGGCTTCCTGGACGTTGACGATGGGCGAATAGAAATGACCTGGCGGGACAAATAGTTCTACCTGACCTTTTTCGTCTACTTTCCTGCGCAGGAAGCCTCGAAAGAAAGCCTGCACAAATTTAGTCGCATCTTTCCGACGTCGGCTCATTTTGAGCGATCCTTTTGCTCTGATCAACGTTGATCGATATGCACGAACCCAAGTCGGTTGTATCTGTTTTATCTTCAGTCAGATCATCATCGTCTTCCGTAAACACACGCTGCCGCCACCCGAGTGTGCCTCTATACTTTGCAGGCCACGATCCCGCCGCTGGCGCGCCCGTCCGACCGATTCATCCTTAAGTCGCGCCAGCAAATGCCGGAAATAAACCTTAGGCCACGCCAACCTGCAGGATGTCGTGCAGCCGCAGGATGCCGACCGGAGTCCGGCCGTCGGTGACGATCAGTGCGGTGATCTTGGAGGCGTTGAGGATTTCCAGCGCCTCGCTGGCGAGGAGGTCCGGCCCCACGGTCTTGGGGTTCTTCGTCATCACCTCGTCGACGCTCGCCGCCATCAGGTCCGGGCGCATGTGGCGGCGCAAGTCGCCATCGGTGACGATGCCGACGATGTGCCCCGCGCCATCGATGATGCCGACGCAGCCGAAATTGTTCGAGGTCATCTCCACCAGCGCCTCCGACATCCGGGTGCCGAGCGGCTTCAGCGGCACGGCGTCGCCGGTGTGCATCAGGTCGCGGACGAATTTCAGCATCGCGCCGAGCTTGCCGGAGGGATGCAGCGTGCCGAAATCGAGCGCGGTGAAGCCGCGGCTTTCCAGCAGCGCCACCATCAGCGCGTCGCCGAGCGCAAGCTGCATCAGCGACGAGGTTGTGGGCGCGAGATTGTGCGGGCAGGCCTCGCGCGCCTTGGGCAGCGTCAGCACCACGTCGGCCGCCGCTCCCAGTGTGGAGTCCATCTCCGAGGTCACCGCGATCAGCGGAATGCGGAAACGCCGCGAATAGGTGATGAGGTTCTTCAGTTCGGCGGTCTCGCCCGACCACGACAGCGCCAT
This sequence comes from Afipia sp., assembly GCA_017308495.1. Classification (GTDB taxonomy): domain Bacteria; phylum Pseudomonadota; class Alphaproteobacteria; order Rhizobiales; family Xanthobacteraceae; genus Afipia. The sequence continues at coordinate 9,641 of JAFKES010000043.1, forward strand.
GATGACGTCATCGGCCGTGATCATGCCGAGGTCGCCGTGGCTTGCTTCCGCGGCGTGGACGAAGAACGACGGCGTGCCGGTGGAGGCGAACGACGCCGCCATCTTCTTGCCGATGTGGCCGGACTTGCCGAGCCCGGTGACAATCAGGCGGCCCTTGGCTTCGCGCACGAGATCGACTGCGGTCGCGAACGCTGCCCCGAGGTCCGATTGCAGCGCGGCAGCCAGCGCGGCGATGCCGCTCGATTCCGCTTCCAGGGTGCGGAGCGCCGATTGCACCGCGAGCGTGGGCGCAACAGGCTGCGTCGGAGTCGCGGAAGGGGTCGCTGTCCGCGATTTTGAGATGGCCATGAGCGCTCCGAAACGACGATGGGAACAGGACAAAACCGGGCGTCCTGCGCCCGTCGGTCCGCGCCGTCTCTAGCACATCCGCGCCGCCGAGGCGACGCGCCGGGGCGGCCTAACTCCTCGTTAACCATAATTGTTTTACCTCTGTTAACGGCGTCCGGTTGCGCCGCCTGCCGTCGGCTGCGTGGCAACCGTTTGAAGTGGCTTTGTTTTTTGCATCGGTCCTCGCGCTGTGGGGGCCGGAAGGGATGTGCGAAGTGCCAGCGTGGCGGCAACCGGGCCGGTTGCGGACCCTCTGCCGGCGTGTGCCTGACCGGCGCGCGCTGCCGGCGGGCGTCGTGCTGCTGTGCCTCGCGCCCTGTCTTGGCGTCGGCGTGGTCCACGCCCAGACGCTCACTCCTGGCATGATGAGCCCTGTCCGCGACGGCTTCGCACCGCCGGATTTCACGCCGCTGCGCCGTACCGCCGCCGACACCGGCAACGATCCCAATCCCGACCGTGACCGGCGAGCGCCCTCACGGATCGGCGCGATCCCGACCTACGGCGTGCCGGCCGCCGCTGGCGCGTCGGCCACCGGGTTCGATTCGCTCAATCGTGTCCGGCGCAAGCCCGCGCTTTATCCCGGCGCGCCGCGGGTGAAACCGCCGGGCCCCGGCAACGCGCCGCGCGCCGCGCCACAGCCTCCGCCACGCGCCAGGGTCGCCGCCCCGGTGTCGGCCTCGGTTGCCGGCACCTTTCCCGGCCAGCCCGCGCGCCGTCCGCTCAAGCCCGATGACGATCCCTTCGCCAATACCGGTTTCTACAACGGCAGCTTCCTCACCAAGGCGGCCGTCGAAGTCTGGGGCGGCTACAACACCAATCCCGGCCGCATCGCACCGGCGAAGGGATCGGGGTTCTACACGGTGTCGCCGGAACTGCGCGTGGCGTCGGACTGGGAGCGCCATTCGCTGGTGGCGGATCTGCGCGGCTCCTTCACCGGATATGGGACGCGGCTGTCGCCGGACGGTGGCGTCTTGCCGGTGCCGACCAATCTCGACACTCCGAGCTTCGACGGCAAGCTCATCGGCCGTATCGACATGTCACGCGACACCCGCGTCAACACGCAGCTGCGCATGCGGGTGTTCACCGACAATCCCGGCTCGCCCAACATCCAGGCCGGTCTCGCCGAATATCCGCTGGGCACCAATATCGGCGGCACCGTCGGCATCGAACACGATTTCAACCGCCTGCAGGTCGCGGTGTCGGGTCTCGCCGACCGCACCACCTACCAGCACTCGAAGCTGACCGACGGCGCGACGTCGAGCAACGATGACCGCAATTTCAACCAGTATGGCGGCCTGGCGCGCGTCAGCTACGACCTGATGCCTGGCCTCAAGCCGTTCGCCGAGGTCGAAGGCGACACCCGCGTCCACGATCTCAAGATCGATCGTAATGGCTATCAGCGCGATTCCGACGGCGGTTATGTCAAGGCTGGCACGACCTTCGAGTTCTCGCGGCTGCTGACCGGCGAAGCGGCGATCGGCTACACCCTGCGCACCTATGCGGACCCGCGCCTCAGCGACCTTAAGGGCCTGCTGACCAGCGCGTCGCTGGTGTGGACCGCCACCGGGTTGACCACGGTGACGCTGGCGGCGACCTCGTCCATCGACGAGACCACGCTCCCCGGTGTGTCCGGAGTGGTCTCGCGCGATTACACGTTGCAGGTCGATCACGCCTTCCGCCGGTGGCTGATCGGCACCGCCAAGATCGGCACCGGCACTTCGGATTATGGCGACACCCGCTTTGACCGTCGCTACTTCGCCCAGGGCGACATCGCCTACAAGCTGTCGCGCACCTTCCAGATCAAGGCGCAACTGCGCCACGACTGGCTGACCAGTTCGGCGCAAGGCGCGGATTCGCAGGCGACGGTGGTGATGCTCGGCATCCGCGTGCAGCGGTAGTGGGGACGCCAATAGACAAACCGGACATGGCAAAGCCGCCGGATGGCTGTCCGGCGGCTTGCATTGGAATTGCGGGCGTTACGGGCAGGGGTAGCGGTTGCCGTCCCGGCTGAGATAGGTGCCCGAGCGCGGGTCGTAGGAGCGATAGCGCTGGGCGCAGTACGCCGCATTCTGGTTGGCCTGCGCCGCGCCCGCGGCGATGGCGCCGCCGACGATCGCGCCGGCGGCGAGGCCGAGTCCGAGCGCCGCGCCGTCGTTATAGTGGTGGTGCCCGTAATAGCGACCTCCACGATAGTAGCGCGGGCCGCCGCCATAATAGTATTGAACGTTTTCGACCACGTTGGCGGGCACCGCCTGGGCGAGGCCCGAGCCGCCCATGAGAGGGGCCGCTGTCGCCGGAAGCGCAAGGGCGAGGAAGGCGGAGCCGCTCAACAGGGTTGCCGCGAGAAGTCGTGCCGGTCGCATGATGTCTCCTTATGACAATGTGGAAGCTGTTCGGGAATTAGGCATCTCGATACAGCCGGGGAAGAATCGTTTCCTGGAATGATAGCGAACAATGCGCCGCGGCGCGAAAAGTTCCATCGGGGCGCATTGTCAAGAAACGGCGCGCGGAATCAACGGCTGGCAGCGCTGGCGAGCTCGGGCCTTGGGGTCAATCGGCGGGCTTGTCGTCCGTCGTGAGTCAATCGGTGGCCTTGTAGCCATGGGCGCGGATGGCGCGGCGGTCCTTGACGACGCCGATGGTGACGCCCATCCGCTCGATCTTGGCGATCACCTTGCCGTCGAGATTGCGGTCGCAGTTCATGTGGGTCGGCGCGATGTAGAAATCGGCATAGCGCCAGTCCGGCATCTTGATCCAGTGCAGGTTGGCGCGCGCATACTCCTCGTAGGAGACGCGCTCGCCGCACACGGCCACGCGATAGGGCCTGGTCTGCGCGGTGGCGGGTTCGGTGCGATCGAGGAAGTCGTGCAGTTCGTCCACCGCCTCCGGCATGATGTTGACCCAGTAGTCGGTGACGAAGCGCCGCGATGCGCCTTCGAGTCCGCCGACGAGCTGGTTGTAATAGAGATATTCGTAGGGGTGCAGCGCGAACAGCTTGCCCGCGGTGAAGGTGTAGCAGGTGCCGAGCACGGCGATCCAGACGATCGCTGCGTTGCGGTGGATGCGGCCCATGGCGGTGATGCTGGCGCTAAGACCGACGCCGGCCAGAACGGCCAGCATCGGAAACACGAACAGGAAATGCCGGCAGCCATCCAGCGCCGGACCCTGGGTGATGACCTGGCACACCACCGGAAAGAACGCGGCGAAGGCGATCAGCCCGAGTTCTCGGCGGCGGGTGCGGCGCAGTCCGCCGGCGGTGGCGGGAAGGGCGAGCAGCACCAGCGCCATGGCAACCGCCGCCAGCGTCATCAGCGGCAGCCGGATCGCGATATAGGTCGGGATGTAATAGCGCGGCACGTCGGCCATCTCGTAGAACTGGCCGAACAGCACGGTGCGGATGTGGTAGTGGAAGTCGCCGAAGCTCAGGAGCCCGCGGATCGGATTGAGCGGCGCGAGCCCCGCCCATGGCCACGTCGCGACCATGATGACATAGGCGATCATCGCCGCAGGCATGAACCACAGCAGCGACGTCATCACGAAGCGGGCGCGTTCGGCGGCGTGGCCGATCACCGGGCGCGGCACGCACATCACGATGGCGAGGCCGGCATAGCCGAACAGCAGCAGACTGAGCGACTTGATGCCGAGCGCCGCCCCGGTCATGACGCCGAGGCCGACCATGTCGCGCATGCGCGGGGTTGGCAGGTCGCGGGTGGCGCGGATCAGGAAGAACATCGCCCCGGCCATCGCGGCGGCGAGCGGCACGCCCTTGGTGTGGTTGAATATAGCGCCGTACCACGAACCGCACAGCACTAGCTCGCCGCGGCGGCGGCGATGCCGCCGATGCCGATCAGAGCGCACAGCAGGTGGCGCAGTTCGTACTGGTCGACCGGGATGATCTGCCCGAGCCCGAGCGCCAGAACGTCGAACAGCCCGCCGTAGAGGTAGAGATTGTCGAACTTGAACAGGGAGGTGTCGGTAAAGCCGCTCTTGTAATAGGCGACGATCAGTTCGCCGTAATGGTGCTGGACGCCTTCGTCGTTGGAGATGGCGTAGTCCTGAAAGGTCCACACAGCCAGCACGGTCAGTGCGGCGAGGGCGGCGCAGGAGGCGAGGTCGAAGCCGTTGCGTGATGCGAGCCAGGCCAGGCCGCGCCGGACGCGCTTGCCCAAGGCTTCGCTCAAGGCTTCGCCCGGGGCCTCGACCGGGGCGGCGGCGCCGGTGAGGTCGCGGCCGGAATGATCCAGTCCGCCTGTAGTATCGGTCATGCCCGTGGTGTTCCCCCGGCCCGAAGCCCGTTCGGTTCGCGCCATGCCCCCACGACGGAACCGCTTGGGGCGGCCGGCGGGAACCATAGGGGCGGTTCCCTCGAATGCTCAAGAAAATTGCATTTTGCGGTGCGAAAGCAGGCATCCGCCAAAAGTATTATACCACCACGGTCAGGCGCTTGGCGGCGCGGGTGATGCCGGTATAGAGCCAGCGGGCACGGCTGTCCTGGAAGGCGAAGCTTTCGTCGAACAGCACCACGTCGTCCCATTGCGAGCCCTGCGACTTGTGCACGGTGAGCACGTAGCCGTAATCGAACTCGTCATAGGGCCGGCGCTGCTCCCACGGGATGTCCTCGATGCCGCCGGCGAAACAGTCGGCCCGGACCGAGACCTTGGTCACCCGGGCGATCGAAACGTCCTCGTCCGGGGACAGCCGCATGGTGATGATCTGCGATTTCGATGCGGCCCGCGACTTCACCCGCCACAGCCCGCCGTTGAACAGCGCCTTCTTGCGATTGTTGCGCAGGCAGACCAGCTTGTCGCCGGCCACCGGCAACGGGTCTTCGATGTTCTGCTTCTGGCGCACCCGCATGTTGTAGGCGCGGCGGGTATTGTTGCGGCCGACCAGGATCTGGTCGGCGGCCATCACCCGGTCGGGATCGAGCGCGCTGCGCGACACCACCTCGCTCTCGCCGAAGGTGCCGCGTTCGAGGGCGCGGCCCTCGCGCACCGCCATCGACATCCGCACGATGGGATCGTCCTGCGCCTGCCGATGCACCTCGGTCAGCATCGCGTCGGGTTCGGCGTTGGTGAAGAAGCCGCCGCCCTGGATCGGCGGCAGCTGCGCCGGATCGCCAAGCACAAGCAGCGGGCAGTCGAATGACATCAGGTCACGGCCGAGCTCCGCATCCACCATGGAGCATTCGTCGATCACGATCAGCTTGGCCTTGGAGGCGGGAGCATCGTCCCACAATTCGAAGCTCGGCTGCTCCTCGCCGGATTCGCGGGTGCGGTAGATCAGCGAATGAATCGTCGAGGCGTTGTCGCAGCCCTTGTTGCGCATCACCAGCGCCGCCTTGCCGGTGAAGGCGGCGAATTTCACGCTGCCGCTGACGCCGTCGGCGATGTGGCGCGCCAGCGTGGTCTTGCCGGTGCCGGCATAGCCGAACAGCCGGAACACCGGCGGCGTGCCGCCGCGGCCCGGACGGGCCTTGAGCCAGTCGGCGACGGCGGAAAGCGCGTGATCCTGATGCGGCGTGAACGTGGTCATGGCGGCGTGGCGACAGGGTGGTGAACGACGGCAGACCTCAATAGCTGACTCGCGGCGGCATGATGGCAAATATTGTGGTTCCCCGCCCGCTCTCTCTATAAAGACAATCAAGCCCGCGTCAGGCGAGCCACGAGGGGTGACTTCGTGCACAACAACAATAAACGGGAGATGCCGTGATGACATCCGCTTCGGGATCGTTCGATTTCACTCCGCTTCTGGCCGCGGGCCTGCCGGCGGCCGCGGTGAAATGGACCGGCGCGCCCAGATATAATTTCGTCGGCGGCAACAACGATACCGCTCAGATCCCGGTGGCGCATCTGCTGGAAGCCACCACGGCCGTGCTCAGCCGCGAGGGCGCGACGCTGGCAACCTACGGCCTCAACAGCGGTCCGCAGGGCTATCGCCCGCTGCGCGACTTTCTCGTCGGCAAACTGAAGCGCGACGCCGGGATCACCTGCACCGCCGATGAAGTTCTCATCACCTCCGGCTCGTTGCAGGGCCTCGATCTGGTCAACGGCCTGCTGCTGTCGCCTGGCGACACGGTGCTGATCGAGCAGGACTGCTATCAGGGCTCGATCAACCGGCTGGTCCGGCGCGGCGTCACTATCGTCGGCATTTCCGTGGATGCCGACGGCATGCGCACCGATGCGGTGGCGTCGGCGCTGGCGGATCTCAAGAGCAACGGCATCCGACCGAAGTACATCTACACCGTTCCCACGGTGCAGAATCCGACCGCCACCATCATGACCGAACAGCGCCGCCGCGAATTGCTTAAACTGGCGGACGACTACGGCGTGCCGATCTTCGAGGACGACTGCTACGCCGACCTGATCTGGAGTGGCGAGCGCCCGCCGGCGCTCTATGCCATGAGCACGACCGCCAACGTCATCCATATCGGCTCGTTCTCGAAATCGGTCGCACCGGCGCTGCGCGTCGGCTACATCGTCGCGCCGTGGGCGGTGCTGTCGCGCATCCTACCGCTCAAGACCGACGCCGGCTCCGGTGCGCTGGAGCAGATGGTGCTGGCGGAATTCTGCGCCGCGCATTTCCACGATCACGTGCCGAAGCTGCGGCGCGGGCTGCGGGTGAAGCTCGAGGCGCTGATGGAGGCGCTGGCCGAGCAGTTCGGCACGGCGGCGGAATTCGACGATCCGCCGGGCGGCATTTTCCTGTGGGTCAAGTTGCCGGACAGCGTTGATACGATGAAGCTCTATCAGGCCGCGGCCGCCGCCGGCATCGCCATCAATCCCGGCGTGGAATGGTCGGTCAATGCCGCGCATTCGCGCAGCCGGCTGCGGCTGTGCTTCGCCAGCCCCACGGTGCAGGAGATCCGCGAGGGCGTCGCGGCGCTGGCGGAGATCTGCCGCCGCGAATTCGGCGTGCCGAGCCGCAGCGCCAATGTCGAGCGCGCGGCGAAGTAGACGCAAACGAATGACTGGCCGGTCTTTCTCACCTCTCCCCGTCACCGGGGAGAGGTGAGAAACGATCTTGTTACGCCGCCGCCATGCTGCGCGCCTCGCCGGAGCCGGGCGGCGGGATCGGCTGGCCGTCGTCGGCATATTCGTTGAGCTTGTTGCGCAGCGTCCGGATCGAGATGCCGAGGATGTTGGCGGCGTGGGTGCGGTTGCCGAGGCAGTGCTTGAGCGTCTCCAGGATCAGGTCGCGCTCGACGTCCGCCACGGTGCGTCCGACCAGCGCCCGTGTCACCTGTTCGGCCGCCATGGTGGCATGGACCACCGCCGGCGGCGTCTTCGTCGTGTCGAGCCGGTCGCCGTCCGGCGAGATGATGGCCTCGGGGCCGATCTCGTCGCCGCTGGCCATCAGCACCGCGCGGTGCATGGTGTTCTCAAGTTCGCGCACGTTGCCCTGCCAGCGATTGGCCGCGAGCACGCGGCGCGCCTCGGCCGAGAGCGGTCGCAGTGGCACGCCGTTGGCCTCGGCGTATTTCTTCACGAAGTGCTGGGCCAGTTCGAGAATGTCGGCGGGGCGGTCGCGCAGCGCCGGGATCTTGAGGTTGACGACGTTGAGGCGGAACAGCAGGTCCTCGCGGAAGGTGCCGGCCTTGACGGCCTCGGCGAGGTTGCGGTTCGATGTGGCGATGATGCGGATGTCCACCGGCACCGGCCGGGTGCCGCCGACGCGGTCGATGACGCGCTCCTGAATGGCGCGTAGCAGCTTCGACTGCAGCCGCACGTCCATTTCCGAGACTTCGTCGAGCAGCAGCGTGCCGCCGGAGGCTTCCTCGAATTTGCCGATGCGGCGCGCCACCGCGCCGGTGAAGGAGCCCTTCTCGTGGCCGAACAGTTCGGACTCCAGAAGATGTTCGGGGATCGCCGCGCAGTTGATGGAAATGAACGGTTTCCGCGCCCGCTGCGATCGGGTGTGGACGTAGCGCGCCAGCACTTCCTTGCCGGTGCCGGATTCGCCGGTGATCATCACCGAGGCGTCGGAGCCGGCGATCTGCTGGGCCAGCTTGACCACCCGCATCATCGCCTCGTCGCGGCAGATCAGGTCGCGTGCGTCGTTGGCGACGGCGGCGAGCACCGCGGCGATCAGCTCGGGGTCAGGCGGCAGCGGAATGTATTCCTTGGCGCCGGCATGGATCGCGGCGACGGCGGCGCGGGCGTCGGTGGTGATGCCGCAGGCGACGATCGGGACGTGGATGTGTTCGGCCTCGAGGCGCAGCACCAGGTCGCGGATGTCGAGGGCGACATCCACCAGCAGCAGGTCCGCGCCCTTGCCGCCGCGCACCACGCGCATGGCCTGTTCGCAATCCTCGGCGTGGGTCACCGTGGCGCCGTTGTCCATGGCGATCTTGGTGGCGGTGGTGAGCTGGCCCTTGAGGGTGCCAACGATGAGAAGCCGCATGGTGGTCTCCTGTTATCTTCGTCCGCACCGCAGGGCGGCGGGCCGTCGCGTTCCGATGTCAGGCGCGTTCCGCCTTGATGATTTCCGTCATGGTGACGCCGAGCTTGTCTTCCACCAGCACCACCTCGCCGCGCGCCACCAGGCGGTTGTTGACGTAGATGTCGATGGCCTCGCCGACACGGCGGTCGAGTTCGAGCACGGTGCCGGGACCGAGCTTGAGCAGGTCGGCGACGTCCATCTTGGAGCGGCCGAGCACGGCGGAGACCTGCACCGGCACGTCGAACACCGCCTCGAGGTCGGAGGCGATGCGGCCGGCGTGATCGTCATCGCTGTCGTAAAGGACCTGATCGTCGATCGGCGCGTCGGCGCCGTTGAGGTCGGGCAGGGGTACGGTGCTGTCGGTGTCGCTCATGGTCGGTCCTCATGGCCGGGGCCGCCGGCCTGATTGCGGGACGCCATGTAGCGCCCGACGAGTTCGCTGATCTTGGCTTCGACGGCGGCGCGGTCGAGCGCCATGCCGCCGTCGGCCCATTCGATCCGGCAGTCGCCGCCGGCGATGTCCGGCTCGGCGAGGATGACGAGGCGGCCTTCGAAGCCGCTGCGCTTCGCCACCTGTTCGATGTGCGCGCGCGCGGCGTCGTAGAGGGCATCGTTGATGCGCACCACGATGTGCGGCGTGGCTGTGAGATGGCGGAAGCAATCCTCGACCAGCGCCACGATCTCGGCGAGCGGCTCCGCCGCCACCAGTTCGGTGCACAGCTTGCGCGCCACCGCTAGCGCCACGTCCACCGCTTCGGTCTCCATCCGGTGCGCGACGGTGGCGAAGCGGGCGGCAATGCCACCGATGGCGACGCCGATCTGCTCCAGCGCCAGCGCGGCGCGGCGGTCGCTTTCGACCTTCGCTTCGCGCTGGGCGGCATCGAAGCCGGCGCGATAGCCGCGCGCCTCCGCCTCCGCGATGCGCTGGGCGATCTCGGCATCGGTGGCCTCGCGCGGCCGCGTGGCCTGCGGCGCGGCGAAGTCGAGGTCGAACAGGAATTTGGCCGGAGCGTTCATCAGTACACCAGTTCGTCGTCGGCGCGATTCTTCTGCAGCATGATTTCACCCTTGGCGGCGAGATCCTTGGCGAGATTGACCAGCAGCGCCTGGGCATCGTCGACGTCGCGCAGCCGCACAGGGCCCGCCGCCGCCATGTCGTCCTGCAACATCTTGGCGGCGCGGCTCGACATATTGCCCATGAAAAACTGGCGCACCGCCTCGTTGGCGCCCTTGAGCGCGATGCCGAGCTTTTCCTTGTCGATGTGACGCATCAGGGTCTGCGCCGATCCGGCGTCGAGCTTGACGAGATCGTCGAAGGTGAACATCAGCGCCTTGATGCGCTCGGCGGATTCGCGGTTTTCCTCTTCCAGCGAAGTAATGAAGCGGGTCTCGGTCTGGCGGTCGAAATTGTTGAAGATCTCGGCCATCACCTCGTGCGCATCGCGGCGGCGCGTCTGCGACAGGTTCGACATGAATTCGATGCGCAGGGTCTGCTCGACGCGCTCGATGACCTCTTTCTGCACCGCCTCCATCTTCAGCATGCGGCCGACGACATCGAGCGCCATGTCCTCGGGCAGGATCGCCAGCACCCGGGCGGCGTGCTCGGGCTTGAGCTTCGACAGCACCACGGCGATGGTCTGCGGATATTCGTTCTTGAGGTAGTTGGCGAGAACCTCTTCCTGCACGTTGGAGAGCTTCTCCCACATGTTGCGGCCGGCGGGGCCGCGGATCTCGTCCATGATGCCGCTGACGCGATCGGCCGGAAGATACTGCTGCAACAGCCGCTCGGTGGCGTCGAAATTGCCCATCAGCGCCCCCGAGGCGGACATGTGCGAGACGAAATCGAGCATCAGGTCCTCGACGACTTCGGCCTCGACGGTGCCCAGCGTCGACATCACCAGCGATAGCTCGCGCACCTCCTCGTCGTCCAGCATGCTCCAGATCTTGCCGCCATACTGTTCGCCGAGCGCCAGCATCATGATGGCGGCGCGCTTCGGTCCCGACATCGGCTTGGTGCGGGCGCGGCCGTTCTGGCGGCTCGCCAGCGTCGCGACCACGCCGGCGATGTCGGCGGTGCCGGTGCTGGCCTTGGCGGGGATGGCTGCGGTGGTGAGCGCGGGGGTGCTGGCCATGTCGGGTTACGCCGGTTCTGCGAGCCATTGACGGATGATGGAGACGGTCTCGTTCGGGTTGCGGTCGGCGAGTTCGCCGACGCGGTGCACCGACTGGGCGTGCACCTGACCCTGGACCTGGGCGACGTCGATCATCTGGGTGCCGGCGTGACCGCTGATCTGATGTTGGCTGGCGGCGGGCGCGGCTGCTTCGGGCGGTGCGGGCAGCGCCGGGGCGCCGGTGGCGGCGGCCGGGTCGGCTGCCAGCACGCGCTTGAGCAGCGGACGCACCACCAAGAACAGGACGACGATGCCGAGAATGGTCATCACGCCGAGTTCGATGAAATACATGATGTCGTCTTTGGTGAACTGGAACATGCCGAACAGGGCCGCGGGCTCCTGCGTCGGAATCGCCGCCGGCTGCTCGGCGAAGCGCAGGTTGACCACTTCAACCTGGTCGCCGCGCTTCTGGTCGAAGCCGATCGCCGAGCGCACCAAAGTGGCGATGCGATCCAGCTCGTCCTTGGAGCGCGCCGCATAGACCACTTCACCCTTCTCGTTCTTGCCGTAGCTGCCGTCCACCAGCACCGCGACGGAGATGCGGTTGACGCGGCCGGCTTCCGTCACCTCGGTCTTGGTGACGCGGGAAATCTCGTAATTGTTGATTTCTTCGCTCTTCTTGCTCTGGTCGCGGGCGGTGGCGCCGCCGCCCTGGCCCTGCGCGCCGGGCAGTTCGTTGTTGACCGTGACCTGCCCGTCATTGGCGTTGGCGGTGGCCGAGGATTCCTCGCGCGACTGGCTGGAGCGCAGCACGCGACCCTCGGGATCGAACTTGTCCGAGGTCTGGGTGATCTTGTTGTAGTCGAAATCCGCCGAGAGCTGCACCCGGGCGCGGCCCGAACCGACCACCGAGGACACGATGGTCTCGATCTGGTCGCGCATGCGCTTCTCGAAGGCGGCTCGGCGCTCGTCGCCGCTTGCGCCCTCCGCCCCGGTGGCGTCGGCGCCGCCATTGGCGAGCAACTGGCCGGTCTCGTCGACGATGGAGACGCGCTGCGCCTTCATGCCGTTGACGGCGGAGGCGACGATGTGACGGATGGCGCGGACCTGCTGCGGCTCGAGCTGGCCGCGCACCCGCAGCACGATGGAAGCGGACGGCTCCGGTGTCTCGCGCGAGAACAGCGGCCGCTCCGGCAGCACCAGATGCACCCGCGCCGCCTGGATGCGGTCGATGGCCTTGATGGTGCGGGCCAGTTCGCCCTCCAGCGCCCGCAGGTGGTTGATGTTCTGGACGAAGCTGGTTGCGCCCAGCGCATCGGACTTGTCGAAGATCTCGTAGCCGACGCCGCCGCCCTTGGGCAGGCCGCCCTCGGCGAGCTTCATGCGCAGCCGGGTCACCTTGTCCTTCGGCACCATGATCACGGCGCCGTCGTTCTTCATGTCGTAGGGGATGCCCTGGCGCTCGAGGTCCTTGATGATCGCCGAGGAGTCCTCGTAGCTGAGGTCGGTGAACAGGGTGGTCATCGGCGGGGTGGTGACCCGGACGATGACGACGCCGAAAAAGCCGATAAGGGCGAGCGTCACCGCGGCCATGGCCGCCAGACGCGCCGCGCCGAGACCTTTCAGAAAGGAAATCAGACCCTGCAACGAACCAGCCCCGCAAATCCGACGCGATGCGCCGACTGGGCAGAATTTGCCTAGGTATGGTTTCCAACTGGTTAACGCCGGTTAACGGCTGAGGAATTTCCATGAAAATGCCGAAAGCCGGCCTCCCGCGAGGGGGCCGGTTTTCGTCAAATGTGATTGAAAAGGGGGCCGGTCGCCGGAGGGCTTACTGGCGATATTGCTGAATGCGGGTGGTTCGCAGGCCGGCGAGGCCGTGCTGATCGATGGAAAATTGCCAGGACAGGAACTCGTCCACGGTCAGGGTATAGCGGCTGCAGGCTTCCTCAAGGGAAAGAAGACCGCCGCGGACGGCGGCGACGACCTCGGCCTTGCGGCGGATCACCCACCGTTTGGTTCCGGGCGCGGGAAGATCAGCGATCGTCAACGGACTGCCATCGGGCCCGATGACGTACTTCACCCTCGGGCGGTGGGGTTCTGTCATGGTGTACTCACAAACTCGATTACTGAACGCGTGAGACCAACCTAGCCCGGCCCGCTTAAAATTTGCCTAAGCACAAGCGTTAAATACGTTTCTCCTTGGATTCGCCCAAAAGCTGTCCAGCCGCCGGTGAGAAGCGGTTAACCCGCCGCGCGCACCACGCGCTTGATCTGGTCGAGGGTGTAGGTCTTCCCGCCGATCGAGAGCAGCGCCGGGCTCGCGGTGAGGTCCACCGAATCCACCGTGCCCTGCACCTCGGTCGAGACCGAAACGTCCTTGCCGTTGCTGTCCTTGGCGCTCACCGTCATCTTGTAGTCGCCGGCCGGCCATTGCGTGCCGTCATTGCCCTTGCCGTCCCACACGAAGCTCGCGTTTCCGGAGGTGATGTTGAAGCCGCCGCTGTAGGCGGTCTGGCCGTTGGCGGCGCTGATGGTGATGGTTGCGGTGGCCGAGGACGGCGAATTGAAATTCCAGGTCGAGGAGCCGTCGAAATGCGCGGTCGATCCGTCGACCGCCACGGTCTGTCCCACGAACACCAGCGCTTGGGTCGATTGCGCGGTTTTCTCGATGCTCACCAGCGAAGCCAGCTGGTCGTTGGATTTCAGTTGCTGCTCCACCTGCGCGAACTGCACGAGCTGCTGGGTGAACTGGTTGGTGTCCAGCGGGTCCAGCGGGTTCTGGTTCTGCAACTGCGTGGTGAGCAGCGTCAGGAACGTCTGGAAATTGTTGGCGAGGCCCGTGCTGCTGCTCGAACTGGTGGTGCCGGATGTTGTCGCGGTCGCCGATGTCGGCACCGTCGCCAGGGTTGCTGCGTCAACCGCCATGTTGCTCTCCTCAGATCCTGATGTCGACGCCGCTGCTCGCGCCGAGCATGCGGCCATAGGAACGCCCCGCCACCTGCGCGGGAACGGTGTCGTCTTCGCTGATCACCAGCCGCGCCGAATGGCCGCCGGAGCCGCGCTCGTTGTCCTGCCCGGATGACGACCGGTCGCGCAGGCTGAACTGCAGGCCGCCGTCGCCGGCTTTCAGCCCGGCGTCTTCCAGCGCCTGCTGCAGTTTCGGCGCATCGTTGCGCAGCATGTCGAGGGTCGCCGGCCGCTCCACCGTCAGGTGCGAGGTGACGTTGCCGTGCTTGTCCACTTCGAGCCGCACATCGATGCGGCCAAGTTCGGCGGGATCGAGACGGATTTCGAAGCGGCTGTTGCCGCCAGCGGCGCGCAGCGCGATGTCCACCGCCAATCCGCCCAGCGGCACCGGCGTGTCGGCGACGAGCGCCACATTGAATTGCTGCGCCGGGACGGCGGCGGCTGCGGCGGTCGTGGCCTGCGGCAACGGCGGTGGCGTCGCAGCGAGCTGCGCAGCCGGGTCCGGCAGCGTCACGGCATCGGGTGCCGCGCCAACGGACGCATGGTGAGCCCGGGCGGGCTGCGCCTTGGCCGTGTCTCCGGCGGATTCTCCCATGCCGGCGTTGCCGGCTGTTTTGGACGGAGCGGCGGTGTCACCTTGCGGAGCGGCCGTCGCGGGTCTGGCGGCATCGTCCGTGGCGACAGCCGGGCGCGCGGCGGCGCTGTCGGTCGCGTCTTTGGCGAGGGTTGCGGCGGTTGCAGCCGGTTTGGCCTTGGCCGCCGGGGCTGCCGGCAACGTTGCGCCGGGCTGTGGTCCTGCCGCTTCGACTTGCGCTTGCAGGACGGCGGCTGGTGCGACGGTGGCATCGCCCGCCGCTCCGGATGCGGCGACGGGGTCCGCCATTGCGGAGGCCGCCGGAGCCATGATTTGCGGGGCCGTCGCCGTCACGGGAATGATGACCGCGACCGCGACTGCGGATTGCGGGACACCGTCCGCCGCGGCGGAATCGGCCACCGGCGTCGCATCGTCGCGTGCGTCGGCCGTCTCGTCCTTGTCGGCCTTGGCATCGGCGGTCTTGGCATCGGCGGTCTTGACTTGACCTTTGGCGGCGGGCTGCGGGGCCGTGTCGCCAGCCGTTGCGGCGGGGACATCGGGCATCGCCGTCGCGGCGTCGTCCGCTTTGGCGGGCGGGGCGGACGGGTCGCGTGATCTCCGTGGCTCCGCGGCCCGGATGTCGGGGCGGTCGGAACCGTTGATCAGTGCGCCGAAATCGTCCGGCGACGGCCGCGCCGCGCGCGGCTGGCTGGCCCGCTGGCTCGGGGCAGGCGTGGAGATGGCTGGTTCCGGCGTGACGCTGAACACGGGCAGTCCTTCACAAATGTACTCGGCATCCCGGGAGCAAGCTCCGGGCCATTTGGGGTGAATGTGAAATGTGTTGTTATTTCAGATAATTACGCGAATTCAGGAACCGGTGCGCGGCCGTCCAGGCCGGCGGGTTTCTGCCCGGCGGCAAGTTTTTCCCATTGAAATAAATCAAGGCAGCGGCGCGATTGCCTCGCGTAAGGTCGAACTATAGATAAAGAGCACTGTCCGTCGGCCGTTCCGCCGCGCCGGCATCCTGTGAGATCGGCCGATCATCATGCTCAACAGCCTCGACCTCGAAGGCCGTCCGGAAGACACCCGGGTCGTCGTCGCCATGTCCGGCGGGGTCGACTCCTCGGCCACGGCCGCGTTGCTCAAGGCCGAGGGCTATGACGTCGTCGGCATTACGCTGCAGCTTTACGACCATGGCGCCGCCACCCACCGCAAGGGCGCATGCTGCGCCGGGCAGGACATTCACGATGCCCGCGACGTCGCGGCGCGCATTGGTATTCCCCATTATGTGCTCGACTATGAGAGCCGTTTCCGCGAGTCCGTGATCGAGAGTTTCGCGGAGAGCTATGCCCACGGCGAGACGCCGGTGCCCTGCATCGAGTGCAATCGCTCGATCAAGTTCCGCGATCTGCTCGCCACCGCCCGCGAACTCGGGGCCCGCGCGCTGGCCACCGGGCACTATGTCGCCTCGCGGCGGCAGCCGGACGGATCGCGCGCGCTGGTGTGCGCCGCCGACGCCGACCGCGACCAGAGCTATTTCCTGTTCGCCACCACCCAGGACCAGTTGGCCGACCTGCGCTTTCCGCTCGGCGACATGACCAAGGCGCAGACCCGGGAGCTGGCGCGCCGGTTCGGCCTGTCTGTGGCTGACAAGCACGACAGCCAGGACATCTGCTTCGTGCCCACCGGCCGCTATACCGACGTGATCGAGCGGTTGAAGCCGAATGCGATGGAGCCCGGCGACATCGTCGATCTCGCCGGCCGGGTCATCGGGCGGCATCAGGGCATCGTCAATTTCACCATCGGCCAGCGTCGCGGGCTCGGCATCGCCGCCAGCGCGCCGCTGTATGTGGTGCATCTCGATGCCGATACGCGGCGCGTCGTGGTTGGGCCGCGCGAGGCCTTGAGCGTGCGCCACATCCGGCTGCGCGACGTCAACTGGATCGGTGACGGTTCGCTGGACGCTGCGGCGGCCGCGGGTCGCGAGATTTTCGTCAAGGTCCGCTCGACCCGTCCGCAGCGGGCGGCGTGGCTGCGCCGCGCCGGCGATGACTATGAGGTCGAACTGGTCGACGGCGAGGAGGGCGTGTCGCCCGGGCAGGCCTGCGTGTTCTACGACGCGCCGGCGGGGCAGGCCCGCGTGCTCGGCGGCGGCTTCATCAAGAGCGCCGCGCCACTGATGGCCCGCCCGACAGCGGGCCTGCGCGAAGCGCTCGCCGGATAGCGGCGATCAGCAGATATTGCGGTATCAGGACAACACAGCGCCCGCACCAGATGCGGCGGGCGGCAACGGGGCGGGGACATGAGCAACGACATCGATCGTGCCGGAGTGGCGAAAGCCTATGCCGCATGGGCGCCGGTTTACGACATGGTGTTCGGCAAGGTGTTCGATCACGGCCGCAAATCCACCATCGCCATGGCCGACGCCATCGGCGGGCGGGTGCTCGACGTCGGCGTCGGCACCGGGCTGTCGCTGTCGGACTATTCTCGCTCCACCCGGCTGTGCGGCGTCGATATCTCCGAGCCGATGCTGCGCAAGGCGCAGGAGCGGGTGCGGGCCCAGAACCTCACCAATGTGGAGGTGCTGTCGGTGATGGATGCGAAGAATCTCGCCTTTCCCGATAACGCGTTCGACGCGGTGGTGGCGCAATATGTCATCACCGCGGTGCCGGACCCGGAGCGCACGCTCGACGATTTCGTGCGGGTGCTGAAGCCCGGCGGCGAGCTGATCCTGGTCAACCACATCGGCGCGGAAAGCGGCTCGCGCCGGGCGTTCGAACTGGCGTTCGCGCCGCTCGCCCGTCGCCTCGGCTGGCGGCCGGAATTCCCATGGCAGCGCCTGGTGGACTGGGCCGGGGGCCATGGCGGGGTGACGCTGGTGGAGCGGCGGCCGATGCCGCCGATGGGGCATTTCTCCCTGATCCGCTACCGCAAAGCGGCTTAAGTCCGGTTCCGGCGATTTTCGCCGCGATTTCAGCGGGGATGCTCCGGCTTCCGGCGCATTTAACTGCCGTCATTGCTTGACAGGCATTTGGGTGACTTCTTATATGCCGCCATTCCCGGCCCGGGCGAAAGCGCGGCCGGCGAATGTGTGGCGAGGTAGCTCAGCTGGTTAGAGCACGGGAATCATAATCCTGGGGTCGGGGGTTCGAGTCCCTCTCTCGCTACCATTAGATATTTTCCTTACATTTCAACGCCTTATGACTGCCGAAGGTTCCGCCCACTGTGAGACATCTCATGGTGATGTACCCATTGGGACAGCTATGGCGCGCGCCTCCTATCGCGCCCGTCGCGAAGGGCGCTACGACCTTCAGGTTCGTTACGGCCACGTCGCGACCACCCTCTTCAATCGATCACTGTTTCGGACGTCATTAAGAACCGCCGATTGAAACGCCGCAAACAGCTTGGCCATAATGGAGACCGCGGCGATCTCGGGCTGACAGTCCGATTCATGATCGACCAGCTTGAAGACCCCGAAACCGGAGCGATCACCCGCGAGCAACTC
>JAFKES010000044.1 GCA_017308495.1 Afipia sp.
ACGTCGATGCGATCGAGCGGAACGCCGAGGGCGGCGGCGACCATCTGCGAATAGCTGGTCTGCAGCCCCTGCCCCATCGCCTGCGTTCCGGATTGCAGGATCACGCGGCCCTCCGCGGTGGCGTGCAGCGTGACCTTCTCGGCGTGGGCGCGACCGCCAGTCCATTCGATGTAGCTGGTGAGGCCGCGGCCATAGAGCAGGCCCTTCTTCTTGGCGGCCCGCTTACGGGCGGCGAAACCGTCCCAGTCGGCGAGCTTCGTTGCGCGATCCAGCATGTGCGCGAACGCGCCGCTGTCGTACACCTGACCGACGGCGTTGGTGTAGGGAAGCTGCGACGGCTTGATGGCGTTCACCTTGCGGATCTGGCGCGGGTCCATACCGAGCTGGCGTGCGGCGGCATCCATCAGCCGCTCGACGATGAACACCGCCTCCGGCCGTCCCGCGCCGCGATAGGGGCCGACCGGCGCGGTATGCGTCATCACCGCCTTGATATCGAAATGCACCAGCGGCAGGTCGTAGACGCCGGTGGCGACGAACGGGCCGAGCATCAGCGGAATGATCAGGCCGGCGCCGGTGAGATAGGCCCCGGTGCCGCCCAGCGAGCGCACGCGGAACGCCAGCACGCGGCCTTTGGCATCGAGCGCGAAGGCTCCCGTGGAGGTGAGATCGCGGCCGTGATGGCCGCCGATAAAATCATCCATCCGGTCGCCCCGCCAGCGCACCGCGCGGTTCAGCTTGGCCGCGGCATAGGCGACGAGACCGTCCTCGGGATAGAGATTGACCTTGTGGCCGAAGCCGCCGCCGATGTCACCGACCAGCACATGGATGCTGTCCTTCGGCCGCTTCAGCACGGCGTCGGCGAGAATGTCGCGGGTCGCGGTCGGGGTCTGGCTCTGGACGTGGAGCGTGAGGCGGCCGGTCTTGCGGTCCACCTCCGCCATGGTGCTGCGCGGCTCCATCGCCGATGGCACCAGCCGCTGGCTTGCCACATCGAGGGTGACGACATGGGCGGCGGCGGCGAACGCGGCATCCGCCGCCGCCGCATCGCCATAGCTGATCCCGGCGGCGATATTGTCGGGCGCATCGGGCCACACCACCGGCGCACCGGTCCTGATCGCGTCCACCGGGCTGATCACCGCCGGCCGTTCCTCGTAATTCACCGCGATGGCCTCGGCCGCGCTCTGCGCGGCGGCGCGGGTCGAAGCCAGCACCGCGGCGACCGGCTCGCCGGCGAAGCGCACCACCTCGTGCGCCAGCAGTCGGCGGGGCGGTGCCGCCATCGGCGAGCCGTCCAGCCGCTTGAACAGGGGCAAAGTCGGGAGGGCGCCGACCTCGTCGGCGACGAGGTCGGCGCCGGTATAGACCGCGGCGACCCCTGGCATGGCCCGTGCGGCATCGGCATCGATCGCGACGATCCGGGCATGGGCATGGGGCGAGCGCAGCACATACAGCCACAGCGCGCCGTCCTGCGCCCGGTCGTCGCTGAAGCGGCCCTGCCCGGTGACGAGCCGCTGATCCTCCAGGCGGCGGACGGACTGGCCCGCGCCGAAGCGCAGATTGGACGGCAGAATGTTCATCGCGGCTCCCTCAAGCCATATCCGGACACGCACCAACCCGAAGGCGCACGCACACGAAACCCGTCACCGGACGACGCTCCCGCCCCGGCGAACGCCTCCTCTAGCACACCTGCGCAGGTGGGTTTAAGTCCGCTGAGCGCTGTCCCGCCATGCTCCTGACCCGGGACTGGCTCATACGCGGCGGCGTCACACCCAGCTCTTGTAGAGCATGTAGAGCGCGACGCAGCAGATCACGACGACGAACACGTCGCTGAGCGCGGTCCGCTTGCTGGCGAGGCTGTGCGAGGCCTTGACGCCGATCATGCCGCCCGCGAGGCCTCCGGCGATGAACACCGCGGTCAGCGGCCAGTTGACCAGCCCCGACGCCGCATAGCTCGTCGCGGTGGTGAGACCGAAGGCCAGCACCGCGACCAGGGACGAACTCACCGCATAGGCGAGCGGCATGTCGGTGGCGAACACCAGCGCCGGCACGATCAGAAAGCCGCCGCCGATACCGAAAAATCCCGACAGCATGCCGGTCAGCAGCCCGACGCCGGCAAGCTTCGGCGCATTGGCCGCGGTCAACCTGACCGACGGGTTGCCGCCATGCTCGCGCCGCCGCCGCATCAGCGCCGCGATCACCAGCATCAGCAGCGCGAACAGCGTCAGCAGGCGCTGGCCATCCATCATCTTGCCGATGTGGGACCCGACCGTCGCGCCGACCACGCCGGCGGCGGCAAGCACCAGGGCGCAGCCCCATTTCACCGTGCCGGCCCGCGCATGAATGGCGAGGCTCGACGCCGCGCTCGCGGCCACCGCGAGCGCGCTGGTCCCGATGGCAACATGGGCATTGGGCACGCCAACCAGATAGACCATCAGCGGCACCGCGAGAATGGAGCCGCCGCCGCCAATCAGTCCCAGCGAAAAGCCGACGAAGATTCCGGATACGCCGCCGAGCAGCGCCTGCGTCAACGAGATCATGCCCGCTCTTTCACCCGTAGCGCCAACCGGAAGCCCGCCGCCATCAAGCGCTGATCACAGGACACGACGACGCGCCGGGAATTGCGGTTCGAAACATCATTGAGAGATCTTCCGCCCGCCGTCAGCGCCGGGCGTGGCGTTTGGGTGGCGAACAAAACAGATCATACAGGGTCGCGAGAAGCTCCTCGATGCGCGGATCGGCGATCCTGTACCACACGACCTGCGCCTCGCGGCGAAACGTGACGATTTTCTCCTCCCGCATCCTGGCGAGATGCTGAGACAGAGCCGACTGGGTCAGCCCCACAGCCTCCGCCAGCATCGTGACGTTGGCCTCGCCACACTCGACAAGCTTACACAGGATCATCAGCCGCCGCTCGTTGCCGAGCTCGCGCAGGATCGCCGCAATCTCGGCCGCCTCCGATTCGAACGCCGTCAGGCCGCAAAACTGGGCGCTCATCGTAGCTCCCCACATTAGATATTGCTTATTTAGCTTGCTCTAATATTATAAGTCAACTTCCGATCCGACGAAAAGAGACGCGCCATGACCGACAAGCCCGACATCCAGGCCTTCTTCGACGAGCCGACCAACACCATCAGCTATCTGGTCGCCGACCCCGAAACAAAGCAGTGCGCGGTGATCGATCCGGTGCTCGACTACGATCCCAAATCGGGCGAAGTGGATACCCGCTCGGTCGAGGCCATCCTGAAGGTGGTCTCGGACCGCGGCCTGCGCATCGTCTGGGCGCTGGAAACCCATGCCCATGCCGATCATCTCTCCGGCGCGCCGTACATCAAGGCGAAGACCGGCGCCAAGATCGGCATCGGCGAGCACATCAAGGACGTGCAGCGGATTTTCCGGCCGATCTTCAACGCCACCGACCTCAAGCCCGACGGCAGCGATTTCGACCACCTGTTCAAGGACGGCGAGATCTTCAAGATCGGCAACCTGAGCGTCGAAACCATCTACACGCCCGGACATACGCCCGCCGACGTCAGCTACAAGATCGGCGACACCATATTCGTGGGCGATACCATGTTCATGCCCGACTACGGCACCGCGCGGGCGGATTTCCCCGGCGGTGACGCGCGCCAGCTCTATCGCTCGATCTGGAAGCTTCTCGCATTGCCGCCACAGACGCGCCTGTTCATGTGCCACGACTACAAGGCGCCGGGCCGCGACACCTATGCATGGGAAACCACGGTGCGCGACCAGCGCGAACGCAACGTGCATGTGGGCGCGGGCAAGACCGAGGAGGAATTCGTGGCTGCCCGCATGAAGCGCGACGCCACGCTGTCGGCGCCGACGCTGCTGCTGCCGTCGATCCAGGTCAATATCCGGGCCGGCGCATTTCCGCCGGCGGAAGACAACGGCGTCCACTATCTGCGGATTCCGGTGACGTTCAAAGCGCAGGCGGCGCGCTGACCCGCCGTCCGGCGATGCGCCAAACCAGCCGAGCGGCGAAGCGAGCCGCCCGGCCGATGTGTTGTCGCCGTTCGAAAAACCCGACATCCGAAACAACGATCCGGGTCTATGATCACGACCCCGAGTTTCGGTGCAGAGCGTTCGGGGATTCCAATGCGCGGCCTCGCGCTCGAAATCCCCGAGGCCGTCGTTACTTCTGCCAGGGCGGCGCCTTGTAATCGCCGGTCTTGATCCCCGCCGGCCAGATCACATCGCGCAAGCCGTCCGGGCGCCACTGCGTCATGCCCATCACGCGATAGCCCGGGCCGAATTTCGAGTTGTGGTTGTCCTCGAACACCCACCGGGCCGCGACGCCAGTAAAATCGGTCTTTTCCAGCGCGGCGACGATATCGTCCGGCTTGGTCGATTTCGCCTTCTCGATCGCCTCCTTCAGAATGAAGAGCGCATCATAGGTATAACCGCTGGTGTAGTCCGGCGAGACCGTGAACCGCTTCTGATAGGCGTCATACCACTCGATGGTGTTCGGCGTGAGCGCGGCACGGTAGCTGCCCTGAATCAGATCGACATGGCTGACGGCATTGCCATCGGTGTCCTTCCAGAAACGGGACGACGTGCCCGATGCGTTGAGGCCGACCATCGGCGGGCCGCGCAGATCACCCCACTGCTTGACATAGATGGCGCCGTCGACGTGCGACGACAGGTCCAGAATGAACTGCGCGCCGCTGTCGCCGATTTTCGCAAGCATCGGCTTGAAGTCCTTGGTGTCGAGATCGAACGACTCCTCCGCGACGATCTTGATGCCGTTGTCCGCCATCAGTTTCTTGACCGCGGGCAGCACGCCCTGAGCCCACACGGCGTTCTCGGAAAGGATTGCGGCCTTGTCGAAACCCTTTTCCTTGCGCAGGTAGTTGACGACAAAGTCGCCGACCGATGCCGCGATGTTGTCGGTCGTGTGCATCACCCGGAACCAGTACTTGTAGCGCTCCTTCTCGCTGGCCACCTTGTCGGAAAGCTGCAAGGTCGCGGCGCCGGTGGAGATCATCGGCACCTTGTAACGCGCCATCTGGTCGACGATGGCCATCGACACGCCGCTGGACGCCGTTCCGATCACCGCAACAACCTTGTCCGACAGAGCGAGCTTCTTGTAGGCGTTGGCGCCCACATCGGCCTTGTATTCGTCGTTGGCGAACACCAATTCCAGCTTCTTGCCGCCGATGCCGCCGCCGGCGTTGATCTTGTCGGCCGCCATGCGGGCGGCGTTGAGCAGGCCTTCGCCGGGCGGCGTGTTGTAGGGCGCGATAACGCCGATCTTGACGGTGTCTTCAGCCCGGGCAGGCCCGGACAGAACGACGCCCGACATCAGAACAGCGCCGGCAATCGCATTCCAGGTTTTGAGATCCAGCATAACGCGTCACCTCTCCAGAGTTACTTGTTGGCCTTGGTTTTTCGCGACTTTGGTTTCGGGGCCGCGGGCCCGCGCCGGTCGATCGTCCGTCGTGGACGAAGTGTCTCGACCGGCAGAGCGATCAGGAGATTGTCCTGATCAACTTCCTCCTCGCGCTGCGACACGATGCAGCCGGCATCGTGCACATGCTGATTCATCAGGGTCCGGACGCGCTCCGCGTCTTTGGCCTCGAAGGCGTCGATCAACGCGGAGTGAAACCTCACGGCGTCGACGGCGAAATTCGAATCTTTCGGAACAATGATGTTGCGCGGATCGGAAATGGAGAGGTCGCGCAGCATCTCGTTGATGAAGCGGCACAACAGGCGCAGCAGCGGGTTGGCGCAGGCCTGCGACAGGATCGAGTGGAATTCCAGCTCGGCGATCCGGTGGGTTCGCGGGTCGACCTCGCCGGTGATGCCGAGCTTGCAGAGCTCGACCGTCTGGCGAAGGGCCGCGATATCGGCGGGCGTCAGCATGTCGATCACCGACGCCGCCATCATCGGCTCCAGCTTTTCCCGGACGCGGTAGATGTCCGACCAGGTAAGAGGCTGGAAGTAGAGAAAATTGCGCAGCGCGCTACTCGTCTTCTCGTATGAGACGTTCGACACCCTGGCGCCGCCCTTGGCCCCGCGCGTGATTTCGATCAGCCCCTGCGACTCGAGCACCTTCAGGGCTTCGCGCACCGTGCCGCGGCTGCTCTGGAGCAATTCCTCCAGTTGCGTTTCCTGCGGCAGCCGGTCGCCCGGACGCAGCTCCCCCGCGACGATCCAGCGCTTGATCTCCTCGACGATCAGATCGGCGCGCTTTCGCCGCAGCAGCGTCCGCGGGGTCGGTTTGAAGACGGGCTTGTCCATATCAGCATAATCATCATAATGATTATTGACTTTGATGGAACTCCGTGGTGCAGTCAAGGCTCAATGAAGCCCGCCTCTGAACTCGCCGGAGAAAGCGCTTGCTTAGGTCGATGACACGGAGCGCCGTGCCGCAGCGAGGCTCGCGCAACTTTCTCGACGGAATCTGGGCTTCGGTGCCGACCCCTTTCCGCGAGGATGGCGGGCTCGACCTGCCGGGCGTCGAGCACAACGTTCGACGCTTCCATGGCGACATCGGGCTCGACGGCATCTTCTGCAACGGGTTGGTCGCAGAGCAGTGGTCGCTGACGACGGATGAGCGCAAGCTCATTCTGGAGGCAAGCGTGGCGAGCGCCGGCGGCATGAAGGTCGGCGTCGTGGTGAACGCGCAGAACCTTGCCGAAACACTCGATCTGGCGACACATGCCGCGCGCGGCGGCGCGCACCACATCGTGCTGATGCGCCCGGCCGGCCTCACCCAGGACGACGACGTGGAGCGCTATATTCGCACCGTCGCGGCGGCGAGCGGCGCCCCTATCGTGATGTTCGACGGCGGCGCACAAACAGGCGGACTATCATCGGCGATGCTGGCGCGCCTGGCCGATGACGGGCAGATTCACGGCGTCAAATGCACGCGCGGCGGCGATGCGGCCGAGGCCCTGCGCGCGGCGTGCGCGGCGGAGATCGCAATCGTCGATCCGTACGAGTCTCACTGGCTGAGCAACCTGCTGCGTTTCGATCTGCGCGCGCTATATGCCGACCCGGAGCCGTATCTGTTCCAGGCGCCGGGACAACGGCTGATCGCCGGCTATTTCGCCGCCTATGAAACTGGCGATCTGGCTGAAGCGGCGCGCCTGTTTCGCGCGCTGGAGCCGATCCGCTCGCTTTATTTCCGGTGGATCATGGCGCCGTTGCAAGGCGGTCGCCCCGTCAACGCCGTCCTGAAGCGATGGTTTGGCCACATGGGATATGCGGCGGGGCCGGTCCGCGCGCCGCTCGCGCCTTTGTCGGATGAGGCGGCCCGCTGTTTTGACACCGAGTTGCGCGCCGCCTTCCGTCAGGTTTTCGACTCCGATTCTGTCTTCCCGACGATGGATGTCATGGCATGGAAATCCTGATCCTCGGACTGACCCGCGGTTCCGTCTACGCGCTTGTCGCCGTCGGCTTCGTTCTGGTTTTTTCCGTGGGCGGCATTCTGAATCTGGCGCACGGAACGCTGTTCATGCTGGGCGCCTACTTCACCTACATCTATTTCAATTTCGTGTTCGGAGGGGCCGGTGCGCTGGCGCTGCCCGCCGCCATCCTGTGCGCAGTCGCCAGCGTGGTCGTCGTCGCGCTGCTGCTGTTTTTCGTGCTGTTCCGGCGCAAGATCGATTCGATTTCCTACATCATGGTGATCTCGCTGGCCTTCGCGCTGTTCATCGAGCAGCTGACCAAGGTGTTTTTCGGCGTCACCAGCACCGGCGTTCCCCCGCTGGTCAGGGGCAGCGTCGATATTCTCGGCGTGCGCGTTCTCTACAAGGAACTGCTGCTGCTGCCGGTGTCGCTGATCGCGCTGGCGGCGCTCGAACTGTTTCTCAGCCGGTCGAGCACCGGGCGGGCGATCAAGGCCGTCGCGCAATGTCGCGACGGCGCGGTTCTGATCGGCATCAAGCCCGATCGCGTGCTGGCCCTGACCATCGCAATTTCGGCGGCGCTCGCAGCGCTCGCCGGAACGCTGGTCTCGTCGCTCGTCACGGTCGCGCCCACGGTCTGGGGTTACTGGCTGATCAAGGCGTTTGCGATCGCCATCGTCGGCGGCCTGGGCAGCCTGCCCGGAGCCATTCTGGCCGCCTTCCTTCTCAGTTTCGTGGAAATTGCCACCACGTTCACGCTGACGGATCAGTATGGCGAACTGGTCGCCCTGATCATCATCGTCCTCATTCTGCTGTTCCGCCCATCGGGTCTCATGGGCGCGCGACAGGCATAGGAGAACGGAATGTCGCAGTCCTTGCACTTTCTGCGCCGGGCGACGTCCAGCCTTGCCGACGTCATTGTCGCGATGTCGCCGGCGTTCCTGGCGATGGTCGCGGGCATCGTGGTGCTGTCCTTCACCTCGGGCAGCTTCTATGTGCTGGAAGTTCTGGTGCTGGCGGTCATCTATATGCAGTTCACCGCCAGCTGGGACATTCTGTGCGGACCGACCAATCAGGACAACTTCGGACTGGCGTTCTTTACCGGTAGCGCCGGCTATTGCGCCGCGATCCTCAACAAATCCCTCGGCCTTTCGCCGTGGCTGACGGTGCCGGCGGCGGGCGCGCTGGCTGCCGTCGCGGGGCTCGGCATCGGCTGGCTGGCGCTGCGCCTGCGCGGGCCCTACTTCGCGCTGTTGACCATCGTGTTCGCCGCCGTGCTGTTCAAGTGCGCGTATATTTTCGCCAAGTTCACCGGCGGCGAGGAAGGGATTTCCGGCATTCGCTCGTTCACCGACAGCGTCGAGACCGATCTTCTGGTCTGCGTCGCACTGCTGTTCGTATCGGTGTTGTGCATGACCGCGTTCATGCGCTCACATTACGGACTGATCCTGCGCGCGACCCGGCACAACGAGGATGCCGCGGTCGCTTCCGGGATCAATACGGCGCACTACAAGATCGTCGGTTTCGGCGTCAGCGCCTTCTTCGCCGGGATCGGCGGCGCCATGTTCGCGCACACGCATATGCAGGTCAGTCCGGAACTGATGGCGGGTTCGCTGTCGATCCTGGTGGTTCTGATGGCGGTCGCCGGCGGCCGCGGCTCGCTGTTCGGACCGATCTTCGCCGCAGCGGTGCTGACCTTCTTCAACGAATGGCTCCGCGTGGTCGAGGTCTATCGCCCGATCATCTTCACCGGATCGCTCATTGTCCTGATCTATGTTTTCCCGAGCGGTGTCGCCAATACGGCGATCCTGGCGCGCGCACGTGGCTTGCGACGGTTTCTGTTAGGGCGGGAGGGATAAATGGGGCTGCTCACCGTATCCAACCTGTCCCGCCACTTCGGCGGGGTGAAGGCGGTTCAGGAACTGGATTTCAGCGTCGAGGCCGGCACCATCTTTGGCATCATCGGCCCGAACGGCGCCGGCAAGACCAGTCTGTTCAATCTGCTGACGGGCTTTCTGAGCGCAGACAGCGGCTCCGTGCGTTTCCGCGACCACGAGATCCTCGGTGAAAAGCCGCACCGGCTGGTGGACATGGGCATCGCCCGGACGTTCCAGCTGGTCAAACCATTCTTCGGCATGACGGTGCTCGAAACCCTGATGATCCCGGGATGGGCGCAGCGCATGCGGACGCAACTGCAGAGCCCCGAGGCGCGCCGGTCGCGGGCGCACGAGCAGCTTGGTCGCGTCGGGCTCGCCGACAAGGCGGCGGTTCTGGTGGACGATCTCAATCAGGGCGAGTTGCGGCTTCTCGATGTCGCGCGCGCGGTGGCGACCGAGCCGGAGGTCCTGTTTCTGGACGAACCGTTCTCGGGACTGGGACAAGAGAGCATCTCGCGCCTTTCGACGATCATCACTGATCTCAAGCGCTCGGGCGTCACGGTGGTCATCATCGAACATCGGCTGCGTGAGCTGATGCAGCTCGTCGAGCATGTCATGGTGATGAATTTCGGCAGGAAGCTCACCGAGGGCAATCCCGCCGACATCGTTCAGGACGCCGCCGTCATCGAGGCCTATCTTGGCAAGGGGAAGCATCTTGGCACTGTTGGAGGTTGATGGCCTCAGCGCGTTCTATGGCCATTTGCGCGCGCTCAGCGATATTTCGCTCACCGTCGAGGCTGGCGAACTGGTGTCGATCATCGGCTCCAACGGCGCGGGAAAGACGACCTGCCTGCGCGCGCTGTCCGGCCTGATCGCGACCACGGGCAGCATCCGGTTCGACGGACAGAGCCTCGCGGGGCAGAGCCCGCAGGACATTGTCGGGCTGGGTGTCGTGCATTGCCCGGAAGGGCGCAAGCTTTTTCCCGACATGACGGTGGGGGAAAATCTCAGCCTTGGCGCATTCCTGCGCAGCGATCGCGCCGCGATCCGCAGCGACCTGGAACGTGTCAACGCGCTGTTTCCCATCCTTCATGAGCGGCGCGAGCAGAAGGCCGGAACGTTGAGCGGCGGCGAACAGCAGATGCTGGCCATCGGGCGCGCGCTGATGTGCCGGCCGCGCATTCTGCTGCTCGACGAACCCTCGTTCGGCATCGCACCGATCATCGTCGATCGCATCTTCGAGGTGATCCAGCAGCTCAATGCGGACGGCCTCACGACGCTGCTGGTCGAACAGAATGTCACGCTGGCGCTGGACGTCTGCAGCCGCGCCTATGTTCTGGAGAACGGCCACGTCGTGCTGGCCGGGTCATCGTCTGACATCGCGGCCGACAAGACCGTCCGCGAGACATATCTCGGCATGTAGCCCGTTCCGCTCCGGCACAGCCGGAGCCGTCAACGCGCAACGCCGCCGTCCGGTCGCGAGACGCGCTAGCCGGGTGGCGCGCTCTTCTGCGGCATGCGATCGGTTACGTCGCGCGCCACCGCCACCGAGCCGAGCACCTCGCCTCCATCCCCGCTCTTCACGAGCGCAAAGGTCATCTCGACATACAGCTTACGGCCGCTCTTGTGCTGGGCCCGGGTTCGCGTCGGATGGCCCGCGAGCTTCAGGGTGCCGCTGGCCATCGCCGCATCGTAACCTTTCCAGTGAGGCGCCCGCAGACGCTCGGGAATGATCAGATCGAGATTCTGGCCGAGCGCCTCGTCCTGCGAATAGCCATAGAGCACCGTCGAGGCGCGATTCCAGCGCACGATCGTTCCCGCGCGGTCGGCGTAGATCACCGCGTCAGCCGCCTGATCGAGGATCAATTCCGCCAATTGAGAGGGATCTTCCATACAGGCTCCTCTTGATCGAGACCATCACCATGCGCGGGGAATCATACATGGTGTTGCATTCGGAAACACCATCCAGCCGGGCCGACGCCATCGACGGGAACGGCAGTGGGCGTCTTCAGACGAAAGACTCTTCAGGACGAAAGCCTCCGTCCGCCGGCCGCGCGCCCGGACCGCAAAGGCGGCGGATAGGCGCATTCCGCCAGCGTGGTTTCGTCCAGCGTCCGCATGAACGCCTCGCGCGCCTCGGCGAGCTTGCCCTTCAGCCGGCAGCGCGGCGTCAATGCGCAGCAGCCGCCGTCCTCGCGAAAACATTCGACCAGCGCCTGCCGCTGCTCGAGGCTGCGGACGACCGCGCCGAGCGTGATGTCCTCCGGCGGGCGGGCAAGGCGGAAGCCGCCGCCCACCCCGCGCTGGGTGCGCACGAACCCGGCATCCGCCAGGTCGCGGATGACCTTGGTCAGGTGGTTGCGGGAAATGCCGAATTCGGCAGCGATGTCGCTGGTCGAGAACGAGCGCTGGGTATCGGCGGCGAGCCGCATCAGCGCGCGCAGGCCGAAATCGGTGAATTGAGTGAGACGCATGGCTGGCTTCCGTGGGGGAGGTGCGCAAATCGGCATTTGCAAGTCCGATTTTAATCGCTTAAATAGGTATTGGAAATACTTATTTAGAGGACAACGGGGGAGCGCGGCCGGCAGGCGCAGTCAACAGCATGTCGAAGACGGAAGCGGCGCCGGGCCATCACCGCGTGATGCGGGGAGCGGATGAGCATTTCCGCCGCCTTCAGCAAGGAGAGACACCATGAGCGATACCGCAACGATCCCCAACGCGACGATCACCCGCGCCGTCGGGGATGCGCCGCACGAGACCGCCGCCCTGATCGATCACATCCTCGCCCGCTATCACGAGACCCACCGCCGCGAACTGCCGGAGCTGGTGCAGCTCGCGCGCAAGGTCGAAGCCGTCCATGCGGACCACGCCGCCGTGCCACGGGGTCTTTCCGATCTGCTGCACCGGATCCTCGGCGAGATCGAAGTGCACATGAAGAAAGAAGAACTAATTCTGTTCCCGGCGATGCGGCGCGGCATCGGCAACCTCGCCATGCCGATCGCGCAGATGCGGCACGATCACGACGATCATGACGCACAGCTGCACGCGGCCGAACAGCTCACCGATGGCTTCAGGCCGCCGCATGATGCCTGCGGCTCCTGGCGCGCGCTCTATCAACGCACGGCCAAATTCGCCGACGACTTCGCCGCGCACGTTCATCTTGAAAACGACGTGCTGTTTCCTCGCTTCGAGCAGCCGGTTGCCCCGCAGGGCCAGACAGAGGGACATCTGCCATGACCGATCGTCGGGATAGCCAACTCGTCATCCCCGAACTGGACCGGCGCCCCGGCGCCAGTCTGGTGCGCATGCTGGTGGTTGGGCTTGTGCTCATTATCCTCGGAATGATCGTGGTGGCGGTGATCTCCTGACGCGATCCGTCGGGCCGGATCGTCGCCACGAACATCATCGACCGTCGCCGGTGCATCGCTACTGAGGACCGCGGCCGGCGGTCTGGTGCGATGATGCATCCGTCGTCAGCACCATTCGAACTGTGGCTCTCGGCCCCGTCCTCCATTAAGGTTGCAGCCAAACCGCCTCGAAGCGGCAGACCCGCCGGACGTTGCCCCGCCGATGACCGCTTCCCTTCCGCCTGCATTCCAGATCCACTGGTCGCCCGTGCCCCCTGAAGATGCAGGCGACCTGACGCCGCCGGGGTGCCGCCTGCTGGCGATCTGGCCCGCGCCCGTCAACCACGACGTCTGCTTCGAAGCCGCCGGCTTCACCCTGTTCGGGGACAACGACGAGGACTGGGACAAGGCGGCTGACGAGTTGTTGTGCCGGGTCATCGACAGCCTGTCGCGGCTGGGCGCAGCGAGCCGCGTCAGCAAGCCGCTCAGGGACCAGCCGCCGTGGTATTTGCGGCTGTTTCGAACGGGTCAGGACTTGCCGCTGCAGCAACAGGCCCTGTGGCCCATGCATTGGGACTCGCTGCCGCCGTTCTATGCGCGGTTCGGTGATCGCGGAGCCGCGCTGCGGACCGGAAACGGCCACTTTCTGCTGTGGGTCAGCCTGCCGGACGGCGGGCCGGATGCCGCGGACTTCGTCAAGAGCGTCGCAGAGCGCGGCCCCACAGAATCTTGGCCCATCGTCGAGACCCGGCTCCGCTGGGCCGGTCTGCTGCCGCACACACGCTAGTGGATCGCCTGCTTCAGGCGGCACTGGAAATAGGCTTGCGATCCGGGTTTGGTGCCCTGCGCTTGGCAATAGGCATCGTCCCTTTCCGCGATCATGCGCGACGTGCATCCGCCGATGGACACCGTCAGCACCACTGCGAGCACGACGCGGATCATGACAGGGGCTCCGGTTTGATCGCACCGGACGATGTCGCAACATGCGCACTGACAATGCGTTGCGCCTCGCTCCAGGTGGCCTGATCGGCGACGAACGTCGG
>JAFKES010000045.1 GCA_017308495.1 Afipia sp.
GCCAGTTGTTGCCGGATGTCCGGCCGCTCCACCACCTTGCGGATTTCGGCGTTCAGCTTGGTGACGATGTCCGGGGGCAGACCGGCCGGGCCGAGATAGCCCTGCCAGGAGGTGATGTCGAAGCCCTTGACCCCGGCCTCGTCCATGGTCGGAAGCTGCGGCTGCAGCGCCGAGCGGTTCATGGTGGTCACCGCCAGCGCCCTCAGCGCCTTGGCGTTGACGTGGGGCAGGCCGGTGGGCACGTCCACGAACATCATCGAGACGCGGCCGGCGATCACGTCGGTCAGGGCCGGGGGCGAGCTCTTGTACGGCACGTGCAGAAGATCGAGGCCGGCGAGATGGGCGAAGGTCGCGCCCGACACGATGGCCGACGAGCTGCCGCTGGCGTAGGAGTATTTGCCCGGATTCTTTTTCGCCAGCGCGATCAGCTCGGCCACGGAATTCGCCGGAATGTCGGGGTTGATGACCAGCATGAACGGCAGGTCGCCGGTGCGCGCGATCGGCGTGAAATCCTTGATCGGATCGTAGGTCATGTTCTTCAGCAGGAACGGGTTCGCTGAATGCGTGGTGTTGGTGGTCACGAACAGCGTGTAGCCGTCCGGCACGGAGCGGGCGACGTAGCTCGCCGCGATCGATCCGTTGGCGCCGGGCTTGTTCTCGATGACGATGCTGGCCCCGAGCGCGGTGCCCAGTTCCTTCGAGATCAGGCGCGTCGTGGTGTCGGTGCCGCTGCCGGCGGCGAAGGGCAGCACCAGCGTGATGGTCTTGCTCGGATAGTTGCTGGTCTGCGCCGTCGTGGGCGTTGCCCCCGCTAAAGTGATGGCGAGCGCGATCGTCCCCGCCGACGGGATCCCCCGTAGTGCGTTCATTGCGATCCTCCCGTTTTTTTTGACGCGCGGTCACCGTAGCCGTGACGGTCTGCGGCGCCGTTCGTTCGCCGCCAAGACTGCGCGAAGCCGGACGAAAATGCGAGGGCGAGTTGGCGATGCTGCGGTGCGTCAAAAGCCGCGGCGGCTCAGGCCTTTGGGATCAGGCCTTCAGGATCAATCCCTGGCGGAGGCGCGACGCGAGGCGATGAAGATGCCGGCCAGCACCAGCACGTAGCCTATCAGGTGAAACAGCTTGGGTTTTTCGCCGAGGAAGGCGATGGCCATGGCCGAGCCGAACACCGGCACCAGATGGAAGAATGGCGCGGCGCGGTTCGGCCCGATCAGTTCGATGCCGCGATTGAAGAACAGGTAGGCCAGCGTCGAGGGAAACACGATCACGAACACGATCGTCGCCACCGTGAGCGCGTCGAATGTCAGCGTGTCGCCGGTGGAGATTTCCCAGCCGACCAGCGGCACCAGCATCAGCGCCCCGGCGCCGGTGGTGAACGTGATCAGCGACAGCGGATGCATCGGCGGTCGTTGCGGTATCAGCGATGAATACACTCCGAACACCGACAGGGCGGCAGCGAACATGATGTCGCCGGCGTTGAATTCGATCGCCGACAGCGTCGTGAGGTTGCCGCGCAGGATGATGATGAGCACGCCGAGCAGCGAGATGGCGATGCCCACGGTCTGCGCCCATGTCAGGCGGATACCGAACAGCACCAGCGACCACAACGCCACGAACAGCGGCCCGGACGACTGGATCAGCAGGGCGTTCAGCGCCTGGGTGTGCTGCAGGCCCCAGTAGGACAGCGCGTTGTTGGCGGCGAAGCCGGTGAACGCCAGCACCAGCAACAGCGGCAGGTGGCGTTTGATCACGGACCAGTCGCGTTGCAGATGCTGCCATGCGAACGGCGCCAGCAGCAGGAAGGTGCCGCCCCAGCGTACGAACGTCAGCGCGAACGGCGGTATGTGTCCGGCGACGTAGCGCCCGAGCACAATGTTTCCCGCCCAGAACAGCGACATCAGGCTGAGCATCAGATAGGGCTGGTTGGCCATCCGGGCGATCGGGGACGGGCGCAGCGAAGGCGGATGGGCGACGGTCATGGACATCTTGCGACGGGAAGAATGCAAGTTGTGCCGATATTTGCGTCGTTCACAACAGACAATCCCGGATTGCTCCGTTGCGCTGTGCGCCCATCGCTCGCGGATTCGTCTGTCATCGAGGTCGGAGGAGCGCTGCGGACGACGCGGCCGCGCGGAGTTGTGGAAGGCGGCTCGCGCCATCCGGATTTTCCGGGAATATCAACGGTTTGCACGGCATCGCACGCACCGTGCCGATGCCGTTCGCGCTTGCGTCCCATGCCCGCATCCGTTATCCGGTGACATGCCTCGCAAGCGACCAGCCCAAGCTGCAAGGCGCCGGACGTCCGGCGGATTTGCGGGTTTGCGGGAGACTGTCTGGAAATGACCAATGTCGTTGTTGTCGGCGCCCAGTGGGGCGACGAGGGAAAAGGCAAGATTGTCGACTGGCTGTCCGAGCAGGCCGACATCGTCGTCCGCTTTCAGGGCGGTCATAACGCCGGCCATACCCTCGTCATCAATGGCAACACCTACAAGCTGGCGTTGATGCCGTCCGGCGTGCTGCGGTCCTCGAAGCTGTCGGTGATCGGCAACGGCGTGGTGTTCGATCCCGAAGCGTTCGTCGCCGAGCTGGACAAGCTGAAAAGCCAGGGCGTGGACATCTCGCCCGACAATCTGCGCGTGGCGGAAAACGTGACGCTGATCCTGCCGCTGCATCGCGAACTCGATGCCGTGCGCGAGAATGCCAACAAGGCCACCGCCATCGGCACCACCCAGCGCGGCATCGGCCCGGCCTACGAGGACAAGGTCGGCCGTCGCGCCATCCGGCTGATGGACCTCGCCGATCCGCAGGCGCTGCCGCACAAGATCGACCGCCTGCTGGCGCACCACAACGCGCTGCGCCGCGGCCTCGGCCTGCCGGAGATCGACGCCGCCAAGGTGGTGGCCGATCTCACCGCCATTGCGCCGCGGGTGCTGCCGTTCGCGGATTCGGTATGGAATCTGCTCGACCACAAGCGCCGCGAGGGCAAGCGCATCCTGTTCGAGGGCGCGCAGGGCGCGCTGCTCGATGTCGATCACGGCACCTATCCTTATGTGACCTCGTCGAACACGGTGGCCGCGCAGGCCGCCACCGGCACCGGCCTCGGGCCGAGCGCGCTCGGCTATGTGCTCGGCATCTGCAAGGCCTACACCACCCGCGTCGGGCAGGGACCGTTCCCGACCGAACTGACCGACGAGATCGGCGAACTGATCGGCCAGCGTGGCAAGGAATTCGGCGTCAACACCGGGCGCAAGCGCCGCTGCGGCTGGTTCGATGCCGTGCTGGTGCGCCAGACCGCGCGCACCTGCGGCATCCACGGCCTTGCCTTGACGAAGCTCGATATCCTCGACGGATTCGACGAGATTCAGGTCTGCGTCGGCTACAAGCTGGACGGCAAGGACATCGATTACTTCCCTGCCGGCGAGGGCGCGCAGGCGCGCGTCACCCCGGTCTACGAGACCATCGAGGGCTGGAAGGAGCCGACCGCCGGCGCCCGGTCATGGGCCGATCTGCCGGCCCAGGCCATCAAATATGTGCGCCGCGTGGAAGAACTGGTCGGATGTCCCATCGCATTGCTGTCCACAAGTCCTGAACGCGAGGATACGATCCTGGTGCAAAATCCGTTTGAGGCGTGACCCTGATCGCTTAAGTTCCTGGGGCGATCATGGTTGTTAGGTAACAGGGTTCCCTCGCGAATCCGGCAGACTCGACGAGGCAGACTGGACGAGGATGGCAGATTACTACCCGCTCATAGCCCGCGCCATCGCCGGACTGGACCCCAGTGCGCCCGGCGAAAGCCGGCGCGCGCTTTACGAGCGTGCGCGAACGGCGTTGATTTCACAGTTGCGCAGCGTGCAGCCGCCTTTGAGCGAGGCCGAGATCACGCGTGAGCGGCTGGCGCTGGAGGATGCGGTGCGCCGGGTCGAGGCCGATGCCGTGCGCCGCGCCGCCAGCCTGTCCGATGCGGCCCGGCCCGAGTCGCGCGGGCGGCCCGAATCGCCTGTATCCGCGCCGTCTTCGTCCGCCCCGTCCCCTTCTGCGTCTTCGCCACCGGCGGCATCCCGGCCCGCGCCGCCCCGCCGCGACGGTCCGCGCCCGGGTGACGCGCTGCGGGAAAGCGCCCGCGGCGGCCGCGCCCCGGCCGATCCATCGGTGTCGGCGCGCGACCTGCGCAGTGACCGGCCGCAGCCTCCCACAGGCCTGCCGACCTCGATGCGCGACATCCGCCCGCAGCGCGGCGATCCGCGCATGGAGGATACGCGTCCGCCGTCGTCTCATGGCATGCGCGACCTGGTGGCCGACGCCAACGATCTCGGCCGCGCCACCGCGGAAGCCGGGCGCTCGGTGCGGCGCAACTACGGGCAGCAGGACTACGACCAGCCGGTCGATCCGCGCGGCGCCGCCGAGGAACTGCCCTACAGCTACGACGAGCCTGCCGACGAGGCCGATCACCACCCGCCGTCCGACCGGCCGCGGGCGCGCGTCGTCTCGCGCGAGCGTGACGAAAAGCCGAGGCGGCGTTTCCCGCTCAAGGGCGCGATCATTCTCGGTCTGCTGCTGCTGCTCATCGGCGGCGGCATCCTGATTTATCAGAAGGTGCTGCCCTCGGTGCGCCCGCTGCTCAAGCCCACGGCGCAGGTGACCGACACCCCGAAGGACGCCGGCGCCCGTCCCAAGATCACCGACCGCGTCGGCCAGCCCGGCGCGACCCAGGTGGCTCCGGTGGCGCAGCGCGTGGTGCTGTATGACGAGGATCCGTCCGCTCCGCAGGGCAAGCAGTATGTGGGCTCGGTGATCTGGCGGACCGAACCGGTCAAGGTCCCGGCCGGCCAGCCGCCGGACATCGCCGTGCGCGCCGACATCGAGGTTCCCGAGCGGAATTTAAAGATGTCGATGCTGATCCGCCGCAACACGGATGCCTCGCTGCCCGCGAGCCATACGGTGGAACTGACCTTCGTGTTGCCACCCGACTTCGGCACCACCGTCGCCAACGTGCCCGGCATCCTGATGAAGTCCAACGAGCAGACCCGCGGCACGCCGCTGGCCGGTCTCGCGGTCAAGGTCACCGACGGCTTCTTCCTGGTCGGGCTGTCCAATGTCGAGGCCGACCGCGCGCGCAACCTGCAGCTTCTCAAGGAGCGCTCCTGGTTCGATATTCCACTGGTCTACGCCAACCAGCGCCGCTCGATCATCGCCATCGAAAAGGGCGCTCCGGGCGAGCGCGCATTCAACGAGGCGTTCACGGCCTGGGGCGAATAGCATGAAGATCACGCTGGCGGGCTCGCGGCATTTCGGCGTCGAGACCTTCCAGATGCTGCGCGCCCACGCGATCGACGTGGTGCGCGTGGTGGTTGCCGATGGCGACGACCGGCTCGCGGCTGCGGCGCGCGCGGCGGGTGTCGAGGTCGTGGTGCAGGCGAATCCGAAGCTGATCATTCCCGCTGAAATCGCGCCCGGCACCGATCTCATCGTCACCGCGCACAGCCATGCCCGCGTCAGCGGTGAGGCGTTGCAGGCCGCGCGCCTCGGCGGCGTCGGCTATCATCCTTCGCTACTGCCGCGGCATCGCGGCATCGCCGCCGTGGAATGGACCATCCGCGAGGGCGATCCGGTCGCGGGTGGCACCATCTACCAGCTGTCCGACCGGCTCGACGCCGGCGCGATCGTCGCCCAGGACTGGGTGTTCGTGAAAAAGGGCGAGACCGCGCGCGCGTTGTGGGAGCGGGCGCTGGCGCCGCTCGGGCTGCGGTTGCTGGCGCAGGTGATCGATCAGGCGAAGATCACCGGCGCTTTGCCGGCCCGGCCGCAGGACGAGCAGTTCGCCACCAGCGCGCCGCGGCTGGATGCCGCCGTCGCGCACGCAGCGACAAGACGTGCGGCCTCGGCATCTTAAATTTTCCGTCGTTCGGAGAGTTTCACCGGAGCAAATAAATGGCCGGGATGAAACCCGGCCATGATGGATCAGTCTGTGGGGTTTTGTGCGGCTGCGCCTGCGGGCCTGAGGATGGTCTCCGCAGGGTCATGCCGCCGGCGTGGCGCCGGCATGGACGGCGCGCGACACCAGAATGCCGGCATCGGTGATGCCCCCCGCCGCATCGCGCACGATGGTTTGCGCCATCTTCGCCTTGGTCGCAGGCGTGCGGTTTTCCTCCGCGATCTTCTCCACCGCGATATCGAGAATCCTCCGCAGGGTGGAGACATACTCAGGGTCGAATGTTTCCGGCTGGCGATTGATCATACGCTTCTCTCCGTCAGTTCGGAGCGAAATGGCCGCCGTGTCTGCAACGGCAATCTCGCTTCTGGTGAGGCGGCGGAACGTGCCGTTGTAATGGGGCCGTTGTGAGTCGACATCGTGAATTGCGATGCGAAAACGGCGATGTGAATTTGGAAATGCTCCAGTCACAAGCGTGTCACAAGCGTTGCCGGAATCGCAGTGACGTCGCGTTGTGCGTGGCATTTTGAACGCGCGTGCCGCAACAGCTCTATATCTGGTGTCACTCCGTTTCTTTCGCCGGAGTGGTGCGACCAGCTTCGCGCATCCGCAACACAACTGCGTGCCATTTCGACGCAGCGCGCAGGTGCGCGTCGTGCTGCGGCGCGAGGGTCGCGCCGGCTTTCAACGAGACGTGATGACGGGACGTGCCCGTTCTGGGCACCGCGTGTCGCACGCAAGCATCCGGAGACAGAAACAGCAGTGGAGACAGTGCGAGGGAAGGTTGGTGCCCCTGGCCGGAATCGAACCAGCACTCCTTGCGGAACTCGATTTTGAGTCGAGCGCGTCTACCAGTTCCGCCACAGGGGCTCCCACCCTGTCGCCGGGAGGCCACGGGGTGAAGCGGCCGGGACTATAGCCGCCGCGGGCTTGGGGTCAACCGCCTGTGATCGTCTCCGGCGTCGACAGCGAGTGGTTGGCAGGGTACCACCCGTTGCGGACAGGAGGTTGTCAAAGTGGTGAGCGAAACGACCCTGAGGCCGGCAGGCGCCGGCGCGCCGCGCGATATGATTTTCATGGCTGGCGTCGCCATCGCCGCCGTCGCTGCGGCGACGCTGGCCGGAGCGTGGTTCTTCCAGCTTGTTCTCGACATCCGGCCCTGCCCGCTCTGCCTTGAGCAGCGCTATGCCTACTATCTGGCCGTGCCGCTGGCGGCGCTGGTCGCGCTCGGCGCGGCCCGGGGCGCGCCGCGCGGGCTGCTCGTGGCGGCCCTCGCCATTTTGGCGCTCGCGCTCGCCGTCAATGCCGGATTGGGAGTCTATCACGCCGGGGTCGAATGGGGGTGGTGGCCGGGGCCGAGCGATTGCACCGGCCCGATCACCGATCTCGGCGGTGGCGGTCTTCTCGACACTCTCAACAAGGTCAAGGTGATCCGCTGCGACGAGGTGCAGTGGCGTTTCCTCGGCCTGTCGCTGGCCGGCTACAATGCGCTGATCTCACTCGGTCTCGCGGCGCTGGCGGCGTCCGGCCTGCGTGGGGCGCGGGGTTAGCTAGTCGTCGGCGTCCACCTGCGGGCGTCCGAACAGATGGATGATGCCGGGCGTCGCGACCGACACGAACATGAACCGCGACAGATGATGGGCACCGACGAAGATCGGATCGATGTGCAGCGTCAACGCCAGCGCCAGCATCGCGTCCATCGCGCCCGGTGCGAACGCCACCACGATGTCGCCGAACCGTGCGTCGGTGAGAATCGCCACCAGCACTACGAAGGTCGCCGACACCGCGATGGCGACCGCGAACGAGCCCAGCGCCGCGGCCATGTGGCTCAGCAGGGTGCGGGTCGAGATCCGCGCGAAGCGGGTGCCGATCAGCGATCCGATTCCGATCAGCGCGGTGGCGTAAGCCCAGGGCGGCAGGCCGCCTTCGATCAGCCCGGCGCCATGCAGCGCGCTGGAGCCCAGCATCGCGCCGAACATCCAGCTTGCCGGAAACCGCAGCAACCGCAGCGCCACCGCGGTGGCGACGCAGGCCGCCACGAGAACGAGGAGCGCCAGCGGCGTGGCGGGGGAGGCCATGGCGGCCGCGCCGCCATGCTGGGCGAGGCCGGCGGCGGCGAGAATCAGCGGCAGCGCCGCCGTCAGGATGATGACGCGCATGGTCTGCACCACGGCGATGCCCGCGACGTCGGCCTTCCTCTCGTTGGCCAGCATGACGATCTGCGACAGCGCCCCGGGGCTCGCGGCGAGCAGGGCCGAGACGCGGTCCCAGCGATGGATGCGCTGCAGATAGACGCTGCAGGCGAAGGTGACCGCGAAGGTGGAGAGCGCAAGGAGGGCGATGCTCACAGGATAGGCCGTCATGTTGGTGAGCATCTGCGGCGAGACCATCGACCCGAGCGACAGTCCGAGCGTCATCAGGATGATGTGTGACACCAGCGGCGGCAGGCCCATCGGCCGTCCGCCGATCGCGGCCGCGCCGACAGCGATCATCGCGCCGGAGATCAGCCCGCCGGGCAGCTCCATCCAGCGAAACAGCAGCCCGCCGGCCGTGCCGATCAGCAGGGTTTCGCACAGGTGAAGGAGATCGCGCAGTGTCTCGTGGTGAAACGCGCGCGGCGGGCGCGAGGGAGAGGGGGGCATCGGGCGGATGTCTCTTGCGAGGCATCCGTTATCACAGATCGTCCGGCCGGCCGCAAATGAGCGGCGGGCATGGGCGCGTCCGCTCCCTGCATATCCGGACGACGGGCCGGTGACACGGGCCCGTCGTCACGCCGTAGACATCATGCCGGCTTGACGCCGACTTGCGCGCTACCGACGCGGTATATCGGGACGCCTCGACCGCGATCCTGCTTCAAGATTGCGGAGATGGCGGCGGCCTGGCAGACGCGGCCTGGCAGACGATGGCTCAGTTCGTCTTGGTCATGCCCTTCCTGCATTCGGAGCGGAATTTCTTGCGCTCCTTGCCGTGCAGGCCCTTGGCGTCGGCCTGCGCCGAGCATTCGACCGAGGCAGCGCTGTGCTCGGGCTTTGCCTTGGCCGGAGCCATCTTGGCGGGGGCCGTCTTGGCGGCAGGAGCGGCCGGGGCCGGGGTCGCCGCGGTTTGTGCGAAGGCCGCGCCGGCGAACAGAAACGACAACGCCACCGCAGTGGCGACACGCGAAGACACTTTCATGGTCATGGAATATTACCTCGTCATCCAGCCCGCCGCACGGTCTGTCTGCGAGCCTGAACTGCGGATGAACGTCGCGACACGGCGTCTTTCGCAGCGATCATTATTTTTTGATCGCCGCATGAGGGCTTCCGTTGAAACGCCGCAACGCTTCGCTAGGATGATGGCGTCCTGATCGTCCTTTGTGAGGAGATATTTCGATGAAGATCACATCTTATGCGATTGCCGCCGCCGTCGTGTCGGGCTTCGCGCTCGGCGCTGCCGTGGCTCCCGCCCACGCGCTGACGGCGCAGGAATGCAGCGCCAAGTATCAGGCCGCCAAGACCGCCGGCACCCTCGGCGGCCAGAAGTGGAACGACTTCCGCAAGGCTCAGTGCGGCGCCGACGCGACGCCGGCCGCGGCCCCCACGACCACTGCCGCACCAGCGGCTGCGCCCAAGGCAGCACCCGCGGCCGCATCCAAGCCAGCACCCACGGCCGCGCCGAAAGCCGCCGAGGCAGCGAAGCCGGCGGCCGCGCCGGCCGCCGCGGGCGCGGCGGTGTTCCCGACCGCGGTTTCGCCGAAATACGCCAGCGAGAAACCCGGCACGGCGCGCATGCACACCTGCGTCGACCAGTACAACGCCAACAAGGCCGCCAACGCCAATGGCGGGTTGAAGTGGATCCAGAAGGGCGGCGGCTACTACAGCGAATGCACCAAGCGGCTCAAGGGATGATGCGCGTGACGGCAGGGCGCGGCCGGGCTTCGGGCCCGGCTGACGCCGGCTACGCATTCGCAGACTGATCCGGCATCGCATGCGATCGCGCTACGTCAAACGGGCAGCGGCGGTGCTGGTGCCTGTTCTGCTGGTGTACGGACTGATCGCCTATCTGCTGCTGCCGTCGCTGTGGCGTCATTACGAATATCAGAAGAAGCTTGCCACCGTGCCGATGGTGACGGTGACCTCTCAGGGCATTCCGGGCGATCCGCTCAATGTCGGCATGGTCGGTTCGCGGCAGGATATTCTCTGCGCCATGCGCGCAGCCGGGTGGTATGCCGCCGATCCTGTCACCTGGCGCTCCTCGCTCGAAATCTCCGGCAGCGTGCTGTTCGATCAGCCCTATCCGACCGCGCCGGTCAGTCCCCTGTTGTACGAGGGGCGCCGCGAGGACCTTGCGTTTGAAAAGCCCGCCGGCAAGAGCGCGGACCGTCGTCATCACATCCGTCTGTGGTTGGTGTTGCAGGACGGCGACGAGCACCGGCCGGTGTGGCTCGGCGCGGCGACGTTCGATCGCGGCGTCGGCTTCAGTCACTACACCGGCGCGGTGACCCACCATATCGGCCCCGACATCGATGCCGAGCGGCTGTTGGTGGAGAGCGCTTTGCAGGCTGCCGGAATGATCGAGGCCCGCTACAAGGTGGCCGGCATCGGCCCGACTTTGCGCGGCCGTAACGGCGGCGGCGATCTCTATTACACCGATGGCGAAGTGTGGATGCTGCGGCTGGTCGAGAACTGTGCCCGGCAATCGGCGCCGCCGCTTGTGCTTGAGGGGCCTGCGATCATCGAGATCAAGGACGCCCTCTGGCAAAGCGTCGCCGGCGTCTACCAGAACCTTCAGCCCGGGCCGGCGTCCGGCGGGGCATCATCCGGCAACGATTGAAGCACATAGATCGCACGGCACCGGGCGCCGTCGTCCCGGAAGGGGAGCATGCTGGTACGGCAAATCTACGGATCGAGCTCGGTGTCCCAATAGAGATAGTCGAGCCAGCTTTCGTGCAGATAGTTCGGCGGGAACAGCCTGCCGTTGCGGTGAAGCTGCTGCACCGTCGGCGCGAACGGCATCTGGCGCGGATGCATCCGGGCCTGGGCCATGGTCATGTTGCCCTTGCGCAGGTTGCAGGGCGAGCATGCCGCCACGACATTCTCCCACGTGGTCTGCCCGCCGCGCGAGCGCGGAACGATATGGTCAAACGTCAGGTCTTCGGTGGCGTTGCAGTACTGGCAGGTGAAACGGTCGCGCAGGAACACGTTGAACCGGGTGAAGGCCGGATGCGTCGTCGGCGTCACGAACGATTTCAGCGACACCACGCTCGGCAGTTGCATGGCGAACGAAGGGCTGTGAACCTCGTGGTCGTAATTCGCCACGATGTTGACGCGGTCGAGGAACACGGCCTTGACAGCATCCTGCCATGACCACAGCGACAGCGGATAATAGCTCAGCGGCCGGAAGTCCGCGTTCAGCACCAACACCGGCCAACCGCCTTGCGAGACATGTGCGTTCAAGTAACGCTCCTGGCCCAGGCCCCATTGGCTGCGAAGCAGCTAGTAACGGCATACTACATGGTGCGTGACGGGATTGTGAAGGGCGTTTCGCTCACCGTGCGGTGAAGTCCACCGGGGCCACGCCGGCGCCACCGCCTGCCGATCGCGCGGCCTTTTCAGCGCGCGACGAACCGGAGCGGCGCAATCATTTGCGCGGTCCGGCCTTCTTCCCTGCCTTGGAGCGGGACGTGGTCGCCGCCCGTGCGGCCGGCGCTTTCGCCGGGCGGGGCGTGCGGGCGGCAGGTGAAGGCGGCCGGGCCTCGGCCTTCGCGTTTCCCGCGATCACGCCCTCGCGCTTCTTCACC
This sequence comes from Afipia sp., assembly GCA_017308495.1. Lineage (GTDB taxonomy): Bacteria > Pseudomonadota > Alphaproteobacteria > Rhizobiales > Xanthobacteraceae > Afipia. The sequence goes on from JAFKES010000045.1 coordinate 11,709, forward strand.
GCGTGATAATACGCCCACCACAGATGCGCCGCCGCGCCGCGCAGCGGACGCCACGCCTCCGCCAGCGGCTGCATCTCCTTCACGGTCGGCCGCGACGTCAGGCCGAGGCCGATGCGCATCGCTTCCTGGATCGCGAGGTCGCCGGCCGGCCAGGCGTCGCCATGGCCGAGACAGAACAGCAGATAGATATCCGCGGTCCACGGGCCGATGCCGTGCAGCCGCGTCAGGGTGGCGTGGGCGGCGTCGGCGTCTTCCTCGGCGAGCACGTCGAGGTTGAGGCGCTCGGCGCTCAGTTCCCGCGCGATGAACTTGAGCGACTTGATCTTCGCCGCCGACAGGCCGAGGCGGCCGAGCCGGTCCGCGCGCGCAGCCTTGAGGGCGTCGTGATGGAACGGGTCGAACGCCGCGCTGACGCGGGTCCAGATCGCGGCGGCGGCCGTGGTGGAGAGCTGCTGGCCGCAGACGATGGCGGCGAGGCCGGCGAAGCCGGGCTCGCGGCGGCGCAGTGCCGGCATCCCCGCGACGGCGAGCACCGGCTTGAGCCGCGGGTCGTTGTCCACCAGCGCGGTGATCGCGTCATCGAGGTCGGCTTGCGTGTGGAGATGGACTGTCATTGAATTCGGCAGCATGAAGGGAATCGGAGGCGGGCGCAAACCGCGCGACGCTGCCTGTCGATCAGAGCTCCTGTGATGTCGCCACCCGTTTTCCGATTCGCGCCGAGCCCCAACGGCCTGCTCCATCTCGGGCATGCGCGCTCGGCGCTGCTGAACTTCGATCTGGCCCACGCGCGCGGCGGACGCTTCCTGCTGCGCATCGAGGACATCGACGCCAGCCGCTGTCGGCCGGAGTACGAGCAGGCGATTTATGAGGATCTCGGCTGGCTCGGTCTGGTGTGGGAGCAGCCGGTGCGGCGACAGTCGGAGCATCTGGCGCTCTATCGCGACGCCATCGCGCGGCTGACGCAACAGGGTCTGCTCTATCCGGCCTTCGAGAGCCGCGCCGACATTGCCCGGCTGGTGTCGGAGAAGGAGCGCGCCGGGTCCTGGCCGCGCGATCCCGATGGCGCGCCGCTTTATCCGGGGCACGCCGGGCAGCTGTCGGGAGCCGAACGGGAGCGGTGGCGACGGTCCGGCGCTCCCTATGCGCTGCGGCTCGACATGGCGGCGGCCCAGGCGCGCGTCGGTGATCTGACATGGGAGGAACTCGGCATGGGTCCGGATGGTGAGACCGGTCTGGTCCCGGCGCGCCCGGAGCAGTGGGGCGACGTGATCCTGGCGCGCAAGGACACGCCGACCAGCTATCATCTGTCGGTGGTGATCGACGATGCGTTGCAGGGCGTCAGCCATGTGGTGCGCGGGCAGGATCTGTTTCACGCCACGGCCGTGCATCGCCTGCTGCAGGCGCTGCTTGGCCTGCCGCAGCCGCTCTATCGCCACCACCCGCTGGTGCTGGATGAGGCCGGCCACAAGCTGTCCAAGTCGACCCGCGCCACGGCGCTGCGCGACTTGCGCGCGGCCGGGATGACGCCGTCGGAGGTGCGGCGCCAGGTCAGCCTCGCTGTGGCCTGATCGGGCTGCCGCGTGACTCGGGAGCGGTCGCCATGGCATGATGGAACCCGGACGAGTGGGGAATCATGGCGGCGACATCGCGCGTGAAGGGTCAATCGCGGACGCCGTCGAAGCGGCCGGCGAAGACGCGCGCGCCGAAGAAGC
>JAFKES010000046.1 GCA_017308495.1 Afipia sp.
GCGAGGTGCGATCCGCCACCGACATATCCGTCACCCTGTGGTCGAGCCCCGGCGAGAAACTCCGCGGGCGTCTGCGCGAGATCGGCGCTCTGGCCGATCCGGCCAGCCGGACGTTTGCGGTCAGGATCACCCTGCTCGACCGGCCGCACAATCTGGCGCTCGGCATGACGGCGGCGGTGCGATTCACGCATCCGGCCGGCGCTCCCCTGGCCATTCTGCCGGCCACCGCGATTGCCGACCAGGGTGGCCATCCGGCTGTTTGGGTGCTCGATCAGGGACGCGAGCGCGCTGCTCTGCGTCCGGTCCAGGTTGCCGCTTATCGGGCGGACGGCACGGTCGCCATCGCCGCGGGACTGGCCTCCGGTGACAAGGTCGTCACTGCCGGCAAGCTCCAGCTCGACCCTGACATGCCGGTGACGGCATGGAGCGGCCCCACGCGATGACGGCCCGATGAGCGATCGGTGGGCGGGCCGGGGCGGGCGGATGAACTTGTCCGCCTGGGCGCTGCGCCATCGCGCGGTGACGCTCTACGTCATGCTGGCCGTCTACATGTCGCTCGGTCGTGCCGAGGACCCGCCCTTCACCATCAAGCAGATGATCGTCGAGGTGGATTGGCCCGGTGCTTCGGCCGACGAGATGGCCCAGGAGGTGACGGACCGGATCGAGCGCAAGCTCGAGGAGCTGCCCTCGATCGACTATACAGAGAGCGCCACCCAGCCCGGCCGCGCGATCATCACGGTCTCGCTGCGCGACGACACGCCGCCGGCCAACGTATCGAATTTATGGTACGAGGTGCGCAAGAAGATCGGCGACATCCAGGGGACGTTTCCGGCCGGTGTACGGGGGCCGTATTTCAACGACGAGTTCGGGGACGTCTTCGGCATCCTCTACGGCTTCACCGGCGACGGCTTCAGCCTGCCCCAGCTCAAGCATGTGCTGGAAGATGTCCGCGAACAGCTGCTGAGCGTGCCCGGCGTCGGCAAGGTGCAGATCTTCGGCGAGCAGGACGAGCGCATCTACGTCGATTTCTCCTACCGCAAGCTGGCGGAGCTCGGCCTCGACGCGCAGGCGGTGTTTGATGTCATCCGCCGCGAGAATGGCGTGGTCGCCGGCGGCTTCTCCGATACCAAGCACGACCGCGTGTTTGTGCGCACTGGCACCGGGATCGACGGTCCGGCGATGTTGGCCAAGCTGCCGATCGGCGTGCATGGCCATCTGGTACCGCTGTCCGATCTCGCGACCATCACGCGGGGCACCGGTGGACCCTCCGGAATCGACCTTCCGCGTGAACGGGCAGCCGGCGCTCGCGCTCGGCATCTCGATGGCCAAAGGCGGCAACATCCTCGACCTTGGCCGCCGGATCGACCAGCGCATGGCCGAAATCGCACCGACCCTGCCACTCGGCGTGAACGCCGTACGGGTCAACGACCAGCCCGAGGTCGTGGCGAAGGATGTCGGTGAGTTCCAGGACAGCTTCCTCGAGGCCTTGGCGATCGTGCTGCTGGTGAGCTTCATCAGCTTGGGCTGGCGCACCGGCCTGGTGGTCGCGATCAGCGTCCCCGTGGTTTTGGCCGGCACCCTGGTCGGCATGAAGCTGCTCGGGATCGACCTGCAGCGCATCTCGCTCGGCGCCATGATCATCGCGTTGGGGTTGCTGGTGGACGACGCGATCATCGCGGTCGAGACCATGCTGGTGAAGCTGGAGCAGGGCTGGGACCGGCTGCGCGCCGGCAGCTTCGCCTTCACCGCGACCGCCTTTCCGATGTTGACAGGAACCCTGGTGACGGCGGCGGGCTACCTGCCGATTGGCCTCGCGCAGTCCTCGACCGGCGAATATACCCGGGACATCTTCCGGGTGGTCGGCCTGGCGCTGGTGTTGTCCTGGATCGTCGCCGTCGTGTTCGTGCCGTTCCTCGGCGCGGCCCTGTTACCCGACCGGAAGCCGCCGGACGACGCAGCCGAGCATGACGTCTATCAGACCCGCTTATACCGTGGCTTCCGCCGGGTCATCCGTGGCTGCGTGCGTTGGCGCTGGCTGGTGATCGGCGCGACCGTGGCGATTTTCGCGCTGTCTGTGGTGGGCTTCACCCGCGTGCCGCAGCAATTCTTCCCAGCCTCCGACCGGCTGGAAATCCTGATCGACGTCCGTCTGCCCGAGGGCAGTTCCTTCGCGGCCACTGCAGCCGAGGTCGCGCGGCTCGAGAACGTGGTCGGGCAGGACCCCGGGGTCGTTTCCTACGCCGCCTATACCGGTATCGGCACGCCGCGTTTCTTTCTCGCTTTCTCGCCGCAGCTGCAGAGCGCCAACTACGCCCAGTTCGTCATCAACACCCGCTCCATTCCAGACCGCGAGGCGCTGCTCGCCAAGCTCACCAAGCTCGCCGATGAGGGAGCCGCAGCCGGCTTCGCCGACCTGCGCATCCGCAGCTCGCGGCTGGAGCTCGGTCCGCCCGTCGGCTACCCGGTGCAGTTCCGCGTAATGGGCCCCGATCCGGCCGAGCTGCGCCGCATCGCCCGCGAGGTGCGGCAGGTGATGCGCGCCAACCCGCATCTGCGCAACGTCAACGACAGCTGGGGCAATCTGGCGAAATCGGTGCAGGTGACCGTGGACCAGGACAAGGCGCGGATGCTCGGCCTATCCAGCGGCGACGTCTCGGCCGCGCTGCAGACCGTGCTGACCGGCTTCGCGGTGACGGACTACCGCGAGGGGACGGATCTCATCCCGATCGTCGCCCGCGCCACGGACGCGGAGCGCCGGGACATTGGCAATCTCTCACAGATTGCCATTCGCGCCCCGAACGGCCGAACCGTCCCGCTCGCGCAAATCGCCACTATCGCCTACGGGCTGGAGGAGCCGATCCTCTACCGCCGCAACCGCATGCCCGCCCTCGCAGTGCGGGCTGATATCGCTGACGGAATGCAGGCGCCGGACGTGACGGCGCAGATCCTGCCCGAGCTCGCCGCGATCAAGGCCAAGCTGCCCGCCGGCTACCGAATCGAGACGGCCGGCGCGGTCGAGGAGAGCGCCAAGGGGCAGGCCTCGATCAACGTCATCATGCCGCTGATGGTTTTGGTGATGCTCACGCTGCTGATGGTGCAGCTGCAATCGTTCAGCCGCGTGGCGATGGTGCTGCTTACCGCGCCGCTCGGCCTGATCGGGGTCACGGGGGCGTTGCTCGTGACAGGCGCGCCGTTCGGTTTCGTCGCGATGCTCGGCTTCATCGCCCTGGCCGGCATTATCATGCGCAACTCGGTGATCCTGGTCGATCAGATCCAGCAGGATCTGCGGCGCGGACTGTCGCCCGCGGAGGCGATCGTGGAAGCCACCGTACGCCGCGCCCGTCCGATTCTGCTCACCGCCGCCGCTGCGATCCTGGCGCTGGTTCCGCTGGCGTTCTCGGTGTTCTGGGGTCCGATGGCGATCGCCATCATGGGCGGGCTGGTCAGCGCGACCTTGCTGACCTTGTTCTTCGTCCCGGCACTCTACGCGGCTTGGACCCGCGTGCCTCGAACGCTCCCGGCGACGGCGGCGCGGGACGCCAAGGGATCGGGTGCTGACTCTAAGATGCCGGTCGGCGCCTCTTAAGCACGCACGGGGCCTCGACAGGTTGGGCGGAATCCCGCGTTTCCGGCATGACGTAGCGGCATGCTAGCGCCCCCGCGAAGCCGGCCCCGGCCAGCGCCATGAATGCGGCCATCTCGCCGAAATGGTCCGCCGTCCAGCCGGCCATCATGGTGCTGAGCGAGGCGCCGACGAACACCGCGAGGCCCAAGAGGCCCATGCACAGATTAAACCGGCCCGTGTTCACCGTGATATCGGCCGAGATCAGCGGGAACATCACGCCGAACACCGCACCGCTCACGCCGCTCAGGGCCTGCAATGCGATGAGCAGCCAGGCGTTTGGCACCAGCGCGAGCAGCACGCCCCGAACCGCCAGCATCGCCCAGCCGAGCACCAGCAATGGCCGGCGTCCCCACGTCTCGGCGCGCGCGCCGACCCAGGGCGACATCAGTGCCACGACGATCTGGGGCACGACGATAGACGCGCCGACGATCGCGCTGGCGAGATCGCCGGCAGTCTTGGTCACGGACGCGGCGGCGAAGGGCAGCATCGCGGCGTTCGACAGGTGGAACAGCAGGGCACACAACCCGAAGGCTAGCACCCGCCGATCGGCGACGAGGTCGCGCAGCCCGTGCCAATCGAACGGGTCAGCCTTCAACGGCCGCTCCGCGGGCTCTACCCGGCCGATCGCTGCGAGGGACACGAGGGCCGGCACCCCGAGTGCGGCGGTAAGCCAGAACACCGCTTCTGGCGACACGGTACTGCCGATGACGCCCATGACGCCGGCGGCAATGCCGTTGCCGATCGAGGCGAACCGTGCGTTGCGCCCAAGCCGCTCGCCGAGCGCCGCGTGCCCCACGAGCGCAAGGCTGACCGCCGCGATAGCGGGCGTCAGCACGCAGCTCGCCAGGCCGTGCAGCAATTCGGCGAGGTAGACCGGCCCGACCAGCGGGAATAACGCGAACAGCAGGGCGCTGAAGCTGATCGCGACAACGCCGACCATTGCCGCGACGCGCTTGTTATGCAACGCGTCGACCAGCGCGCCTGCCGGGACCTGGCCGATCAGCGCCGACATCGTGCCGAGGCTGAGGGCGACGCCGATCTGGCCTTCGGTCCATTTGTTCGCCGTGAGGTAGACGGCAATGAACGGGCCGAAGCCTGTCTGCAAGTCCCCGACAAAGAAATTCACCATGTCGAGCGCGCGCGCGCTGCGGGCGTGGGCCATGAGAAGTGAGCTCGCTCTACCCGGAGGGGCCTGGCTTCACTGCATCAGGCTTGCCAGCATCCGGCTGGATCGCCGTCGGGGCGGGAGCGTTCGGTTGGGTCGCGCCCGACTTCGCCGCATCCGGCGCGGGCGCATTCGGCATGGTGGGGTCTGAATTCACCGTGTCAGGTCTCGTCGCGCTGGGCTGCGTCGGCGTTGGCTGGCCTGGGGTTGGCTGGGTGGGATTTGGCTCCGCGGTTGGCACTGGCTTGCCCGTTTCCGCCTTGGGCAAGTCCGGCTGCACCGCCTCCGGCTTAGCAGGCTGGGTCTTAGCGGTTTCGGTCTTCACGAGGTCCGGCTTCACGACGGGCGCGGGCTGCTGGTCCTTGTAGTCCGGTGCCGCGCGAACCTGGTCGGGCGCCATCTCCAGCATGATCGGATGATTCTTGTCGCCGGGGGAGAATTTGAGGGTTTTCCAGTCCACCGCGACCTTGCGGTTGCCGACGCCAAGGAATCCGCCGAAGTCGATCACCGCCGCGACCGGCTTGCCGTCCAGTCCGACCAGCACATCGGTCAGCCGTCCGATATCCTTGCCGGCCGGACCCTGCACCGTCACGCCCATGATGGACATGGCCGACTCGGGCGCGACCTTTTCTACAGGCGCAGGTGCGGGCGTGGGCGCGGCGGCCAGGATCGCCAACAGACCGGTGGCTGAGACAGTGAGGCGGAGAGCGTTGCTCACCATGCGGCCGCCCAGCCGTCGCGCCGTGGGTCGGAGCCGGCAATCCGCACACCATTCTCCGCGACCTGGATCGCCTGCACGCTGCACGGACCCTCGAGCGGACCCACCCGGTCGAGCCGGTGGCCGAGCGCTTCGAGCCCGGTCAGCACGTCAGCGCCGAACCCTGGTTCGATGGTGAGTCGGCCGTCGCCCTCGTGCGGCCAGTTGGCGCCCTGACCCTGCTGGATGCTGGTCCAGCGCGGCGCCTCGACCGCCTGCTGGGGGTCGGCCCCCAGGTCGAGCATGGCGGTTAGCACCTGAAGATTAACCTGCACTTGGTTGTCCGCCCCCGGCGTGCCGAGCACGCCCCAAAGTTTGCCGCCGTTCAGCACGATCGGCGCGTTCATCGTGTGGCGAACCCGCTTGCCGGGTGCCAGCCGATTGGCGTGGCCCTGTGCGAGATGCCAATAGGCCATCCTGTTGTTGAGCAGGATTCCGGTATCACCGGCGGTGACACCCGAGCCGAACAGCGAGTTCAAACTCTGGATGGCGGATACAGCATTGCCGCTCTCGTCCACAACACAGAAATAGGTCGTGTCCCCTACTTGTTCGGGCTCGGCGATCGGGAGCTCGGCGGCGTGTCGCTTGTCGATGCGGGCGGCGCTTTCGTCGGCATGAGCGTCCGACAACAGGTGCTCGATAGGCACCTCGCCGTGGCGCGGATCGGTGCCGTACCGCTCGCGGTCCAGGAAGGCGAGTTTCTTCGCCTCCACCATGACGTGGATGCGTTGCACCGGGTCAAGCCGGGCAAGGTCGAATCGCTCCACCGTCCGCAGCATCTGCAGGAAGGTGAACCCGGTCGAATTGGGCGGCGTTTGAGTGACCTCGAAGCCGCGATAGGAGATGCCGATCGGAGATTGCAGCTCGGCGGTGCAGGCCGCGAGGTCGGCCTCGGTGATCGGCACGCCGGCATCGCGCATCGCCGCAGCGAGGCGGCGGGCAAGACGGCCGCGGTAGAAGGTCTCGGCGCCGTCGGCGGCGATCTCCTCCAGCGTGTGCGCCAGAGCCGGCTGACGGATCAGGCCGGCGATCGGCGGCGGCGTGTCGGCGCCGGCGAGGAAGGCGGCCCGGCTCAGCGGATGCGGCGTGAGAACCGCGAGGCTGTCTCCGGCGAACTGCCGGTAGGCGTGCGTCACTGCGAACCCATCCCGCGCGTATCCGATCGCCGCATCGAACAGCCGCGCCCAGGGCAGGCGTCCATGCGCCGTGTGCATCGCGTGAAGCGCCGCGAGCGCGCCCGGAACCGAAACGCTGTGCGGGCCGCGCACCGCGATGCCATCAGCGAATTGTTCCGGCTCGGCAGAGGCGGGGGCTGGCCCGGTGCCGTTGTAGACTTTTGCTCCGCCGCCGCCGGCCAGATGCACATGGTAGAACGCATCGCCGCCGAGGCCCGACATGTGCGGCTCGACCGCGAACAGCGTCGTGGCGACCGCGACGGTGGCATCGAATGCGTTGCCACCAGCGCGCAGTGCCTCGAGCCCGGCTTGTGCCGCCAGCGGGTGGTTGGCCCCCACTGCCCCGCGGCGTCCCATAATCAACGGCCGGTAGCTGCGCGCGAAACTGTGCATTTTGCGTTCTCCCTGATCCTGCCGAACATAATCCGAGCCGGGGCACGGACGAAGGGTTGAGTTGCGGCGGGAGATTTCCCCCGTTCGTCGCAGGCCGCGCCCGGAGCTTGCGCGGTCGCGGTCTCGGTTAGAAGATTTGCCGATGGGCGCCGATCCTCTGACCAGAGTCGTCCTTGCCAGCGAGACGGACTGGGACGGCTGGCGCCGTGCCACGCGCGCCTTGGTGCTCGGCGGCGCGCCGCCCGAGGCGATCCTCTGGTCGGTCGGTGCCGACGATTCGGAAGGCGATCCGATGCCAGTGCCGTCGGAGGGCAGCTTCGGCGTCTCCCGGGCGCTCGTGGCACTGGCGGAGACCGCAATCCTGGCGCGCGATCCGGAGCGGTTCGCCTTGTTGTATGGCCTGGTGTGGCGCGCCCATCGCGGCGAGCGGCATGTGTTCCAGCAAGCGACGGACCCGGAGCTGCGGCGCGCCCAGGGCCTGGCGCGGTCGGTGCGGCGAGACATGCACCGGATGCGCGCTCTCCTCCGATTCCGCGTGGTCGAACGAGCGGACGGCACGTGGCACGTCGGATGGTTCGAACCGGATCACCACATCCTGGAAGCCAATGCGGGATTCCTCGCCCGACGCTTTCCGACGCTACGCTGGTCGATCCTTACGCCAGGCGCGAGCGCCCACTGGGACGGCAAAAGGCTACGGCTCGGCCCAGGCGTCGACCCCGACGACGTGCCGGATGATGACACGCTGGAAGCGTGTTGGCGCAACCTGCCCGACCCTGCTGCGCTTTCGGAGGTGACCCGGCCAGCATCGGGCTGGACCGAGGACATTCTGGAGCAACCGTTGCGCGAACCGGACAAGCTGCCGCTCGGCCCCGTCCGCCTCCGCTCGCGCCAGAGCGGCCCGGCGGCGCGCAACACGCCGCTCGCCCGCGCCGCGCATGACGCGGAGAGCTGCCGGCGCTGCGATCTATGGGGGCCAGCGACCCAGACGGTGTTCGGGGAAGGTCCGGCCGATGCCCGCGTGATGTTCGTCGGCGAGCAGCCGGGCGATCAGGAGGACGTTGCCGGGCGCCCGTTCGTCGGCCCGGCCGGCCAGTTGCTCGACCGAGCGCTGGAGGAGGCGGGGATCGATCGGCGGACGGTCTACGTCACCAACGCGGTGAAGCACTTCAAATTCGTCCCGCGCGGCAAACGGCGCATTCACCAGAAGCCGGAAGGGCCGGAGATCGCCGCCTGTAAGTTCTGGCTCGACATCGAGTTGCGCGAGGTGCAGCCCGACCTTGTCGTTCTGCTCGGCGCCACGGCAGCGCGCGCGGCTCTCGGCCGCACCGTCACCATCGGCCGCGAGCGCGGGCGACGCATCGAGCTGCCCGACGGGCAGGCGGCGTTCGTCACCGTGCATCCCTCCTTCCTGCTGCGCGTACCCGACGAGGAGGGCCGTGCGCGCGAATACCGCGCGTTCGTCGACGATCTGCGCAAAGTGGCTCGGCTCGCCGCCGAGATTGCGGGGTAGCGCGACGCCGAATAATTTCGCCGGCGCTGCATCCGTCGGAACATCCCGCCAGTAGGGCTTGCAGCGGCCGCAGACGGCCGCGAATGCAACCCGAGGAGTTTCCGATGAAGCATATCCTTGCCACCGCCACGCTTGCCCTCGCGCTCGCCGGCCCGGCGTTTGCCGAACAGACCGTCATGGTCGGCGGGCAGGCGATGTATCCGAGCAAGACCATCGTGCAGAACGCGGTGAACTCGAAGGATCACACCACGCTGGTCGCCGCGGTGAAGGCGGCAGGGCTGGTCGACACCTTGCAGGGCAAAGGCCCGTTCACCGTGTTCGCGCCCACCAACGCGGCATTCAACAAGTTGCCCCCTGGCACAGTGGAAAATCTGCTGCGCCCAGAGGAGAAGGTAACTCTCACCAAGGTGCTGACGTATCACGTCGTACCGGGCCGCTACACCTCCAACAAGCTGCGCGAGATGATCCAGGAGGGCCACGGCCAGGCGACGCTGAAGACGGTCGAGGGGGGTACGCTCACCCTGATGATGAACGGATCGAACAACATCGTCATCAAGGACGGCAAAGGCGACGTCGCGGATATCGTCGTCTACGACGTCGCCCAATCGAATGGTGAGATCTTCTCGATCGACCAGGTGCTGATGCCGGCGTCGTGACGCTGGCGGCGGGCGGCTTTCTCCCCGGCCGCCCGCCGCCGCGCGACTTGGAGCGGAGAACCATCGTTGCGCATCCATCCACTGACGGTTCGGATCGTCCACTGGATCACGGCATTCGCCGTCATCTGCATGATGCTGAGCGGCTGGCGGATTTACGACGCCTCGCCGCTGTTCGGCTTCACCTTCCCGCCGGCGATTACGCTCGGCGGTTGGCTGGCCGGCGCCATCGCCTGGCACCTCGCCGCGATGTGGCTGCTGGTGGCGAGTTTCGTCGTGTACCTTGTCTATGGGATAGCCAGCGGTCATTTCCGGCGCCGGATGTTTCCGGTGCGGCCTGGTGAGGTCGCGCACGATCTCGGCCTCGCGCTGCGATTCCGGCTGCCGCATCGGACGGGCATGTACAACGCCGTGCAGCGAGTGTTCTATCTCGGCGTGATCGTGGCACTGCTCGGCGTCGTTGCGTCGGGCTTCTCGATCTGGAAGCCGGTGCAGTTCGCACCACTGACCGCGCTGTTCGGCGGCTACGACACCGCGCGCTACGTCCATTTCTTCTGCATGTCGGCAATCGCCGCGTTCATCGTCGTGCATCTCGCGCTGGTCGCACTGGTTCCGCGCGTGCTGCCGACGATGATCACCGGCGGCCGTCTGCCGCAGGGAGGGCCAGCCGAATGAGCAAGTCGTTTGTCGCCGATCATCGTCGCGCGTTGTCGCGCCTCGATCGGCGCATGTTCCTACGCGGCGGGTTCTCGGTCGGGGCCCTGTCCCTGCTCTCCGGCTGCACCTTGTCGGATGGCGACGCGGTGGATCGCGTGCTGTGGACGATGTCGCGGTTGAATGACCGTCTACAGGCTGTGCTGTTCAGCCCGCATCGCCTCGCCGCGACGTTTCCCGCCAGCGCCATCACCGAGCCGTTCCCGTTCAACGCCTACTACCCGGAATGGCGCGCGCCGGAGGTCGACGGCACGACCTATCGGCTTGAACTCGCCGGGCTGATTGCCGACAAGACGCCGTGGACGCTCGATCGCTTGCGCGCTCTGCCGCAGACCTCGCAGATCACGCGCCACGTTTGTGTCGAGGGCTGGAGCGCCATCGGCGAGTGGCGCGGCGTCACGTTCAGCGACTTCCTGCGCCGCATCGGCGCGGATCTCAACGCGCGCTATGTCGCGTTCCGTTGCGCCGACGACTATACGACGAGCATCGACATGCCGACCGCCCTGCATCCGCAGACCTTGCTGGCACTCGGCTGGCGCGACGAGGTGGCCATCCGTGTTGCCGGCACGGCGCAGGGCTCGACCATCGACATGCGCTCGGTGCCGTTGGGAGGGTTCCACGATTTCGGCGAGAACGGCCGCCGGATCGAGGAATTCCTGCTCGCGCTCGACCAGAAGATCACCCTGACATTGCGCGACGCACCGCAGGCGCCGGCTGCCGGCGAGACCGAGCCGCCTCCGGCTCCGCCCGACGAGGGCGACGCCGGCCAATAGCCCGTCGTCAGTTGCTGGCGGGGAACACGACCATGCCGGCGACGCCGTGCGTCGCGCCGATCAGGCCACGATCGGCGAGATATTCCACGTGGGCGCGCAGGGTCATCCGGGCCGCCCCCCGCAGCGGCGGGGCGAGATCGGGATAGATCCTCGCCAGCAGGTCGCCGATGCTGCGCGCGCCCTGCCCGACCGCAGCCACGACCTGGCGGTTCCGCGCCTGCCGATGCGCGAGAAGGGCCCGGGCCTGGTCCGGACCGTTGGCGATCTCGCCACCGTGGGCCGGCAGGTAGTGCAAGTAGTCGAGCCCGATGACCCGCTCGAGCGCGCCGAGATAGTCGGCCATCGAGCCGTCCGGCACGGCGACCAGCGTCGAATTCCAGCCCATGATGTGGTCGCCGGTGAGCAGCCATGGCGTACCGGCGAGGCCGATGGCGATGTGGTTGGCACAGTGGCCCGGCGTCGCAACAACCTCGAGCGCAGTGTCGCCGACCACGACCCGCTCGCCGTGCTTCAGCACACGGTCGGGCACATGGCGCCAGTCGCTTTCCCGACCCACGGGATTGATCTCGAACAGGCGCTGCGGCCGGCTGAGCCGGTGCCGGCCGCCCGACCAGACCGGGGCGCCCAGCGCGGCCTTCAGCCTCGGCACGAGCGCGGAGTGATCGAGGTGGGTGTGGGTGAGCAGGATCGCCGCGACCCTGCGGCCGCCGATCGCGTCGAGCAGCGCCTTCAGGTGCCCGCTGTCGTCGGGACCGGGATCGACGACGACTACCGGGGCGCTGCCGACGAGGAAGCTGTTCGTCCCCCTGAAGGTGTAGGGACCGGCATTGGGCGCCGTGACCCGCACGATGCCGGGAGCGACCCCCGTGGGCTCTCCGGTTCTGGCATCGAACTGGGTGTTGAAGCGAAGCTCGGGCGTCCGGGCGGGCATTGCGCTCTCCCAGGGGAGCGACTAGTAAAAGGGCGCTGGAATTTCTCCTCTTGCTGAAGGATTGGCAATGGCCTTGACGCTCACCACGCCGAATACCGTTCTCGGCGTGCTTTCGCCCAAGTCGCAGTCGGCCCGCCTTGTGGCCAACATCGCCACGGTCGTCGTGGGTTCGTTCATTCTGGCGCTGTCGGCCAAGATCAGCGTGCCGGTGATGCCGGTGCCGGTCACGCTGCAGACGCTCGCCGTAGCGGCGCTCGCCGCCGGTTTCGGCTGGCGGATCGCCGTTGCCACGGTCGCCCTCTATCTCGTCGAGGGTCTCGCCGGCCTGCCGGTCTTCGCCACCGGCGGCGGCTTCGACTATATCCTGCGCCCCTCGTTCGGCTTCCTCGTCGGCTACCTGCCGATGGCCTACATCATCGGGCGCGCCGCCGACCTTGGCGCCTCGGGCCGTCCGGCCCTGCTGTTCCTCGCCATGCTGGCTGCCGATGCGGTGGCCTTCGCCTTCGGCTTCACCTGGCTGCTGATCGTCGCCAACATCATCATCCAGTCGGGTGCGGCGCTGCCGGGCTGGCTCGATGCAGGCAACCTCGTCACCACCGCCTGGAACGGCGCCATCGCCCCGTTCGTCCTGTGGGACGTGCTGAAGATGGCCTTTGCCGCGCTCAGCCTGGTCGGCATCTGGAAGCTGCTGCCCAGGAAGGCCTGACGGTCGCCAGCAATCCTGAACAAAGGGCCGGTCCGACGACCGGCCCTTTTTCGTTGGCGAGGGGCTGCCACCGGTTGGTCAGCGCGACGAATCGGGCGCGCCTTAACCGCGCGGCAATCCGGCTGCGCCATACTCCCGCGTCGGGCAGGTCATCGAACGGAGGCAACGTGCGCGCCTGTGCTTTCGTCGTGGGACCGCATGATGGTCCGGGGGCCGCACTTGCCCACCTGGCGCGAGGCCTCGGCTTTGCCGCCGTGTCCCCCTTCGCCAGCCTCGCCGCCGCCGAGGCGCAGGCGCAGCAGACTCCGCTGCTGTTCTTCCTGTTCGCCGCGGTCGACGACGTGCTCGGACTGAAGGCGACGGCCGACGCCGTCCGCTTCTCGCCGAGTCGGCGGATCCGCTTCTCGCCCATGGTGTATTTCTCCGAGAGCCCGTCGCTCGATGCCATCCGCACCTGCGTCGAGATGGGCTTCGACGACGTGATCACGCTGCCCTTCACGTCACATCGCGTCTCCGGCAGCCTCGACCGGCTGGTCGACCACACGCAGGTCTATTTCGAGACGGCGGACTACCTCGGCCCCGACCGCGGGATGCGCCTGACGCACGGCCAGCGCAACGGCCAGTATCGCCGCCTGGAGATCATGCGCACGGTCTTGAGCGGCGTCAGCGTCATGCGCGACGAGATGCAGGTGGCCGTTTAGGGCCGCGCCGGCGGCGCGTGCCCGAATGCTTCCCCGAAACGACGTCGATCGTCCCGGTCGGAAACATGCGCCGGCGCTTGCCCGATTGAACCGATTTTAATAGGGTCCCGCGCCTTCCTTCGCGAGTTCCCCTGGGTATGAGATTCGGTATCGAGCTGCCGCCGCAGCGGCGGGTTTATGGTGGCTTCTTCATCTATTCGTTCTGTATGGGCAGCCTGCCGCCGCGCCTGCCGGATA
>JAFKES010000047.1 GCA_017308495.1 Afipia sp.
TCGGAGCCGACCAATAGGTGCGCCATGTTGTTGACGGGCCGCGGCGTCAGCGCGTCGAGGTTGTAGCCGCCGACCCGGCGCTGGACATGCGGGAAGCGCGCCGCGATCTCGCCGGCTTCGCGCTCGCCCAGCGCCAGCATGTCGCGGAACAGGTCGCGGCCCGGCTGCTCGATGTTCTGCTGCGCGAAGTCGTGCGGCACTTCGCCGAAATGCAGCACCGTGCCGTCGGCCAGGGCGGCGTCGATCGCGATGGTGTTGTCGCGCATGGTGCCGTAGCGCAGCGAACGGCCGCCGCAGGAATTGTTGCCAGCCATGCCGCCGATGGTGGCGCGCGAGGCGGTGGAGACGTCCACCGGAAACCACAGCCCGTGCTTCTTCAACTGCCGGTTGAGATCGTCCAGCACGATGCCGGGTTCGACCACGCAGGTGCGTTTTTCGACATCGAGCGAAATGATCTTGTTGAGGTGCTTGGAGACGTCGATGACGACGCCCTCGTTGATGGTCTGGCCGCATTGAGAGGTGCCGCCGCCGCGTGGCGTCACCACGCGGCCGTCGTCGCGGGTGATGGCCATGGCGCGCAGCGCTTCGTCCATGGTGCGCGGAACCACCACGCCGAGCGGCCGGATCTGATAGAACGAGGCGTCGGTGGCATATCGTCCCGTGCTGAACGGATCGAACAGTACGTCGCCGGTGATCTCGCGCTTCAGGCGCGCGGCGAGGGCGCTGTCCTGTCCGGTGGCGGCGTTGTGTTGAGCCATTTTCTGTTCCAGATGCCTTTAGGAGTTTTCCTAAAGAGTGTCGCCGCAATGCCAGGGTATTCCGTCATTGCGAGGAGCGTGAGCTTCGAAGCAATCCAGCCTGTGCGCGCTGCACGTTCGGTCTGGATTGCTTCACTTCGCTCGCAATGGCGCATGAGAAATTTCAATCTGCCTCGTTACGCAGCGCAGCCACTTCAGCCGGCACATGCCCGACCGGCTGATGCTCTTGCAGATACTCGCAGACCGCTTCGCACTTCTTGCGCATGTGATCGTACATCAACTGGCTCATCTGTTCGCCGTCGCGGCGGCGCAGGGCATCGACGATGGCTTCGTGCTCGCGCATGGCGTCGCTGAGACGGTCGCGCCGCACTAGGTTCGCCGAATAGCGCAGCCGCCGCACGATGGCGTTGGCGCTGGCGTAGCTCGACGACAGGAACGGGTTGGCCGCGGCGTCCACGATGGCCTGATGGATCATCTGGTTGAGGCGGAAATAGTCGGCCACTTCATGCCGCAGATAGTGGGCGTACATGTCCAGATGCATGCGCTCGATGGCGGCGATGGCGGCGTCCGAGATGCGCTCGCAAGCGGCGCGGCCGGCGATGAAATCCAGCCCCGCGATCAGTTCGAACAGGTTGCGGATGTCAGCCTCGGAGAACTGACGTACCCGCGCGCCGCGATTGGGCAGCAGTTCGATCAGGCCCTCGGCGGCGAGCACCTTCAGCGCCTCCCGCAGCGGCGTGCGTGAGACATTGAGCTTCTCGCATAACTCGCGCTCCGGAATGCGGCTGCCCGGTTCGAGGTGCCCCTCGACGATGAAGTCGCGGATCTGGCCGAGCAGGTCGCTATGCAGGGAGGCGGGCGGTGTCTCCACGATCTTCAACGATTTGGCTGTCAAAAGATTATTCAAAATTTCGCGCCTCCGCGACGGGTCGAATGCCTCGCTCTGTCGCGACGCAGCAAAAAAGCCAGGCGATAGACGGGAATCCTGTGGTCCAAACTTGATTGCAGAAGGAATATCCCGTTTCCGGCTTGTGAAAAAGAATAATCTGAATACAATTCCCGTGAGATAAATCATGCAATGCACAACTAATTGCATGCAAAATGCGCGTCAGGGAGCGCCGATCATGTCCAACACTCCGTTTCACACCGGACGGCACTTCCTGCAGATTCCGGGGCCGAGCAATGTGCCCGACCGCGTGCTGCGCGCGATGGACATGCCGACCATCGATCATCGCGGGCCGGAATTCGCCCAGCTCGGTTTCGAGGTGATCGAGGGCAGCAAGAAGATTTTCAAAACCAGGAATCCCGTCGTCATCTACCCGTCGTCCGGCACCGGGGCGTGGGAAGCCGCCATCGTCAACACGCTGTCGCCCGGCGACAAGGTGCTGATGGTGGAGACCGGGCACTTCGCCACGCTGTGGCGGGCGCTGGCGGAGCGAATGAAGATCGAGGTCGAGTTCGTGCCCGGCGACTGGCGGCACGGCGTCGACCCGGCGGAGATCGAGGCGCGGCTCGCGCGTGACAAGCAGCACGCCATCAAGGCGGTGATGGTGGTGCACAACGAGACTTCCACCGGCGTCACCAGCCGCATTCACGAAGTCCGCAAGGCGATCGATGCCGCGAAACATCCGGCGCTATTGATGGTGGATTCCATTTCCGGCCTCGGCTCGATCGAATACGACCATGACGGCTGGGGCGTGGACGTTACCGTGTCGTGCTCGCAGAAGGGGCTGATGCTGCCGCCCGGCCTCGGCTTCAACGCCGTCTCGGAGAAGGCGCTGGCCGCTTCCAAGACCAACGGTTCGGTCCGCTCCTACTGGGACTGGCACGAAATTCTCGCCGCCAACAAGAGCGGTTCTTGGGCGTACACGCCCGCCACCAATCTGCTCTACGGCCTCAAGGAAGCGATCGCGATGCTGCTGGAGGAGGGGCTCGACAACGTGTTCGCCCGCCACAAGCGCTATTCGGCGGCGACGCGCGCGGCGGTGGCGGCATGGGGGCTGGAGAACCTGTGCCTCGATCCGCGCGAATATTCCCCGATCCTCACCGCTGTGGTGATGCCCGAGGGCCACGACGCCGACCAGTATCGCAAGGTGACGCTGGATAATTTCGACATGTCGCTCGGCTCCGGCCTCGGCAAGGTCAAGGGCAAGGTGTTCCGCATCGGCCATCTCGGCCACTTCAACGACCTGATGCTGATGGGAACGCTGGCGGGCGTCGAGATGGCGCTGGACGTCGCCCGGGTGCCGCACCGCAAGGGCGGGGTGATGGCGGCCATGGAGGTTCTGACCGGACGTGACGCCGTAACGTCGCAGGCGAAAACGGCTGTCGCCTGAGGGCGACGCCAGAAAATTGACAATCCGCAGCATAGCGGATGGCAAAGCAAGGGGCCGGGAGAAGCCGGACCCGATAGGACAGAGGGAGAAAACCGCATGAAGAACTTCATCAAGGTCACGGGTGTGCTTGCCGCGATGGCGGCGGCGACGCCCGCTCTCGCCTGGGAGCCCACCAAGCCGGTCGAGATCGTGGTGGCCGCCGGCGCGGGCGGCGCATCCGACCAGATGGCGCGCATGATGCAGGCCGCGATCCAGAAGAACAATCTAATGAAGCAGCCCGTGGTGGTGTCGCTCAAGGGTGGCGCATCGGGCGCGGAAGCGCTGATGTACATGAAGGGTAGCGAAGGCGACCCCCACCGGGTGCTGATTGCCTATTCGCTGATCTACATGCTGCCGCTCTCGGCCAAGATCCCGTTCAACTGGCGCGATCTCACGCCGGTCGCGGTGATCGCGATGGACCAGTTCGTGTTGTGGGACAACGCCGACGCTCCCAAGACGGTGAAGGATTTCATCGCCGCCGCCAAGGCGTCCAGTACGCCGTTCAAGCTCGGCGGCACCGGCTCCAAGCGCGAGGACCACGTGCTCACCGTGTTCATGGAGAAGAAGACCGGCGCCAAGTTCACATATCTACCTTACAAGTCCGGCGGCGAGGCGGCGACGCAACTCGTCGGCAAGCACGTCGACGCCAATGTCAACAATCCGTCCGAGAATCTCGAAGTGTGGCGCGCCGGCCAGGTGCGACCGCTGTGCGTATTCGACAGCGAGCGCATCTCCTACAAGGGCAAGGTCACCGACACGCAGTCGTGGAACGATGTGCCCACCTGCAAGGAGGAGGGCCTCGACATGCAGTACCTGATGCTGCGTGCGATGTTCCTGCCCGGCAAGGTGACGCCGGAGCAGGTGGCGTTCTACGTCGACCTGTTCAAGCGCATCACCCAGACCACGGAATACAAGGAATACATGGAAAAGCAGGCGCTGAAGCCGGTGTTTATGACCGGAGCGGACATGCTCAAATTCCTTGAGCAGGATGACGCCCTCAACAAGGCGCTGATGACCGAAGCGGGCTTCGTGGCCAAGTAACTGGTCCAGTAACTGGCCAAGTAACGGCCTCCGCCCGCAGCCTTCACGCGGCCGCCTGTCGCGGTCCGACCTCTCCCCGCGCGCGGGGAGAGGATCAAGCGAACGAACGCAGGTCAGAACGCAGATCATATGGCCCATTCAGATATCGAAATCGTCGTCGACGATCCGACCGCGCCGGATGAGAATTCGCCGGCCGTCACCAACACCCGCACCGTCGAGATGGCGACGATGGCGCTGCTGCTCGCGCTCGCGGCGCTGCTCGGATACGACAACTGGCGCACCGGGGCGGCGTGGGATTCAACCGGGCCGCAGGCGGGATATTTCCCGTTCTATCTGTCGGTGATCCTTGGTGGCGCGGCGCTGTACGGTCTGGTCAGCGTCGCGCTGAAGCGCACGGAGGGGCTCGACACCTTCGTCACCCGCGCGCAGTTGCGGCGCGTGTCGCAGGTGTTCGTGCCGACGCTGCTGTTCTGCTTCGCCATGCAGTGGCTCGGGCTCTATGTCGCGAGCTTCCTGCTGATCGCGGGCTTCATGGCCATCATCGGCAGGATCGCGTGGTGGAAGTCGCTGCTCACCGCGTTCATCTTCGTCGCGATCATGTTCGTGACCTTCGATATCGCCTTTGACGTCATCATGCCGAAGGGGCCGCTCGAAGCGGCGTTCGGGCGCTAGGCCGGACAGGGGGCGATCATGGAAGCACTCGGCCTGCTGTTTCACGGCTTCGCGGTTCTCTTCACCTGGAAGATTCTCGCACTGATGATGGTCGGGCTCGTGCTCGGCATCTTCGTCGGCGTGCTACCGGGCCTTGGCGGCCCCAACGGCGTCGCCATCCTGCTGCCGCTGACCTTCACCATGGACCCGACCTCGGCCATCGTGATGCTGTCGTGCATCTACTGGGGCGCGCTGTTCGGAGGCGCGATTACCTCGATCCTGTTCAACATTCCCGGAGAGGCGTGGTCGGTGGCCACCACCTTCGACGGCTATCCGATGGCTCAGCAGGGCAAGGCAGCGGAAGCGCTGACGGCGGCGTTCACCTCGTCGTTCATCGGCTCGCTGGTGGCGGTGATGCTGATCACATTTCTCGCGCCCGCCATCTCCACTTTCGCGCTGAAATTCGGGCCGCCGGAATTCTTCGCGGTGTATCTCCTGACGTTCTGCTCCTTCGTCGGCCTCGGCCGCGAGGCCAAGCACAAGACCGTCATCTCCATGGCGCTCGGCCTGCTGCTGGCCGGTGTCGGCCTCGACACCGTGTCCGGCCAGTTGCGCATGACCTTTGGCTCGAATGATCTTCTGCGCGGCATCAATTTCCTTGTCGCGGTGATCGGCCTGTTCGGCATCAGCGAGATCCTGCTCACCATGGAGGAGCGGCTGGCGCTGCGCGGCCACGCGGCGCGCATCAGCCTGCGCACCGTGTTCGGTGTGTGGAAGGACCTGCCGAAATACTGGGCGACGCTGCTGCGCTCGTCGGTGATCGGCTGCTGGCTCGGCATCACCCCGGGCGGCGCCATCGCCGCCTCGTTCATGGGCTACAATCTCGCCAAGCGTTTTTCCAAGGACAAGGAATCGTTCGGCAAGGGCCGCATCGAAGGCGTGTTCGCGCCGGAAACCGCGGCCCACGCCTCGGGCACGGCGGCGCTGCTGCCGATGCTGGCGCTCGGCATTCCCGGCTCGGGCACGGCGGCGATCCTGCTCGGCGGGTTGATGGTGTGGGGGCTCAATCCCGGCCCGCTGCTGTTCGTCGAGCACAAGGATTTCGTCTGGGGCCTGATCGCCTCGATGTATCTCGGCAATGTCGTCGGCCTCGTGCTGGTGCTGACCACGGTGCCGATCTTCGCCTCGATCCTGCGGGTGCCGTTCGCGGCCATCGCGCCGATGATCGTGGTGTCCTGCGCCATCGGCGCCTTCGCGATCCAGAACGCGATGTTCGACATCTGGCTGATGCTGCTGTTCGGCGTGGTCGGCTATGTATTCAAGAAGATCGGCATTCCGCTGGCGCCGTTCACGCTGGCGCTGGTGCTCGGCAGCCGGGCGGAGGATGCGTTCCGCCTCGCCATGATCGGCTCGGGCGGCGACGTCAAGGTGTTCTGGTCGAACGGCCTCGTCGGCTCGATCACCACGCTGGCCATCGTGCTGCTGTTCTGGCCGCTGATCGACCGGGTGTTCGAGGCATTCGGGCGCAAGCAGCGCGAAGCGCAAGCGTAGCCGAAATTATCCCTGCGTCGCGCTGGTGACCTTGCACGCGCCTTCGGCCGCATCGGTGTCGATGAACGGGAATTTTGTCTTCTTGAACAGCTTGGTCGTCTTCGCCTTCACCGTCATCGCAAGACGCTGCTCGCTCTCGATCTTCCGCCCGCCGGTCTTGGCGGTGTAGTCGCACTTCACCCGGATGTCCTTTACCGCGAAGACGTTATCGTTGGTCACCGTGATGTCGGCGGTGCCGGCGTTATTGGAGCCGGGCTTGCGCCATTTCTGGATGAGAATCTTGACATTGTCGCCCGGATCGGCGGCGTTTGCGAAGCCGGTCGTGGCGACAAACGCTGCCGCAGTGGCTGAAAGAATTATTGTCTTCATGGATCAAATCCCGACTGTTTGAAATATGCCGCGCGGGCCGGATGGAGATCGATCCGGAAATCGGGCGACGGGCATTGAGCGGAAATGTTTCGCCGCTACTATAGCGGCGATAATATCGAGCCGGCAACGGCAGCAGGATGGAATATGCAATGAACGATATCTGGCGTCTTCCGGCAACTGAGCTCGCGGCGCAGATCCGCGCCCGCAAAATCTCCGCGCGCGAGGCCGCCGCTGCGGCGTTGGCGCGGCTCGATGCCGTCAATCCGGCCATCAATGCGGTGGTCGAGCACCGGCCCGCGGAGGTGCAGGCGCGGGCGGATGCCATCGATGCCGCACTTGCGAAGGGCGAGGACCCCGGTCTGCTGTGCGGTGTGCCGGTCACCGTCAAGGTGAATGTCGATCAGGCCGGCTTCGCTACCAGCAACGGGGTGCGCCTGCAGCGCGACATCATCGCGCAAACCAACAGCCCGGTGGTGGACAACCTTTTGAAAGCGGGTGCGGTCATTGTCGGGCGCACCAATGCCCCGGCGTTTTCTTATCGCTGGTTCACCACCAACCTGCTCTACGGCGATACCCGCAATCCGCGGGATCCCGCCATCACTCCCGGTGGATCGTCGGGCGGTGCGGCCGCTGCCGTCACCGCCGGCATCGGACACATCGCCCATGGCACCGACATCGCCGGCTCGATCCGCTATCCGGCCTATGCCTGCGGCGTCCACGGCCTGCGACCGACTCTCGGGCGCATTCCGGCGTTCAACGCCGCGCTGCCGGAGCGGCCGATCGGCGCGCAGATCACGGCGGTGTCCGGCCCGCTCGCCCGCACCATCGCAGACGTGCGGCTCGGCCTCGCCGCGATGGCGCAGCGCGATACCCGCGATCCATGGTGGGTCCCGGCGCCACTGGAAGGGCCACCTCGGCCGAAGCGCGCGCTGCTGTGCCTGCGGCCCGACGGGCTCGAAACCGCGCCCGAGCTGCAGGACGCGGTGCGCGATGCCGGCCGCCGCCTGGCCGCGGCCGGATGGGCGGTGGAAGAGGTCACCGAGCTTCCGCCGTTCGAGGAGGCAGCGGAGTTGCAGATTAAGTTGTGGCTCGCCGAAGGCTACGACGCGATGCGTGATGCCGCCGAGCGAGAAGGCGATCCCGGTGCGCTGGCGGTGCTGCGTGGTCACGAGAAGACCGCCCGCGCCATGGATCTCGCTGCGTTCTCCAAGACGCTGACGCGGCGCGCCACGCTGGTGCGTACCTGGGAGACGTTCCTGGATACCCATCCGGTGGTCGTCATGCCGCCGTGCAGCGAGCTGCCATTCCCTTGGCAGCTCGATTTGAAAGACGATGCCTCGTTCGCGCGGGTCTGGCGGGCGCAGATGCCGCAGATCGCACTGCCCTTCATCGGTATGCCGGGGCTCACGGTCTCCACCGGTCTCGTCGGCCGCGTGCCGGTCGGCGTGCAGGTGATCGCCGGTCGCTACCGCGAGGATCTGTGCCTTGCGGCGGGCGAGGCGATCGAGGCCGGCGGCGTGCCGCCGAGCCCGATCGATCCGTTCACCGGGTGACGCGTCGTTGATTTGAGGCAGGTTTGGTTGAGGTGGAATCGTCATGCGCGGGCTTGACCCGCGCATCCATCTAAGAAGAAAGAGTCGTTTTTAGAAGCTGGATTGCCGGGTCAAGCCCGGCAATGACACATTTCGCTTCCATCAAAAGCAGAAACGCTCTAGGCCACGACCCCCGCCGCGCGCATCTTGGCGATTTCGGCGTCGGTGAAACCGGCCGCCGCCAGCACCTCGTCGCTGTGCTGGCCGACATTCGGCGCCATGCGCGGCGGCACCTTCTTCGCGCCTTCGATGAAGATCGGCGTGTTGATGGTGCGCAACTCGCTGTCGGCGAAGGGAATCACGGCTTCGGTCACGCGCATCTGCTCGTCGTCCGGCACGTCGGCGGGAATGCCGACCGGACCGAAGATCAGGCCGTTGCCGTCGAGGATCTTGAGCCAGTGAGTCAGCGGCTGGGTCGCGAACACCTGGTCCAGGATCGCGATCAGCTCCGGTGCGTGGCGATGGCGCGCGGTTCTGGTCTCGAAACGCGGATCGGCCAGAAGGTCCTCGCGCGCGATAAGCTTGGCGAGAACGGGGAACTGTTTGTCTTCATTCAGCAGCGAGAGAATGATCCAGCGGTCGTCGCTGCACTTGTAGTGACAGGTCACGGCATTCAGCGCGCGGTGACGCGGCGGGCGCTGCTGGAAGGTCGCACCGCACAGGGCGGCCTGCACATAGATGCCGTTGGACCAGATACCGTTGACCATCAGGTTCGACATCACCTGCGTGCCTTTGCCGGTGCGCTCGCGCTGATACAGCGCGGTAGCGATGCCCGCGAACAGCGACATCGCGCAGGCATGGTCGCCCATGCCGGGCATCGAGCGCGCGGGCACTGTGTCGTCGGTCTCGCGCACGAGGTCCATCAGGCCGGAGCGGGCCCACCATGCGCTGCTGTCGAAGCCCGGCTTGTCGGCTTCCGCGCCGGTCTCGCCATAGCCGGTGAAGGAGGCATAGATCATCCGCGGATTGAGCGGCGCGAGATCCTGATAGGTCACGCCCAGCTTCTTGCGCACCGGCGGCGGAAAATTGGTGATGAACACGTCGCATTCCGCCGCGAGCTTGCGCAGCACGGCCTGACCCTCCGGCTTGCTGAGGTCGAGGGCGAGGCTCTTCTTGTTGCGGCCTTCGAGTATCCACGCATAGTTATGCGGGCTGAGCGGATAGCCCGGCAGGTTGGGCAGGTTGCGCACCGGATCGCCCGCCCCGGGCGGCTCGATCTTGATGACGTCGGCGCCGAAATCGGACAGTGTCGTGGCGGCCGACGGGGCAGCGATAAAGCTCGCGCAATCGATGACCTTGAGGCCCTGAAAAATTCCCTGAGACACACATCCTCCGATACTTGTCCTGCGTCATGGCGATCAGCCGCCGCGCGGCGGCTCGCGCCGCGCCATGCGGCACTTTCCCAGACGCCGGTGGCGGGAACAAGCCCATCCGCGCATTGGAGGATTGAGTGTTCGCGAAGGTCAGTCGGTCTTGCGCTCGTCAGCGATGGCCTTGCCGTCGTTCGGCAGCGACCCTAGCGGCACGAGGTCCACCGCGCCACCGAGCTTGGTGATGGCGCGCAGGGTGGCGGCGACGGCCTCGCGCAGCGAATCGCTGCTTGACGCCGCTTCCGCCGACAGCGTCATGATGTCGCTTTCCCTGTCCCGGCTGACGACCAGCCGCAGCCGTCCCAGTTCGGGATGGCGCCGGCCGATTTCGGCGATCTGCTCGGGCCGCACGAACATGCCTTTGACCTTGGTGGTCTGGTCGGCGCGGCCCATCCAGCCCTTGATGCGCATGTTGGTGCGGCCGCAGGGGCTTGGTCCCGCCATCACCGCGCTGAGGTCGCCGAGGGCGAGGCGGATCCATGGGATTTGCGGGTTGAGCGAGGTGACCACCACTTCGCCGACGTCGCCCTCCGGCGCAGGCTCGCCAGTGCCCGGCCGCACGATTTCCACAATCAGGTCCTCGCTGACCACAAGACCCTCGCGCGCCTCGGTCTCGTAGGCGATGAAGCCGAACTCGGCGGCGGCATAGGTCTGGTAGGCGTCGATACCGCGCGCCTTGATGTGCTCCTGCAGCGATTTCGGGAAGGCGGCGCCCGACACCATCGCGCGCTTGATCGAGGATGCATCGCGCCCGGTCTTGTCCGCCACGTCGAGCAGGATTTTCAGAAAGTCCGGCGTGCCGGTATAGGCGGCCGGCCGGTAGGCCTCGATCAGATCGAACTGCTGCTCGGTGTTGGCCGGGCCCGCCGGAATCACCGCACAGCCAAGGGCGCGGGAGGAGGTGTCGAAAATGAAGCCGCCGGGGGTGAGGTGATAGCTGAAGGTGTTGAGCACGATATCGCCGGGGCGGAAGCCCGCGGCGAACAGGGCGCGCGCGCCGTGCCACGGGTCGCTGGCGACGGCCTCTGGCTCGAAAATCGGGCCGGGCGAGGCGAACAGACGGGAGAACGAATGGGCCGCGCCCGGGATGAATCCGCCGAACGGCGGCGTCGCCTTGTGCAACGCCGGCAGGTCCGATTTGTGCAGCACCGGCAATTGGGCCAGCGCCGCCCGGCCGGTGATGGCGGCGGGATCGATGCCCTTGAGGCGTTCGGCATGGGCGGGGGCCCGCATCGCCGCGCGCAGCACGTCCGGCAGCCGTGCGAAGATATCCGCTTCGCGTGCTGCGGGTGATCGCGTCTCAAGGACATCGTAGTGCTGGGTCATCGGTTGATCCTGTCGTGCCGTGATCACCTCTTCCCGCGGGGAGGAAGATTTACAACCATCGTTTCCGGCGCTTGAAGCTCTTGAGGTTCTTGAAGCTCTTGCGCTGATCGCCCGCGCCGCCGAGATAGAATTCCTTGACGTCCTCGTTGTCGCGCAGTTCGTCGGCAGTGCCGTCGAGCACGACCTTGCCCTGTTCCATGATGTAGCCGTGGCTCGCCACCGACAGCGCCGCGCGCGCGTTCTGCTCCACGAGCAGGATGGTCACGCCGAGGTCGCGGTTGATCTGCTTGATGATGGCGAACACCTCCTTCACCAGCAGCGGCGACAGCCCCATGGACGGCTCGTCCATCAGGATCATCTTGGGCCGCGCCATCATCGCCCGGCCGATCGCCAGCATCTGCTGCTCGCCGCCGGACAGATAGCCGGCGAGGCCGGTGCGTTCCTTGAGGCGCGGGAAATATTTGAACACCATCTCGATGTCGTCGGCGACGTTGCGGTCGCTGCGGGTGAACGCGCCGAGCCGCAGGTTCTCCAGTGCGGTCATGTCGGATATGATGCGGCGGCCCTCCATCACCTGGAAGATGCCGCGGCGCACGATCTGGTCGGGATCGATGCCGTCGATGCGCTGGCCGTCGAATACGATCTCGCCGCGCGTGACCTCGCCGTCCTCGGTCTTGAGCAGGCCGGAGATGGCCTTCAGCGTGGTGGACTTGCCGGCGCCGTTGGCGCCGAGCAGCGCCACGATCGCGCCCTTGGGGACATCGAGGCTCAGTCCGCGCAGCACCAGGATGACGTTGTCGTACACAACCTCGATGTTGCGCACGGCGAGGAGCGGCGCGGCGGTGGCTGCGGCCTGCGGGGATCGTGCCAGTTCGGCTGTATTGGTCATGCTCTGCCGGTCAGTTCATCCCTGGATGTCATTGCCGGGCATAGCATAGCCCGTCGAAGACGGGCGTGACGCCCTTTTGCGAAGACGGGCGTGAATGCCTTTATGCCCGGCAATCCATCCGAGAAAATTTTCAGAAGAAGATGGATGCGCGGGTCAAGCCCGCGCATGACGCTTCGTTCAGTGTGGCATGCCGCCTCGCGAGACATGCCCTCTCCCCGCAGGGCGAGGAGAGGGGCAGGGCTTTACCAGCCGAGCCATTCCGCCTTGCGCGGCAGATCGACGGTCTTGACCTTCTCTAGCTTGATGGCGCCGCTCTTCACCAGATCGGCCACCGGGGCGTCGGTCGCGCCCGACACCTTCATCCGGTAGATATCGACCTTCATCGTCGGGCGGTGATCCTTGTCGGTCCAGGTCGAAGGATTGCAGACGCCTTCCATGCCGGCCGGCACCCAATCCTTCTTCTGGTAGAAACCGTCGCGCACCTTCTCGCCGACCGCGCCGCCGTTCTTGGCGGCCCATTCGACGGCCTCCTTCATGTAGAGGGCGGTGCAGACGCCGGCGACATAGTGAACCGGGCGATAGACGGTGCCGGTCGGGTCCGACATCTTGGAGATGTCCTGCACGGTCTTCATGCCAGGGGCATTGCCACCCCAGGCCACCGCGGTCCGCAGCGGGAACACGACGCCGTCGGCGGCGGCGCCCGCGGCCTTGGCGGCATTCTCGTCCATGCCCCAGACGTTGCCCATGAACTGGACGTCGACGCCGGCCGCCTTGCAGGCGTTCAGCACCGAGATGTTGGAGCCGGCGGTGTTGCCGAGATAGGCGTAGTTCGCGCCCGAGCTTTTCAGCGTCAGGCACTGGGCGCTGTAGTCGCCAGGCGTCAGCGCGAACACGATCGGCGGCAGCACGTCGAAGCCGAGTTCGGCGGCGATGGCTTCACCGGCAGCCTTCGGCGCGTTCGGGTAGGGGTGGTTGCCTCCCATGTGGACGTATTTCGGCTTGCCGGGCTTGCCCTTGGACTTCCAGTCCTCCGCCGCCCACGTCAGCATGCCGCGCAGCGCGTCGGAATAGCTCGGTCCGTAGAAGAAATTATAGGGCGCGGGCTTGGCCTTGCCGCTGGCGCCGGTGGGATCGGTCAGCGCGGCCGAGTACGAGCCTGAGATGTCCGGGATCTTGTCCTGCGCCAGGAAGCCGGTGAGGGCCTCGGTGTCCGCGGTGCCCCAGCCGAGAATCGCGGCGACCTTGTCGGAGCCCGACCACTTCTTGTACTGCGCGATGGCGCGCGGCACCTGGTAGCCATAGTCGGTGGTGTCGACATTGACCTTCTGGCCGTTGATGCCGCCGTTCTTGTTGATCCAGGCGTAAGCGTCGGCGACGCC
>JAFKES010000048.1 GCA_017308495.1 Afipia sp.
TGCGCTACGAGCTGCTCAAGCTCGAGTCGCGCTATCAGTGGTACCGGCAGGGTTCGTCGTGGGATTTCGAGCCGGTGAAGTCCACCAGGCGGGTGGCGGATGGCGATCTCGCGGTCGCCGCCGACAAGCCGGCGCGCATTCGGGTCTCCCCGCAGCCGGGCCGTTACCGCCTCGACGTCAAGGTCGCCGGCAATGACGGGCCACTGACCTCGGTGCAGTTCGATGTCGGTTGGTATTCCGACGGCAGCGCCGACACGCCGGACCTGCTCGAGACCTCCATCGACAAGCCGGACTACAAGTCCGGTGACACCATGACGGTGTCCGTCAATGCGCGCACCGCCGGCAAGCTCACCGTCAACGTGGTGGGCGGCCGGCTGCTGACCACCCGGTCCGTCGATGTCAAGGAAGGCACCAGCAAGGTCGACATCCCCGTCGGCAAGGACTGGGGCACCGGCGCCTATGTGGTCGCCACGTTGCGCCGTCCGCTCGATGCAAGTGCCCAGCGCATGCCGGGGCGCGCCATCGGGCTGAAATGGTTCGGGATCGACAAGGCCGAGCGCACACTCAAGGTCGACCTTGCGCCGCCGGCGCTGGTGCGTCCGGGCACGATGCTGAAGTTGCCGGTAAAGATCGGGGGGCTCAGTTCCGGCGAGGACGCCAAGGTCGTGGTCGCGGCCGTCGATGTCGGCATTCTCAACCTGACCAACTACAAGCCGCCGGCTCCGGACGACTATTATCTCGGCCAGCGCCGCATGACCTCTGAAATCCGCGATCTCTATGGCCAGTTGATCGACGGCATGCAGGGCACGCGCGGCCAGATCCGCACCGGCGGCGACAGCGCGGGCGCGGAGCTTCAGGGCAGCCCGCCGACGCAGAAGCCGCTGGCGCTCTATTCCGGCATCGTCACGGTCGGGCCGGACGGCACGGCGGAAATCGCGTTCGAGATGCCGGAATTCGCCGGCACCGCGCGCGTCATGGCGGTGGCATGGACGGCGACCAAGGTCGGCCGCGCCAATATCGACGTGACGGTGCGCGATCCCGTGGTGCTGACGGCGACGCTGCCGCGCTTCCTGCTCAACGGCGACCGCGGCACGATGAACCTCGATCTCGATAACGTCGAAGGGGCGGCGGGCGATTACGTGATCACCGTCACGCCGTCGGGTCCGGTGAAACTGACCGGCAATCCGGCGACCACCCTGCGCCTCGCCGCCAAGCAGCGCAGTTCAACGTCGCTGGCGCTCGAGGCCTCGGGAGGCGCCGGGCAGGCGCAACTGGATGTCGATATCCGGGGGCCGGACGGTCTCACGCTGGCGCGCCACTACGCGCTCGACGTCAAGCCCGCGACCCAGATTCTGGCGCGGCGCTCGGTGCGGACGCTGGCGAAGGGCGAAAGCCTGACGCTGACCCCGGACATGTTCAGCGACCTCGTGCCGGGCACCGGCGGCGCGCAACTGTCGGTCGGCCTGTCCACCGCGCTCGATGCCGCCACCATCCTCAAGGCGCTCGACCGCTATCCGTTCGGCTGTTCCGAGCAGATCACCAGCCGCGCGCTGCCGCTGCTGTATGTCAACGACCTCGCGGCGGAAAACCATCTGGCGATGGACACCGCCGTGGATCAGCGCATCAAGGACGCCATCGACCGGCTGCTGGCGCGGCAGGGCTCGAACGGATCGTTCGGCCTGTGGTCGGCGGGCGGCGACGATTCCTGGCTTGATGCCTACGTCACCGACTTCCTGACCCGGGCGCGCGAAAAGGGCTTCGCGGTGCCGGACATCCTGTTCCGGACGGCGCTCGACCGCATTCGCAACTCCGTCGTCAACGCCGAAGAGCCGGACAAGGATGGCGGTCGCGATCTTGCCTACGGCCTCTATGTGCTGGCCCGGAACGGCGCGGCGCCCATCGGCGATCTGCGTTACCTCGCCGACACCAAGCTGAACGCCATCGCGACGCCGATCGCCAAGGCGCAGCTGGCGGCGGCGCTGGCGCTGGTGGGGGATCGTGGCCGCGCCGAGCGCGTCTATGCGGCGGCGGTGGAGAGCCTCGCGCCCAAGCCGGTGCTTGAGTTCGGCCGCAGCGACTACGGCTCGTCGCTGCGCGACGCGGCGGCGCTGGTGTCGCTGGCCAGCGAGGGCAATGCGCCGAAGGCGACACTCAGTCTCGCCGTGCAGCGGGTGGAGGCGGCGCGGGGGCTCACGCCCTACACCTCGACGCAGGAGAATGCGTGGATGGTGCTGGCGTCGCGCGCACTGGCCAAGGAGACGAGCGGCCTGTCGCTGAGCGTCAACGGCGAGGCGGTGAAGAATGCGCTCTATCGCAACTACCGCAGCGCCGACATGGCGAGCATGCCGGTGACCATCGTCAACACCGGTGAGGTGCCGGTGCAGGCGGTGGTGTCAGTGACCGGCGCGCCGCTGACGCCGGAGCCTGCGGCCTCGAACGGTTTCAAGATCGAGCGCAGCTACTTCACGCTCGACGGCAAGCCGGCCGATCCGTCCAAGGCCAAGCAGAATGACCGCTTCGCCGTGGTGCTGAAGATCACCGAGGCCAAGCCGGAATACGGTCACATCATGGTGGTGGATCATCTTCCGGCCGGCCTCGAGATCGACAATCCGAGGCTGGTGTCGTCCGGCGACAGCGGCACGCTCGACTGGATCGAGGGCGGCGCGGAGCCGGAGCACACCGAATTCCGCGATGATCGTTTCAGCGCCTCCATCGACCGCGAGGCCAAGGACGATGCGGTGTTCACGGTGGCCTACATCGCGCGCGCGGTCTCGCCAGGCAAATATGTGCTGCCGCAGGCCTATGTCGAGGACATGTACAATCCCTCGCGCTACGGCCGCACCGGTACCGGAACGGTCGAGGTGGCCAAGGCGAAATGAGCGGGAAGGGCGACAACAATATCTCTCCGGTCGTCCCCGCGAAAGCGGGGACCCATAACGATATTTCTCCATCGTCATCCCCGGGCATAGCCGTTCTTGGAACGGCTATGCCCGGCCCTGATGGAGGAAAAAGCAGACATCGTCGACTGCGCGGATTTGCAATTGCGACGGCGGTCATCGTTGCATCATGCGCGACCGCTGCCGCACTGTGGGTCGCCTCGCTGCCGCCACTGCCGTTCGATCAGGCCCGGCAGGTCTCGACCACCGTGGTCGACCGCAACGGCAAGCTGCTGCGCGCCTTCGCCATGGCAGACGGGCGCTGGCGGCTGCCGGCGCAGACGAAGGACGTCGATCCCGGCTATCTCAAGCTGCTGCTGGACTACGAGGACCGCCGGTTCCGCTCGCATCCCGGCGTCGATCCGCTGGCGCTGGGCCGCGCCGCGTTCCAGTTCGTGACGCGCGGCCACATTGTCTCCGGCGGCTCCACTATCACCATGCAGGTGGCGCGGCTGATGGAGCCGCGGCAGGAGCGCTCCGTCGCCGCCAAGCTGCGCCAGATGGTGCGCGCCATTCAACTGGAGCACAGGCTGAGCAAGGACGAGATCCTCGATCTCTACCTGACGCTGGCGCCGTTCGGCGGCAACCTTGAAGGCGTCCGCGCGGCGTCGTTCGCCTATTTCGGCAAGGAGCCGAAGCGGCTGTCGCTGGCGGAATCCGCGCTGCTCGTCGCCCTGCCGCAATCGCCGGAGACACGCAGGCTCGACCGCTATCCCGCCGCGGCGCGGGCGGCGCGCGACCGCGTGCTGTCGCGCATGGTCAGGGACGGGCGCGTGTCCGCGGCCGATGCCGCGCATGCGCAGGCCGAGCCGGTGCCGCGCCTGCGCAAGCCGATGCCGCTGTTGGCGCCGCATGCCACCGATCAGTCGCAGGCGGTCATGAAGGGCGAGCCCCGGATTCGCCTCACGCTGGACTCGACGATCCAGAAAGCGCTGGAAACGCTGGCGCGGGACCGCGCCCTTGCGCTCGGGCCGGACGTGTCGGTCGGTATCCTCGCGGTCGACAATGCCAGCGGCGACGTGCTGGCTCACGTTGGCTCGTCGGATTATTTCGATAACCGCCGCGCCGGGCAGGTGGACATGACCCGCGCGGTGCGTTCGCCCGGCTCGACGCTGAAGCCGTTGATCTACGGTCTCGCCTTCGAGGATGGCTACGTCCATCCCGAAAGCCTGATCGAAGACCGGCCGATCCGCTACGGCAACTACGCGCCCGAGAATTTCGACATGACGTTCCAGGGCACGGTCACTGTGCGCCACGCCCTGCAGATGTCGCTCAACGTGCCGGCGATCGCGCTGCTCGACCGCGTCGGCGCGAACCGGCTGACCGCCCGCATCCGGCAGGCGGGCGCGAACCTCGTGCTGCCGAAGGACGAAACCCCCGGCCTTGCCATGGGGCTCGGCGGTGTCGGCGTCACGCTGAACGATCTGGTCCGGCTCTACGCCGGCTTTCCCCGGCAGGGCAGCACCGTCGCGCTGCGCGAGATCGTGCACACTGAGGACGGAGCCGAGCCCGAGACCCGGCGGCTGCTCGATCCTGCGGCCGCGTGGCTGGTCGGCAACGTGCTGATGGGCACGCCGCCGCCCGACAATGCGCCGCGCAACCGGCTCGCCTTCAAGACCGGCACCAGCTACGGCTACCGGGATGCGTGGTCGGTCGGCTTCGACGGCCGCATGACCATCGGCGTCTGGGTCGGTCGTCCCGATGGCGCTCCGGTGCCGGGACTGACCGGACGCACCGCGGCGGCGCCGATCCTGTTCGACGCCTTCGCGCGCACCGGCAAGCTCCCCATGGCGCTGGCCAAGGCCCCGAAGGGCACGTTGATCGCGAGCAACGCCCGGCTGCCGTTGCCGCTGCGACGCTTCCGGCCGTCCGGCGATCTGGTCCGGACCGGAACGGAGCAGGCACTGCGCATCCAGTTCCCGCTGAATGGTTCGCGGATCGACGCCTATGGCAGCGGCGAGCCGGGCGGATCGGCGGTGCCGGTGAGGATCGCCGGAGGGGTGCTTCCGCTGACGATGCTGGTCAACGGTATTGCCGTCGGAGACATCGACAGCCGCCGCCAGCGGCTGATCGAACCGCCCGGTCCGGGCTTCGTCCGGCTGACCGTGATGGACGCCATGGGCGCGGCGGACACAGTCGTCGTCAGAATTCAGTAGAACCGGTCCAAGCTGTTGTCCGGCTGACGGTTTCAGCGTATGCGGAACCGATGGCCGAGACCTATCCGAGACCCCGATTTGGCGCCCCGCGCGAGCCTGTGGAGAACAGCAACCCCGGGCGCGGGCTGATCCGCGTGGTCGATTTCGCCGCGGGCAGCCACCTGCGCGCCGTCGCGCTGCTGATCGTGGTCGGCCTGCTGTTTTTCCTGCCGGGATTCTTCACCATCCCGCCGGTCGATCGCGACGAGGCCCGGTTCGCCCAGGCCACCAAGCAGATGGTGGAAAGCGGCGATTTCGTCGATATCCGCTTCCAGGACGAGGTCCGCTACAAGAAGCCGGTGGGCATCTACTGGATGCAGGCGGCGGTGGTGGAGACGGCGTCGCATCTCGGCCTGCCGCGCGCGCAGGTGCGAATCTGGCTGTACCGCGTGCCCTCGCTGATCGGGGCGATCGGCGGCGTGCTGCTGACATACTGGACGGCGCTGGCCTTTGTGACGCGGCGTGGCGCGCTACTTGCGGGCCTCATGATGTGCAGCACCATGCTGCTCGGGGTGGAGGCGCGGCTCGCCAAGACCGACGCCATGCTGTTCCTGATGACGACGGCGGTGATGGGCGCCATGGCGCACGCCTATCTGTCGTGGCAGCGCGGCGACGATCTGTTGCGCCCGTCATGGACATTGCCGGCGGTGTTCTGGACGGCGGTGGCGGGCGGCATCCTGATCAAGGGGCCGCTGATCCTGATGTTCGTGGCGTTCACCGTCATCGCACTCGCGATCCTCGACCGCTCGGCGGCATGGCTGTGGCGGTTGCGACCGGTCTGGGGCCTGTTGTGGACGCTGGTGCTGGTGCTGCCGTGGTTCGTCGCGATCTTCCTCAAGGCCGGCGATACGTTCTTCGCCAACTCGCTCGGCGGTGACATGCTGAGCAAGGTGGCGAGCGCGCAGGAGTCGCACGGCGCGCCGCCGGGACTTTACTTCCTGCTGTTCTGGCTGACGTTCTGGCCGGGCGCGACGCTGGCGGGGCTGGCGGTGCCTGCGGTGTGGCGGGCGCGGCGCGAGCCGGGGGCGCAGTTCCTGCTGGCATGGCTGCTGCCGGCATGGATCGTGTTCGAGATCGTCGTCACCAAGTTGCCGCACTACGTGTTGCCGCTCTATCCGGCGATCGCGATCCTGATCGTGGGGGCGCTGGAACGCGATCTGCTGTCGCGCCAGAAGTGGCTCGTGCGCGGCACGTCGTGGTGGTTCACCATGCCGCTGCTGACGTCGAGCGCGGCCATCATCGGCGCCATCACGCTCTTGCGGCAACCGGAATTCCTGGCGTGGCCGTTCGCGGCGGGCGCGCTGATCTTCGGTTTGTTCGCGTGGTGGCTCTACGACAATAACCGTGCCGAACGTTCGCTGCTCAACGGCATCGGCGCAGCGTGGTTTCTCGCGGTCTGCCTCTATGGCGTGATCGTGCCGTCGCTGGCGCCGTTGTTCCCCAGCGTCCAGATCGCGCGTGCATTGCGCAATGTCGAATGTGTTGGGCCGGTCGCCGCGTCGGCGGGATTCCATGAGCCGAGCCTCGTCTTCATGGTTGGCACCTCGACGGTGCTGACCAACGGATCGGGCGCGGCGGATTTCCTGCTGCAGGGAAGCTGCCGCTTCGCGCTGGTCGAATGGCGCGAGGAGAGGGCGTTCGCGCAGCGCGCCGAAGCCATCGGCCTGCGCTACAACGTCGGACAGCGCATCGACGGCTACAATTTCTCGCAAGGACGTTCCGTCTCCATCGCGATCTTCCGTTCCGAGGGTACGGAGTGAGATGGCGGCGGGTCATGGCGCGCAACTTAGCGGTTATATCGTAGAACTGGGAGTTGCGGCGCGGCAGTCGGTGTCGCGGCTGGTCCGCGCGCCGTCGCATTCGCGCCGGGCGGAAGCGCGCCGCCGGCTGGCGCGCCGCTGGCTCGGATTGTCGGTGGCTACGGCGGTAGCCATCGCGTTCCTGATGTTCGCCATCGATGTCGCCGTCATCAAGGCGATGCCGCCGCGGGGTGACGCGGCGCTGTGGCCGCTGCGGATTTTTACCGACTTCGGCAAATCGACCTATGTGCTCTACGCGCTGGCGGCGGCGCTGATCGTCATTCTCCTGATGACGCCACGTCTCGGCGCCGCGGCGAAGCCGGTTCTGATCGCGTTCGGCCTGCGCGTCCAATACGTTTTCTTTTCCGTTCTGTTCGCGGTTCTGCTCGCGGAAGTGTTCAAATACGCGATCGGTCGCGGACGTCCGTTCGTGGGCGGAAAAGCGGACGCTTTTCACTATTCGCATTTTGCCGGCAGCCCCGCGTTCGAGAGCCTGCCGTCCGGGCACGCGACCACTGCGTTCGCTCTGGCCTTTGCGGTGTCGTCGGTGTGGCGCAGCGCCGGTCCGGCGATGTGGACGTTCGCCGTGCTGATCTGCGTCAGCCGCGTGGCGCTGCTCGCGCACCACCCGAGCGATGTCGTCGCCGGCGCCCTGACCGGCGTGATCGGCGCGATGGCGGTGCGCTACTGGTTCGCGGCGCGGCGGCTGGCGTTCTCGATCGGGCGCGACGGCGCCATCGCGCCCCTGCCGGGGCCGCCCCGGGATGCCCTGAAAAGGGTTGCCCGGGAGGCTTTCGCGCCATAAGAAGCGGTCGCCCGCCGCCGCCTTGACGGCCGACAGGGCCATCGGACCCATCGAACATGAACGATCGGATATGAACGATCATCCACCAGCCACCGGCGCGCCGGCCCCCGCGGTCTCGATCGTGGTTCCCGTCCGCAACGAGCAGGACAATATCGTGCCGCTGATCACCGAGATCGCGGCGGCGCTGGATGGCCGCTGGGCCTATGAGATCATCTACGTCAATGACGGATCGACCGACGCCACCACTGAGCGTCTGGCGCAGGAGCGGCGCAGCCGGCCCAACCTGCGCGAGATTCGCCACGCGGCGTCGTGCGGCCAGTCAGCGGCAGTGCGTACCGGCATCCGCGCCGCGCGCGGTGGCATCGTCGCCACCCTCGACGGTGACGGCCAGAACAATCCCGCGTTCCTGCCGGACCTGATCGCGGCGATCGAGACCGGCGGCGCAAAGGTCGGCCTCGCGGCCGGACAGCGCGTCGGCCGCAAGGACACCGGCTTCAAGAAATTCCAGTCGCGCGTCGCCAACGGCGTGCGCAACGCCATCCTGCGCGACGGCACCCGCGACACCGGCTGCGGCCTCAAGGCGCTGCGCCGCGACGTTTTCCTCGCGCTGCCGTATTTCGACGGGCTGCATCGCTTTCTTCCGGCGCTGGTTCGCCGCGAGGGCTTCGAGATCGTCTATGTGGACGTGACCGACCGGCCGCGCCGGTCCGGCGTGTCGAACTACGGCTTCTTCGACCGGCTGTGGATCGGGATCATGGATCTCGGCGGCGTGTGGTGGCTGATCCGCCGCAAGAAATCGACCCCCGTGGCCACGGAGGTGACGTGATGCTGATCCATTTCGGGCAGGCGTTCGCCGACTATCTCTACGACGTGTTCGTCGCCAAGTTCGATTTCTGGCTGGCGTTCGGCCTTGTCGCGCAACTGCTGTTCACCGCGCGGTTTCTGGTGCAGTGGATTTCGAGCGAGCGTGCCGGGCAGAGCGTGGTGCCGATGGCGTTCTGGTTCTTCTCGATGGGCGGCGGCGTGATGACGCTGATCTACGGCATCGCCAAGCGCGAGCCGATCATCATTCTCGGGCAGGCGCTGGCGACGATCATCTACATTCGCAATATCATGCTGATCGTGAAGCACCGCGCCAGGGGCTCGAAGGTTGAAGAAACCTAGTGCGACTTTGGTTGAAACGGAACATTCATCCCGTCATGGTCGGGCACCTGAGCAAGTAAGACCTGGATGACCGGCACAAAGCCGGCAAGGCGAGTTGCTGATTCCGTCTCAGTGAAACTTGCTCTGGTCCCAGTCAGCCCGCCGCATTGAATGCATCAAAGCCGCGCTCCAGATCGGCCTTGAGGTCGTCGAGGTTTTCCAGACCGATGTGGAACCTCAGCGTCGGGCCGCCCGGATTCCACGTTGTTGCCGTGCGATAGGACGAACAGTCGAACGGGATCACGAGGCTCTCGAAGCCACCCCACGAATAGCCCATGCCGAACAGCGTGAGCGTATCGAGGAACTTGTCCACGGCGGACTGCGGCGCTGGTTTCAGTACGATGCTGAACAGGCCGGTGGCGCCGGTGAAATCCCGTTTCCAGATGGCGTGGCCCGGATCGCTGGCGAGAGCCGGGTAGAGCACGCGCTGCACTTCCGGACGCGTGGCGAACCAGTTCGCCATGTCGAGAGCGGCGCGCTGATGATGGGCGAGGCGCACCGCCAGCGTGCGGATGCCGCGCAGCGCCAGGAAGACGTCGTCGGGACCGGTGCAGATGCCGAGCAGGCGAATCGCCTCGCTGACCTGCGGCCAAGCCCGGGCGTTGGCCGAGATGGTTCCGAACATGATGTCGGAATGGCCGCCGAGATATTTCGTTGCTGCCTGGATGCTGATGTCCACGCCCTGATCGAGCGAGCGGTGATACAGCGGCGTCGCCCAGGTGTTGTCGTCGATCACCAGCGCGCCCCGGGCGTGAGCCACGGCGGCGATGGCGGGAATGTCCGGCATCTCGAAGGACTGCGAGCCGGGGGCTTCGACCAGAACCGCTCTGGTGTCGGGCCGCAACAGCCTGTCGATTCCGGCTCCCGCCAGCGGATCGAAATAGGTGGTCTCGACGCCGTAGCGCTTGAGCATGCCGTCGCAGAAATTGCGCGTCGGCCGGTACACGCTGTCGATGACGAGAAGGTGATCGCCGGCCTTGAGCACCGCCAGCAGCGCGGTGGAGATCGCTCCGAGGCCGGACGGCGCGAGGCCGACCCCGGCGCACAGCGGGCCTTCCAGCGCCATCAGCGCCTGCTGAAGCGCCCGGGTTGTCGGCGTGCCGTGGCGCCCATACTGGAACTCGCCACGATGGGCATGAAGATCGTCCGCGGTCGGATAAAGCACCGTCGAACCGCGCACGACAGGCGGATTGACGAAGCCCTTCTGCGCCTGCG
Source organism: Afipia sp. (assembly GCA_017308495.1). Taxonomy (GTDB): domain Bacteria; phylum Pseudomonadota; class Alphaproteobacteria; order Rhizobiales; family Xanthobacteraceae; genus Afipia. The sequence continues at coordinate 10,154 of JAFKES010000048.1, forward strand.
TGTCGCGGCCAGCTGTGACGAGTTCGGTATGGGCATCGAGCGGTGTCGGGGAACGGTCGTCGGTGGGGCGCGTCATGGGAGGATTCGCTGCTGATGGGATTTGCAATCGAGAAGGCATCTTGCCGCAGCGCCGATGATTGCCTGCGGCGGTGCGGCCAGTAAGCTTGAGGGGACGGGCCGGCGTCAACCCCTTGACCTGCCGCGTTCGCCGTTCTGTTATGCGCGCCAGATATTTAGCTGTCGTTCGGCATGCCTGCGATACAGCGGTTCCCGTGGCGGGAGCCTGTTGCCGCCGCTCTGCCTATCGTGAAAGGTTTTCCCATGAAATGTGTCCCGCTCGGTGTGGTGGTCGCTCTCTCCGCGACGCTGGTGTCCCAATCGGTGTCGGCGCAGACGGCCGAGAAGCCGAAGGATCGCAGCACGCTTCAACTGGTGAAGGAGCGGGGCACGCTGTCGTGTGGCGTCAGCCAGGGGCTGCCGGGATTCTCCGCGCCTGACGACAAGGGCAACTGGACCGGCTTCGATGTCGATCTGTGCCGCGCCATCGCGGCGGTTGTCTTGAACGATCCGACCAAGGTCAAGTTCGCCCCGCTGTCAGCCAAGGATCGCTTCACCGCCCTGCAGTCCGGTGAAATCGACGTGCTGGTGCGCAATTCGACATGGACGCTGTCGCGCGACACCTCGCTCGGCCTGAACTACACCGGCATCAATTATTACGATGGTCAGGGCTTCCTCGTGCGCAAGTCGCTGAAGGTCAATTCGGCGCTGGAACTGAACAGCGCGTCGATCTGCGTACAGACGGGCACGACCAACGAGCAGAACATCGCCGACTACTTCAAGGGCAATAACATGAAGTACGAGCTGATCGCGTTCGGCACGGCGGACGAGACCGTGAAGGCTTACGAGTCGGGCCGCTGCGATGTGTTCACCTCCGACGTCTCCCAGCTCTACGCCGAACGCCTCAAGCTTGCCGCGCCGACCGACCACGTCGTGTTGCCGGAGGTGATCTCGAAAGAACCGCTCGGGCCGGCGGTGCGCCACGGCGACGACCAGTGGTTCGATATCGTGAAGTGGACGCTGTTCGCGATGATCAACGCCGAGGAATATGCCGTTACGCAGAAGAACGTCGATGAAATGGCCAAGTCGAACAAACCGGAGCTGAAGCGGATGTTCGGTACCGACGGCAATCTCGGCGAACAGCTCGGGCTGACCAAGGACTGGGTGACGCGCATCATCAAGGCAGTCGGCAATTACGGCGAATCGTTCGACCGCAACGTCGGCGCCGGCTCCAAGCTCCAGATCGCCCGCGGCCTCAACAAGCTGTGGAATCAGGGCGGCATCCAGTACGCGCCGCCGATCCGCTGACGCGCCGTTTCGGATTCCGCGATGGCCGCCGATTCCCGCAAGCCGCCGCTGCAGATCGTGGCACGGCTGCGCCGCGTGCTGGGCGGCCGGGCCGGGTGGAGTGGCGTCGCGGTCCAGATCGTGTTCGTCGCGGCAGTGGCCTGGATCGGATATGAGATCGTCGCCAATGCGCGCGCCAATCTGCAGGCCCAGCGCATCGCGTCGGGCTTCGGCTTCCTGTCGAACACCGCCGGCTTCGCGGTCAGCCAGTCGCTGATCCCGTTCTCGGAAAGCGACAGCTACAGCCGCGTGTTCGTGGTCGGGCTGCTGAACACGCTGCTGGTATCCGTCATCGGCATCGTGATCGCCACTATCATCGGCGTGATCGTGGCGCTCGGCCGGCTCTCGCCCAACTGGCTGCTGGCGCGGATCGCCGGCGGCTATGTCGAGGTGATCCGCAACCTGCCGCTGCTGTTTCACATCCTGTTCTGGTATCTCGCGGTGCTGGCGACATTGCCGAACCCGCGCCAGAGCATTTCGCTGTTCGGCGCGGTGTTTCTCAGCAATCGCGGGCTGGTGGTGCCCGATCCCGTTCCGCAGGCCGCGTTCGGCGTCGTCACCGGGGCGTTCGCTGCCGGCGTCATCGGTGCGCTGGCGTTGCGGGCCTATAAGCGCCATCGCCTGTTCGCCCGCGGCGAGAAGCTGACGATCTGGCCGTGGATGCTCGCCCTGCTGGCCGGCCTGCCGCTGGTGGCGGCGGCGCTGTTCGGCGCGCCGGTCGCGTTCGACGTGCCGCAACTGAAAGGCTTCAATTTCGCCGGAGGCGCGCGGGTACTGCCGGAATTCGCCGCGCTCACGCTGGCGCTGTCGACCTATACCGCCGCCTTTATTGCTGAGATTGTCCGCGCCGGGCTGCAATCGGTGCCGAAGGGGCAGATGGAGGCAGGGGCCTCGCTTGGCTTGTCGCGCGGCGAGACGTTGCGGCTGATCGTGATCCCGCAGGCGATGCGCGTCATCCTGCCGCCGCTGACCAACCAGTATCTCAACCTCACCAAGAACTCGTCGCTGGCTGTGGCGATCGGCTATCCCGACCTGTTCTCGGTGTTCGCCGGCACCACGCTGAGCCAGACCGGGCAGGCGGTGGAAATCATCGCGCTCACCATGGGCGTCTATCTCTTGATCTCGCTGGTCACCAGCGCGCTCATGAGTTTCTACGGCTGGCGGCTGAACCGGAGCCTCGCCGCATGACGGAGCGCGCCACATCCTTCGTTCGCGCCGGCCTCGTCGCGCCGGTCCGGACCACCGGCCTTGTCGGGTTCGCGCGGGAGCGACTGTTCAATTCGCCGCTGAACATCATGCTGACGCTGACGAGCGCGGCGCTGCTGTGGCTCCTGATCGCGCCGCTGGTGAAATTCATGCTGCTCGATGCGGTGTGGACGGGCAGCGACCGCAACGCCTGCCTCGAAAGCGAAGTCGGCCGGACGGTGGGTGCGTGCTGGCCGTTCGTGCAGGCCAAGTTCGATCAGTTCATCTACGGCTTCTATCCGGCCGGGGAGCGCTGGCGCGTCAATCTCACCTTCGCGCTCGGCGCGCTTCTGCTGGCGCCGCTGCTGATTCCGCGCGCGCC
>JAFKES010000249.1 GCA_017308495.1 Afipia sp.
GGCGGCGCAGCCCCGCATGGCGGCGGCGCGTTTTCCGGCAAGGACCCGACCAAGGTCGACCGCTCGGCCGCCTACGCCGCGCGCTATCTCGCCAAGAACATTGTCGCCGCCGGCCTCGCCGATCGCGCCACGCTGCAACTGTCCTACGCCATCGGCGTCGCCAAGCCGCTGTCGATCTACATCGACACCCACGGCACCGGCAAAGTCGCTGACGACAAGATCGAGAAGGCGGCCGCCGAGGTGATGGACCTCACGCCGCGCGGCATCCGCAAGCATCTCGACCTCAACAAGCCGATCTACGCCCGCACCTCGGCCTACGGCCATTTCGGCCGCGCGCCGGATGCCGACGGCGGCTTCTCGTGGGAGAAGACCGATCTCGCCGACGCGCTGAAGAAGGCGGTGTAACTATCAACTCAAGGCGTCATGGCCGGGCACAAGCGCGAAGCGCGTCTTCGCGATCGAAGTCCCGGCCATCCACGTCTTGATGAACAGTCAAGAAGACGGGGATGCCCGGCACAAGGCCGGGCATGACGACAGGATTTCTGGCCCATTCGGTGATCACCGCGGGCGACGAACTGAAGGAACAACACAGCCATGACCAACGCCAAGGCCCCCGCGGGCTTCTCCGACTACATCGTCGCCGACATCGGTCTTGCCGATTTCGGCCGCAAGGAAATCTCGCTGGCCGAAACCGAAATGCCCGGCCTGATGGCGACGCGCGAGGAATACGGCCCCAAGCAGCCGCTCAAGGGCGCGCGCATTGCCGGTTCGCTGCACATGACGATCCAGACCGCGGTGCTGATCGAGACGCTGAAGGCGCTCGGCGCCGACATCCGCTGGGTGTCGTGCAATATCTATTCGACCCAGGACCACGCCGCCGCCGCCATCGCCGCCGCCGGCATTCCGGTGTTCGCGGTGAAGGGCGAGAGTCTCAAGGATTATTGGGACTACACCGCCAAGCTGTTCGAGTGGGGCGACGGTGGCACCCCGAACATGATCCTCGACGACGGCGGCGACGCCACCATGTTCGTGCATCAGGGTCTGCGCGCCGAGCAGGGCGACTCCGTGTTCCTCGATCAGCACAACAGCGAGGAAGAGGAAGTGTTCTTCGCGCTGATCAAGCGCATGCTGAAGGAAAAGCCCAAGGGCTGGTTCGCCACCCTCGCCACCAACATCAAGGGCGTGTCGGAGGAGACCACCACAGGCGTGCATCGTCTCTACGACATGCAGAAGGCTGGCACGCTGCTGTGGCCGGCGATCAACGTCAACGACTCGGTGACCAAGTCGAAGTTCGACAACCTCTACGGCTGCCGTGAATCGCTGGTCGACGGCATCCGCCGCGGCACCGACGTCATGATGAGCGGCAAGACCGCGATGGTCGCGGGCTTCGGCGATGTCGGCAAGGGCTCGGCGGCGTCGCTCCGCCAGGCCGGCTGCCGCGTCATGGTGTCCGAGATCGATCCGATCTGCGCGCTGCAGGCGGCGATGGAGGGCTACGAGGTGGTGACCATGGAGGAGGCCGCGCCGCGCGCCGACATCTTCGTCACCGCCACCGGCAACAAGGACATCATCACCATCGACCACATGCGCGCAATGAAGGACCGCGCCATCGTCTGCAACATCGGCCACTTCGACAACGAGATCCAGGTGGCGACGTTGAAGAACCTGAAGTGGGACAACATCAAGCCGCAGGTCGACGAGATCACTTTCCCGGATGGCCATCGCATCATCCTTCTGTCCGAAGGCCGCTTGGTCAATCTCGGCAACGCCATGGGCCATCCGTCGTTCGTGATGTCGGCGTCGTTCACCAACCAGACGCTGGCGCAGATCGAGCTGTTCGCCAACAACAAGGACCACAAGTACCGCCGCGAGGTCTATGTGCTGCCGAAGTCGCTCGACGAGAAGGTGGCGCGACTTCACCTTTCCAAGATCGGCGTCAAACTCACCGAACTGAGAAAGGACCAGGCCGACTACATCGGCGTGAAGGTGGAAGGTCCGTTCAAGAGCGATCACTACCGCTACTGATTACCCGGCCTCACGCCATCGTCCGTGACGATTGCGACAAGGACAAAAGCCCCGGAGCGCTCCGGGG
>JAFKES010000049.1 GCA_017308495.1 Afipia sp.
AGGATCGTGTGGTCGGCATCTTCGAGGCGTGCAACTTCCAGGACCTTACCGGCCAGCGCATCGGCAAGGTGATGACCACGATGAAATTCATCGAGCACCACATCAACGTGATGATGGATATCTGGGGCGGCGTCGACGCTATCAAGCAGCACGCCCCGGCCCACATCGACCCCCGAGTCGGCGATGCCCGTCTGCTCAACGGCCCCAAGGCCCCCGGCGACGCCGGCCACGCCTCGCAGGACGACATCGACGCGCTGTTCGACTGAAACCGACCAGCACGAAACCGCAAACAAGCCCGGGTCCTGTTCCGGGCTTTTTTGTCGCTCAAGGCCGCCGCAGCGCCAGAAAACAGCCGAGCGAGAACAGCGCCGCGACGATCAATATCTCCAGCGCCGCGCGGTCGGACCAGCGGTCCATGGCATAGGCCAGCACGAACGGGGACAGCGCCTGACAGATCTGCGCCGGCCGCGCGATGCGGCCGATGACCCGGCCATAGCCGGCCGCTCCGAACAGCGCGAGCGGCAGCGCGCCGCGCGCGATGGTCACTATGCCATTGGCGGCGCCGAACATCACCGCAAAGACGGCGGCGATGACGGGCGAAAATCCCAGCACCATGAGCAGGACGAAGGCGCAAGCCATCACCGCCATGGCGAGCCGCGCCACCAGCAGCGGATGCAGCCGGCCGCCGGACATGAAATCGGCGACCCGGGTCAGGACTTGCGACGGCCCGAACAGCGCGCCGATCACCACCGCGGTGCCGGCATCGATGCCGCCGCGCTGCAGGATGGTGAGAAGATGCGCCAGCGTACCGGACTGCATCACGGAATGGGCGGCGAAACCCGCCGCCACCAGCAAGAACGGCAGGCCCGCCGCCGGAATGGTCCGCACCGGACTCACCGCCGCCGCGTCGGCGGTCCCCGGCGGCGCCACGTAGAGGGCGTTGCGCGGCAGCACGAAGGCGTAGAGCGGCGCGACGACGAACGCCATCACCCCGGCAAACACGAAATAAACGGTGCGCCAGCCGCCATGGGCGATCAGGATCTGGGCCGTGGGCCACGACACGGTGGAGGCAAGCCCGCCGACGAACGTCACCAGCGTGATCGGCCGCCGCGCCGCCGTGCCGAAGATGCGGGCCAGCGCCGTAAACGCCGGATCGTAGAGGTTGCAGGCCATGGCGACGCCGAGCAGCACCCAGCCGGCGAGATAGACGGCGTAGTTTCCGGCGAGCGCCAGCACCAGCAGGCCCGCAGCCCCGAGCAGCGCCCCCGCCGCCATCACGTAATGGCCGCCGCGGCGCTCGATCAGCCCGCAGGCGAACGGCGCGACCAGCCCCGACACACCGAGCGCGATCGAGAAGCCGGACAGCGCCTGCGCAAGCGACCAGCCGTGGGCGGCGGCGATCAGCGGCATGGTCAGGCCAGGCGGATAGAACAGCGCGCCCCAGCCCAGCACCTGGGTGACACAGAGCACGGCAACGGCGCGCGAGGGAGCGGAGATCATCACCCGCGGCCGCCGTTCTCTAGGATGCGCGGCCGATGAGGTGCCCCATCGGCCGGCCGGTTGATCGAAACAGGCGCTTCACAGTCTCGGGCCCGTTCAGGACATCCGGGCCGTCACACATCGGGCCCATTCAACATCAGGCCTTGATCAGGCGTCGATCAGGCCTTGGGCGCGCAACGGACATAAACCATGGTGCCGTAACGGCTGTTGGCGTCCGGGTCGATGAACCGGGTCATCAGCACGCGGCCGTCGAAGGAGACGATCTCGCGATCCTGCGGACCGCCGGCCGGGCCCGCCGGGCCGATATAATTCTTGCCGCTCTGGCTGCCCTTGAGGCGCAGCTCCTGCGGGGTGGCCTCGTCCGGCAGATGCATAATGACGCCCCCGGTGGGGCCCTGGCCGATCACATAAGGGTTCTTGCACTGGCCCCGCGCCGCCGCCTCGGTGCGGGCGCGGTCCTCGGGCTTGTGGAACGCGGCGAGGCCCCAGCGCCCGACGATCTCGTCGGCGCGAATGGTGGCCGGAATCTCCGGTGCCACGGCCGGTTCCTGAACGGTGGGGGAGCCGCCGCCAAGGCCGCCGAACCCGCCGCCACCGCAGGCGCCGAGAAAGCCCGACAGCGCAGCGACAGCCATCAGGGTGGCAATCCTGGACCGGTGAATCCCGGATGTGTGAGATGGCGCGATCGTCTTGGTCATGGTGTCTCCCGGCAAAATATCCTCAAGTCGCACCTGCCCGGACGGCAGGCGGGACGGTCACGCGATGGATGACGGACATGAACGATGGACCCCGATGTCCCCGCGTCCCTTCCCCCGCGTCCCCTTTTGGTTACCAAATCATCATCCCATATGGGCCTCACCAAGGCCTTAAAGCGCCGCTCGTTCATGCCTTGCTTGACAGGATCGGCGTCAAGCCATATTTCCGGGCCACGATTAGCACTCTCAGCGCGCGATTGCTAAGGATCAGGGTTTCGCGTCCTCAAGAGGTCAGCCTCCAGCCATTATCCACGGCCCGCGCGCTGCCGCACCTCAAATCTTCACTGCAACTGCATCCAAAGGATCTCCGATGGCCAAGACAACCTTCCGCCCGCTGCATGACCGCGTCGTCGTCAAGCGCATCGACGCCGAGGAAAAGACCAAGGGCGGCATCATCATCCCCGACACCGCCAAGGAAAAGCCCTCGCAGGGCAAGGTGGTCGGCGTCGGCCCCGGCGGCCGCGACGAGGCCGGCAAGCTCATTCCGATCGACCTCAAGGTCGGCGACGTCGTGCTGTTCGGCAAGTGGTCCGGCACCGAAGTGAAGCTCGATGGCGAAGACCTCCTCATCATGAAGGAGTCCGACATCATGGGCGTGCTGGCGTAAGCGCCTCCGTCCCTCCGTCATGGCCGGGCTCGACCCGGCCATCCACGTCTTTCTGTCGCAGATGAAGACAAGACGTGGATGCCTGCGACAAGCGCGGCATGACAACAAAAACGAACACTTTCAGGAGTACTCACATGGCTGCCAAGGACGTTAAATTTTCCGGAGACGCGCGCGACCGCATGCTGCGCGGCGTCGATATCCTCGCCAACGCGGTGAAGGTCACCCTCGGTCCCAAGGGCCGCAACGTCGTGATCGACAAGTCGTTCGGTGCGCCCCGCATCACCAAGGACGGCGTGACCGTCGCCAAGGACATCGAACTCGAGGACAAGTTCGAGAACATGGGCGCGCAGATGCTGCGCGAAGTCGCCAGCAAGACCAACGACCTCGCCGGCGACGGCACCACCACCGCCACCGTGCTGGCGCAGGCCATCGTGCGCGAAGGCGCGAAGTCGGTGGCCGCCGGCATGAACCCGATGGACCTCAAGCGCGGCATCGACATCGCCGTCGCCGCCGTGATCAAGGACATCGAGAAGCGCGCCAAGCCGGTCGCCTCCTCCGCCGAAGTCGCCCAGGTCGGCACCATCTCGGCCAACGGCGACGCCACCATCGGCAAGATGATCGCCCAGGCGATGCAGAAGGTCGGCAACGAGGGCGTCATCACCGTCGAGGAAGCCAAGTCCCTCGACACCGAGGTGGACATCGTCGAAGGCATGAAGTTCGACCGCGGCTACCTGTCGCCCTACTTCGTGACCAACCCCGAGAAGATGACGGCCGAACTCGAGGACGCCTACATCCTGCTCCACGAGAAGAAACTGTCGGGCCTGCAGGCCATGCTGCCGGTGCTCGAAGCCGTGGTGCAGACCGGCAAGCCGCTGCTGATCATCGCCGAGGACATCGAGGGCGAGGCGCTCGCCACCCTCGTCGTCAACCGCCTGCGTGGCGGCCTCAAGGTCGCTGCCGTCAAGGCGCCGGGCTTCGGCGACCGCCGCAAGGCCATGCTGGAAGACATCGCCATCCTCACCGGCGGCCAGCTCATCTCCGATGATCTCGGCATGAAGCTCGAGAACGTCACCGTGAAGATGCTCGGCCGCGCCAAGAAGGTGGTGATCGACAAGGAGAACACCACCATCGTCAACGGCGCCGGCAAGAAGGCCGACATCGAGGCGCGCGTCAACCAGTTGAAGGCGCGGATCGAGGAAACCACCTCGGACTACGACCGCGAGAAGCTGCAGGAGCGTCTGGCCAAGCTCGCCGGCGGCGTCGCGGTGATCCGCGTCGGCGGCGCGACCGAGATCGAGGTCAAGGAGAAGAAGGACCGCGTCGAGGACGCGCTCAACGCCACCCGCGCGGCCGTGCAGGAGGGCATCGTGCCGGGCGGCGGCACCGCGCTCTTGCGCGCCAAGAAGGCGGTCGGCCGCATCCACAACGAGAACTCCGACGTGCAGGCCGGCATCAACATCGTGCTGAAGGCGCTGGAGGCTCCGATCCGCCAGATCGCCGAGAACGCCGGCGTTGAAGGCTCGATCGTGGTCGGCAAGATCCTCGACAACAAGAGCGAGACCTTCGGCTTCGACGCCCAGAACGAGGACTACGTCGACATGGTCGCCAAGGGCATCATCGATCCCGCCAAGGTGGTTCGCACCGCGCTGCAGGACGCGGCCTCGGTCGGCGGCCTGCTCGTCACCACCGAAGCTATGGTCGCGGAACTGCCGAAGGACGCGGCTCCGGCGATGCCGGCCGGCGGCGGCATGGGTGGAATGGGCGGCATGGGCGGCATGGGCTTCTGAGCCGCAACATCACGTCTCAACGAAAAGGCCGCCTGCGGGCGGCCTTTTTTATGGTGCCAACTGCGCGAATCATCGCGACAATCCGGCCGGGGTTTGAGATTGTCCCGCGTCGGAGATCCATCCCTTCCTCCGAAAGACACCTCAGGACACCGCACCATGCGCAAATTGATGATTGGCTGTACCGCGCTCGCCATGACCGCGGCTTCCTGGTCGGCGGCCCATGCGCAGGGCACGAAGGACATGTCCAGGGACATGGTCAAGGACGCGCCGAAGGCCGCGCCCGGCGGTTACGACGTGCGCTACTTCTCCTCGCTCGGCGATCTGCTCGGCGATCTGCCGGTGGATGCGTTCATCCGGGAAACCCGCAGCGGCGGCAAGCTGATCTCGGCGGTGCTGGACGTGTGTTATTCCGTCTCCACCACCTCCGACCGAAAGGACCGCTTCGCCATCGAACTGAAGCCGGACGGCGACAGGCTCACCGGCAGCGGACAGAGTTCCGAGACCAAGACACCGGTCAGCGTCAGTCTGACCCGCCGGCCCAGCGGCAAGCTGGTCTCGTTCGACGGCAAGATCACGCTGGGCGGCGCCGTCAATTCCATCTCGTCCCCGGACAATTCCGATAGCGACGAAAAAGAATTCCAGCAGTTGCAGATGGCGGACGACGATCTCACCGAAGCGCCGAAGGACTTCACGCAAGTGTCGCCGCAATCGCTGGCGGTGCGGGTGAAACGAGAGAACTTCGTCGATCTGGTCAAGAGCCTGCGCGACAAGAACGTCCAGGTCGCGTTCGATAGCCTCGCCACCGACTGCAACGCGCTGCGCACCGGCCAGCAGGTGCTGCGGCTGGTCGTGGACCCCGCCCGCGCCGCAGGCCTCGTCGCCAGCCTGCGATCAGCTCCCGGCGTCACCGCCGCCGGCTGGACCTCGGGCGGCTACGACATGGAGCGGGCGATCCGGTTTCCCGCGGCCGGCTGGAGCGAGGGCGGCAAGCTCGATCGCGACCGGCTCGCCACCGCCCTCGCCGCCGCCACCGCGAAAGTGATGTCGGCGACGCCGGCGGCCGCACGCTGGAACGACACCACCGGCGAACTGACCTTCACCCTGAAGCGTCCGAGCCAGCTCGCACCCGGGCTCGATCTCGTCGAGACGCTGGAAATCACCGCGCTGGTCGGCCCCGAGCGGCCGGGCGCAACCGACAGGCTGGTGCTGTGGCTGGGCGTGCCGGCCAGCAGGACCGCAGACGAAAGCGCCGGGCCGCATCTCGACATCTCCGACGATTCCGGCGGCGATGAGGAAAACATGGCCAGCGACGACGATGGCATGATCCGCGCACTGGCCGCCGAGCTCAAGGGCCAGCGCTGGGACAGCGACAAGAACGCATGGAAATAATCGCCGGAATCACCGCCATGCCAGCCGATTCCGGCCGCAGTCGCGTGCGCTGAACCATGGCCGCGCGTTACGATATCGCGATCATCGGCGCCGGCCTCGGCGGCCTCACCGCGGGCGCGATCCTCGCCCGCGCCGGCCGCAAGGTGCTGGTGGTGGAGCGCGGCAATTCCGTCGGCGGCGCGGCATCGAGCTACAAGGTCGGCGACCTGTTCGTCGAAGGCTCGCTGCACGCCACCAGCGATCCGCACGATCCCGGTGATCCCAAGCACGACCCGCTGAAGCGCGCCGGCGTGCTCGACATCGTGCGATGGGTGGCAGCCGGCAACCTTTATGAAGTGCGCGGCGGCCCGCTTGCTTCGCCCTTCGTGCTGCCCGACAATTTCGACGCCGCGCGGCAGGCTCTCGTGCAACGTTTTCCCGAGGCGCGCGACGGCCTCGCCACGCTGCTCGGCGAGATGGAACAGATCACCGGCACCGCACGGAGCGACGCCACGCTGTCGCAGACGCTCGATCGCGTGTTCGGCGACAACGAAGCCGTCAAGGCGGCGCTGGCCGCCAACCTGTCCTACTATCACGACGATCCCGCCACCCTGTGGTGGCCGTTCTTCGCCATGGCCCAGGGCAGCTATCTCCGCAGCGGCGCACGCTACATCCATGGCGGCTCGCAGCGGCTGTCGAGCGCCCTGGCCCGCGCCATCCGCACCGCCGGCGGCGACGTGGTGCTGCGGCGGACGGCGAGCGCCATCACGCTCGATGCCCATGGCTGCGTCACCGGCCTCACCCACACCGCCAAGGATGGTGGCGATCCGCAGACGGTCGCGGCCGCGCGCGTGATCGGCAACGCCGCGCCTGAGACACTGGCCGCGCTGCTGCCCGCCGACGGAGGCGACCGGCTCCGCGCCGCCTATGCGGATTGCGCGCCGTCGATCTCGCTGTTCGCCCTGACGCTCGGCCTCGCCCGGCCGCCGCGCGACTTCGGCGTCACCGCCTATTCGACGCAGCTACTTCCGGACTGGATGACACGCCTCGCCGACTACGCCGCGGCGACCACGTTGATGGCGCAGGAGCCCGGCGCGCGCATGCCGCCGCTTGCGGTGGTGGACTATGCCGCCATCGATTCCGGCGTCCCCGCCCCACCCTACGTGCTCTCGGTGGTCGGCCCCGACGCGCTGGCAAACTGGCACAACGCCGATCCCGATGCCTACCGCGCCAGGCGCGCGCGCTGGCAAACGGCGCTCGTCGCTTATCTCGACCGGCACTATCCCGGACTGGCCGGCGCGGTGGTGGCATCGTCGTTCAACACCGCGGTCTCGATGCGCGGCTATCTCGGCGCGCCGCACGGCGCGGTCTACGGCTTCGCGCCGACACCGCCACGCCCCGATGCCCCACGGCCGGACCGCTCTCCCACCACCGTCATTCCGGGCCTCTATCTCGCCTCTGCCTATGCCGGCTTCGGCGGCTATAGCGGCGCCATCGCCGCGGCGGGCCACTGCGCGGACATGATCCTCGCCGCAGGCTGAACCACACGCTGCACGATTTTTCCTGTGTCGTCCCGCCGCGTTCAGTTGGTGCCGAGGCGGAAGCGCAGCGTGGTGGCGCCAATGAACGACACGAAATCGCCCTGCCGCTTCCAGGTCTGGGCCTCGCCGAGAGCGGCCAGCAGGGCATCGTCGGCCTGTGCCTGGGCTGGCGTGCAGCCGCGATCCTCCATCGCGCCGGGAACGAAGATCACGCTGTCGTTGGCGACGGAGAACTGCCCGCGCCCGGACTTGCACAACAGGTCGAGCTGCGCCTCACCGTTGTCGCCGATTTCCAGCGTCGGAATACGCTTCGAGCCCGGCTGTGGCGCAACCTCCAGCGTCATCTCCGCGCCGAACGGGAATTCCCGCGCGCCCTGCGCCCACGCCGCGCCGAGCGCCAGCGGCGCCAACGCAACAACGAGCACGGCGGATCGCAATGTCATCATGATCGGTATCCGAAACTCCTGATCGCGCGGGTTCCGGCCATTGTCGGACCTGAACAGAGCGCCGCACATTCGCTCTTCCTGAAACAGGAGATGGAGGGCCGGGTCAAGCCCGGCCATGACGGGCCGCACAGGCCGCCGCCCCCGCGTTCCCGCCGCGTCATAAAAAAATCCCCGCGGCGCGCGCCGCGAGGATGATGATCGAGGACGATGTGTCCGCCGTCGCGGGTCAGCGGATGACCATCGCGGTGAACGGATGCACGTATGCCTGCAGCATGACGAACAGACCGACAAGGCACGCCAGCACGATAGAGTGCCAGAACACGAAGCGCAGGATGGTGCCTTCGTGACCGTACCAGTTGGTGGCGGTCGAGGCGACGACGATCGACTGCGCGTCGATCATCTTGCCCATCACGCCGCCCGAGGAGTTCGCCGCCGACATCAGGATCGGCGAGATGCCGAGCTGCTCGGAGGTGATCCTCTGCAGGTTGCCGAACAGCACGTTCGACGCCGTGTCCGATCCCGTCAGCGCCACGCCCAACCAGCCGAGCAGCGTGCCGAAGAAGGGATAGAGCACGCCGGTCGCGGCGAAGGCGAGACCGAGCGTGGCGTCGACGCCGGACAGGCGCGTCAGCGTGCCGATCGCCAGCATCGCCGAGATGGTGATCAGCGACACCGCACACAGCCGGATGGTGCGGCCGTACTCCGCGATCATCTTGACCGGCGAGAAGCCCATCAGGAAGCCGGAGATGATGGCCGCGACCAGCATGCCGGTGCCTGTGAACGACAGGTAGGTGAAGGCGAACACCGCACCTTCCGGCGTCGGCTTCGCGGCCACCGGCGGCATCTTGTTGATCATGTTGTGCAGGCCGGGCACCGGATAGTTCCAGGTAAAGATCGAGTTCGCCCAGGTCTTGAACGCGCCGTTGCCCCAGATCAGCATGATGATACAGACCACGATCCACGGCAGCAGGGCGCTCCACAGTTCGCCCTGGGTCAGCGGCGTCTTGTTGATCGGCTTGACCGGCTTCATGGTCGCGGCCGATTCATCGTTGCCGCGCAGCACCGGCGACAGCCACAGTTTCTTCGGCTGCCACACCTTGAGGAACAGGATCAGCGCGCCCATCGAGATCAGCGACGCGCCGATATCGACGATCCACGGGTTGATGAAGTTCGAGATCACGAACTGCGGCACCGCGAACGATACGCCGGTCACGAGAATGGCGGGCCATACGCCCATCATGCCGCGCCATCCGGCGAACGCCCAGATCACCCAGAACGGCACGATGAGGGAGAACAGCGGCAACTGGCGGCCGACCATCGCGCCGAGGATGAAGGGATCGAAGCCGGTGACCGAGGCGAGGCCCTGGATCGGCGTACCGAGCGCGCCGAAGGCGACCGGGGCGGTGTTGGCGATCAGCGACAGGCCCGACGCCGCTAGCGGCGAGAAGCCGAGGCCGATCAGCACCGCGCCAGTGATCGCCACCGGAGTGCCGAAACCGGACGCGCCCTCGAAGAACGCACCGAAGGAGAAGGCGATCAGCAGAATCTGAAGACGCCGGTCCTCGGTGACACCGCCGATGGCCCGTTGCAGCAGCTCGAAACGCCCGGTCTCCACCGTGATGCGGTAGAGGAAGATGACGTTGAGCACGATCCAGCCGATCGGGAAGAAGCCGACCACCACGCCCAGCGCCGAAGCCCGCAGCGACATGGTGGCAGGCATCGTGAAGATGAAGATCGCGACGATGTTGGCGAGAATCAGGGCCAGGATCGCCGCGATATGGGCCTTGACCTTGCCGCTCGCGATCATCAGCAGCAGCGCCACCACGGGGATCGCGGCGGCGATGGTCGACAGCGCCGTACTCCCCAACGGATTATAAATCTGATTCCACATGTCTGTTCCTCCCCACGTCATTGACTGTCCACCCGACCCGCGTGGTCGATCGGGGGATCTGGCGTCTCGGAGATGGCTCGCATGCATCGCAGGTGGCAGACCACCGGCCCGTTCGACCGGCCGCGCTCACAATGCTGCGAATTGAGTTGCCCCCACGGCCCTCACCGCCCGGACGCATGCTAGGGTGAATGTCGCATGCAGGACAAGACGTCGCAGGTAATGCTATCTTCGACTTTAGTCGAACGCGCTAGAATTTACGCGCTTTTTCAGTCCCTTAGAACATCTCCAAGGAGCAGAAATCTGTGAATGGGATTGGTTCCACGCTCAAAACGGTGTGGCGGATTGCAGCACCTTATTATCGCTCCGAAGACAGGTGGGCCGGCTGGAGCCTGCTGGTGGCCGTCATCATCATCGAACTCGCCACCGTCGCCATCAACGTCCTGCTCAATTCCTGGAACAATCGTTTCTACAACGCACTCCAGGAGCACAACTGGGACGCCTTCGTCCACGAGTTGCTGTACTTCACCGTCATCGTCACGATCTTCATCGCGATCGCGGTCTACCAACTCTATCTCAACCAGTGGCTGCAGATCCGCTGGCGCAAATGGATGACCGAACATCTGCTTGGCGACTGGCTCGCCAACGCCAACCACTACCGCATGCAGCTCCAGGGCGACGCCGCCGACAACCCCGACCAGCGCCTCACCGACGACGTCAAGCTGTTCGTGGACCGCACGCTGAACATCGGCATCGGCCTGCTCAACGCGGTGGTGACGCTGGTGTCCTTCATCGTCATCCTGTGGAATCTGTCGAGCGAGGCGCCCCTGCATGTGTTCGGCCGCGACCTTGCCATTCCCGGCTACATGGTGTGGGGCGCGCTGATCTACGCGGTGCTGGGGACATGGATCACGCACCTGATCGGGCGGCCACTGGTCGGGCTCGACTACCGGCAGCAGCAATACGAGGCGGACTTCCGTTTCAACCTGGTGCGGGTGCGGGAGAATTCCGAGCAGATCGCGCTGCTGCACGGCGAGCGTGCCGAACGCCAGCGGCTGCGGGACAGGTTTGGCGCGGTGGTCGACAACTGGCTCGGCATCATGACCCGCACCAAGAAAATCACGGCGTTCACCGCGAGCTATTCGCAGGCCTCGGTGATTTTCCCCTTCATCCTCACCGCGCCGGCCTATTTCGCCGGCAAGATGCAGCTCGGTGGCATGATGCAGACGGCATCGGCGTTCACCAGCGTCCAGGGCGCGCTGTCGTTTTTCATCTCGACCTATCGCACGCTGGCCGAATGGCAGGCCGTGGTCGCCCGCCTTGATGGTTTCGAAAGCGGGATCGTCGCCGCGAGGGCGCTCGCCGCTGCACCCGAGGCGGTGCGGCCGGTCGCGGCCCCCGGCGCGGAGGCGATCCACCTCGACGACGTGCGCCTGCGCCTGCCCGACGCGCGGCCGCTGGTGGAGACCTCCGGCCTCAACCTGCGCAGCGGCGAGCGGACGCTGCTGACCGGCCCATCCGGCTCCGGCAAGTCCACGCTGTTCCGGGCCATCGCCGGCATCTGGCCGTTCGGCAACGGCGCGATCCGGATTCCCGAAGGCGCGTCGCTGATGATGCTGCCGCAGCGCCCTTACTTTCCGGTCGGCCCGCTCGCGGCCGCGGTCACCTATCCGGCCAAGGAAGATACATTCAGCGCGGCCGAACTCGGCGAGGTCCTGACGCTGGTCGGCCTCGCGCCGCTGGTACCGCGCCTATCCGAGGACGGCCACTGGAACAGGACGCTGTCGCTCGGCGAGCAGCAACGGCTCGGGCTGGCGCGGGCGCTGCTGCACAAGCCGCAGTACCTGTTTCTCGACGAGGCCACCGCCTCGCTCGACGAACCGTCCGAGGCGCTGCTGTACCGGCTGGTAGCGGAGAAGCTGCCGCAGACCACCGTGATTTCCATCGGTCATCGCAGCACGCTGGACGCGTTCCACCAGCGCCGGGTGACGCTGGAGCGCGCCGGTGACCGCTTCACGATCTCCGATCCCGCCGACGCCCCGGCCCCGGCCTGATGTCATCGCGGCCCGCGCGGCAAAGGCGGACAAAAGAAACAGGCGGCGGATCGCTCCGCCGCCTGCGCCACGCCACCGATGGCGCGGATTATTTCAACTGGCTCAGGGTCACGTCGGCCGAGAGCTTGGCGATGAAGGACGCGCCGCACCACTTCGACTGATAGCTGCCGGCGCCATTGTAGGATGCCCCGAAGTCGCTGGTGATGGCGTTGCAGGATTCCTTCGACAGGTCGCTGTCGCTGTAGCGCAGGTCGAGGGTGAAGACCTTGTAGGTGAAGCCGATGCCGACGTTCCAGGTGTTGTAGTCAGGCAGTGCGGTGAAGGCGTAAAAAGCGTCGGTGGTGCCCAGCCACTGGTGGCCGTATTCGCCCGACAGGTAGGCGCCCACGCCCGACGACCCGAACAGGTTGCTCGGCGCGGTGAACTTGGCATTGACCGCCGCGTAGGTCGAATCGAAGCCGAAGTTGAGGAAATTCGGCGAATAGAACACCGCGCCGCCGAGCGCGAACATGTCGTTGAAGGTATAGGTCACCTTGCCGTAGACCTCGTAGAACGACACGTCCTTCTTCATGGCATTGCCGTTGAAGAGCGCGTTTGCGCCGAACCCGCACAGCCCGGCCGGGGTGATGGTGCCGGTGCCGGGCGTCAGGTTGCCGTCGATGCACTGGCCGCCGGGATAGAGGTAGCCCCACACGCCGAAGTCGAAGGCGACGGGGCCGAAGGTCGGACGGATGCCGCCATAGACGTCCACTTCCGCCGAGGCGCGGTTGGTGAAGGAGATGCTGTTGCCGGCCACGCCGGCATAGAGCTGCAGGTCCGGGGTGATGTTGTAGCGCGGCTCGAAATAAGCGGAGGCCGAAGGATTGCGGTTCGACTGCGAAATGCCGCGGAACACATAGTTGTTGGTCACCGACGCCCCGAAGGCGACATCCCACGGCGACGCCACCACCGGCGCCGGCGGCGCCTTGGTATAGACCTTGGCAGGCAGGTCGGCCGCGACAGCGGCGCCAGCCCCCAGCGCCATTGCGGCCACCGTCGCAATCGACAAACGTACGTTCTTCATGACGATCCCCATCATCGTTAAAGCCCAGCGCGATTGCCGAAAGTCCGGCTGACCGACATCAATCGACTGCGCATCTGCAAATTCCATGCGCTCAATCTGCGGTCA
>JAFKES010000050.1 GCA_017308495.1 Afipia sp.
CGGACGTGAAGGGCGCGGACGGCGCGAGCGTGACGCATATCGTCGGCTATAACGGCGCCGAAGCGGATGTGACGGATACCGGGACGACGATTGCGGGCCAGTACGGCACGCTGGAGATCAAGTCGGACGGCAGCTACACCTACACGCGCGACGCCGGCACCAAGGGCGGCGTCAATGACGTGTTCACCTACACGCTGACGGACGGCGACGGCGACACCTCGCCGACCACGCTGACGATCCATATCGGCAATGCGGATGTGGAGTTGGGACAGCCTGCCACGGGTCCGGGCGTCAACACCGTGTACGAGGCCGGCCTGGCCGACGGGTCGCAAGAGGGCGCGACGAACACGATCGCGAGCGGCACGATCGCGGTGACCTCGCCCGACGGCATCGGCTCGATCACCGTGGGTGGCGAGACGGTTGCGCTCAATGGCGATCACACGACCATCGCGGACGGCTCGCGCGGCAGCCTGGACGTGTGGTGGAACGGAACGGCGATCGAGTACAAATACACGCTGTCGGACAATTTCCTTGATCCGTCTGCCGCCAACAACGGACAGACCGTCGAGGCGTCGCCGCAGTTTACCATTGTCGTGAACGATCTGGACACCGGCTCGGACACCGGCACGCTGACCATCGACATCGTTGACGACAAGGCGTTCGCCCATGCGGATGATCTGACGATCGCGGCGGGAGACTTCGCCGGCCACAGCGGCAACGTCATCACCGGCGCGAACGAGGATTCCGCGTCTGGCGCGGACGTGAAGGGCGCGGACGGCGCGAGCGTGACGCATATCGTCGGCTATAACGGCGCCGAAGCGGATGTGACGGATACCGGGACGACGATTGCGGGCCAGTACGCAGATCGGCGGATTGACGCCGGAACTGCAGGGCGGTGACGCCATGGTGGACGAGGCGAACCTGCCGGCGCGCACGAATCCTGCTGAACCGGCGGGGTCGAACGGGTTGAGCGCTCCCGACACGACGAGCGGGGACTTCACGATCACCTCGGCGGACGGGGTGAAGTCGCTGACGGTCGGAGGCACGGCGTTCATCACCAACGGCGTGTTCACGGCGGGATCGGTGACGACGCCGGAAGGCAACACGCTGGAGATCACGGCCTATGATGCCGCGACCGGCAAGGTGAGCTACACCTATACGCTGGTGGACAACGAGATCCATCCCAATGGTGGCGGCACCAACAATCTGTTCGACAACATCGCCATTGAACTGACGGACCAGGACGGCCAGAGCGCCCCCGGCACGCTGTCGATCAAGATCGTGGACGACGTTCCGAGCGCGCATGCGGACACGAACACCGTGTCGGAAGGCTCGTCGGTGGGCGGCAACGTGCTGACCGGTTTGGGCGCGGACGTGTTCGGAGCCGACGGCAAGGCGCCGGGCGGCGGGGTGACCGGGGTCAAGGCGGGGACGAATGCGTCGGTGGCAGTGACGACTGGCGTAGACACCGATATCGTTACGGCCCTGGGCACGCTGCACCTGCATGCCGACGGCACCTACACCTACACCGCCAAACCAAACTCGGTGTCCGCAGCCGGTGCGGTCGATCACTTTGTCTACACCATCACCGATGGCGACGGCGACACCTCGACCACGACGCTGAACATCACCGTCACCGACGTGACGCTGACCGGGGTCAATCAGATCGCGACGGTTGACGAGGCAGCGCTTGTGACAGGATCCACCCCTGCCAGCACGGCCGAGACGGCCACGGGCACGCTGAATGTGGCAGGCACCGGCGTCACCTATACGGCGATCCACCAGACGACGGCCCATGGCGTGTTCGATCTGCAGAGCAACGGCAACTGGACCTACACGCTGACAAGCCCGTACGACAGCGGCAACGTCTCGGGCGCCAACACGGTGCCGGGCGACAGCTTCACCTACACAGCAAAAGACGCTTTCAACAACACGACGACCGGTACGGTCAGCATCAACGTCAAGGACGACATTCCCAAGGCGAGCGATCAGAGCAAAACGGTCGACGAGAACGCAGCCGTCAATACCAACCTGCTGCTGATCCTCGATACGTCGGGCAGCATGGGGTCGGGATCGGGGAGCACCTACGCATCCGGCGTCACCAATGCGACCAAGCTGGATGTCCTCAAGGCGGCCGTGAACGAGCTGTTCGAGCAATACGGCAATGAGGGCAATGTTACCGTGCGCATTGTCAGCTTCGCCGGTCAGGGCGTGGACAGGGGCGGCGGCTGGCTCACGTTGGAGGCCGCCAAGAATATTATCAACGGTTTGTCCGCAAGTGGCGGCACGAACTATGCTGACGCCATCAATGACGCGATGGTAGCCTATGGCTCAAGCGGCAAGCAGGCAGGCGCCGACGTCCAGAACGTGGCCTATTTCATTTCCGATGGCGCGCCGGATTCCGGCAGCGGCGTCGGAACCACTCTCCAGAACACGTGGGAGAGTTTCCTCAGAACCAACGACATCACGTCCTATGCGCTCGGCATCGGCGCGAACGTCACGACCGGCCCGCTGGATCCGGTTGCCTATAACGGCGTGACCGAGACGCAAATCCCGTCCCAGATCGTCACCGACCTCAGTCAGCTCGCGCAGACCCTTGTCGGGATCGCAACGGACGTGACCGGAAACCTGGTGACGGGTGGCACGCCTGCCGGCAGCTTCGGCGCCGACGGCGGCCACATCCAGTCGGTCACGGTTGCCGGCGAGACCTATGCGTACGATCCGACGGGTGCTGGATCGATCTCCGGCGGCACGCATGGATCGTTCAACACATCAACACATGTGCTGACGGTGTCGCTTGCCGATGGCGGCAAGTTCAGTGTGAACATGGACAGCGGAGCCTATACCTATACGCCGCCGACCGTCATCACCAGTAACTTCGATGTTCCCGTCGGCTTTGTTCTTGTCGACAACGACGGTGACACGGCGGGCAAAACGCTGACGATCCATGTCAACAATGCTGACCGCGACCCGATCGTTCGGGATGACCACGTGATCACCAACGTGGGCAGCACCACCTCCGGCGCCTCGATTGTCATTCCGGATTACGCATTGCTGTTCAACGACAAGGATCCTGACGGACAGGCCATCACGATCACCGGAACCAGCAATGTGGTCGACGGAACTTCGGCCACCCACGCTGGTGTAAGCGTCACGTTTGTCGACAATAACAGCAATGGTGGTTCGTTCACCTATACCGGTTCGACGACCTCTCCAAATGGTTCCGATACCGGAGTGGTGACAATCAACCGGCAGTCAAGCCTCACCCTGAACGGTACGGGACTCGACGAAATCCTGATCGGACGCGATGGCGCCAACAACACGATCAACGGCTATGAAGGCAACGACGTTCTCATTAGCGGCGACGGCAATGACGTCCTGACCGGCGGGGCCGGTTTGGATCTCATGGTTGGCGGCGGCGGCAACGATACTTTCAATCTTGCGAATGGAGATTTCGTCGCGGGTGAATCCATCGATGGCGGCACCGGCAACGACAGTATCGTTTTGACGAACGCCACCACGGTGGATTTCACTGTCGGTACGGTCACCAGCGTCGAAACGCTGACCGGCAGCGCCGGCAACGATGTCGTCACGATGACCGCACAGCAATTTCTCGCATTTACCGGCGGCATCAACCTTGGCAACGGAACGGACACGCTCATCATTACCGGTGCAACAGGGGTGGTCGATCTGACTGGCGTCAATGGGGTAGAAAAGCTCCAGCTAACCGGTAGCGCCAACACCATCGTAACGATGACGGCCCAGCAGTTCACCGGGTATACCGGCGGCATCGATCTCGGAGGCGGTACCAACACGCTGAACGTCGTGGTCAGTGGCGCAGTGACCCTGTCCTCGCTGCCGACGCTCACCGGTGTGCAAACCGTCAACGTCATCGGCAGCGCCGGCGCCGATACGCTGACGCTGACGGGCGCGCAACTCACCTCGCTGATCAGCTCCGGGGCAACGATCGATCTTGGGAACGGCGCCGACACGCTGACGATTAGCGGCAACTTCGCCGCGTCCAATGACGATCAAATCAAGGGCGTGGAGAATATTATGTTCTCCGGAACGACGCTGGTCCTGTCGAGTGAAACGGAAGGGTTCAACATTACCGGATCGTCCGGAGCCAATACCATTATCGGAAGCTCGGGCAACGACACGATCAATGGCGGTGGTGGTGCCGATATCATCACCGGCGGCGCCGGCGATGACCGGATCACCTACTACAACGTGTCCGGCTCAACGCTCGACGCCGGCACGAATACGGCCGCCGGTGACACGCTCGTCATTACCGGTTCCACCGTCCCGGTGATCAATCTTGGCGTTGCGCCCGGTGCCGATCAGACGAGCGGTGACAATACGACGGTAAAATACTTCGAAAATGTCGATGCTTCTACCGCGACTGGTTCCGTCAACATTACCGGTTCGAGCGACGCCAACGTCATCAGCGTCGGTACGGGCGGCGGCACGATCGATGCCGGCGCCGGCGCAGACGTGGTCATCATCAATGCGGGGACAAGCACGACGGGCTGGACCGTCAATCTCGGCGCTTCTGATGGCGCCTCGGACAGGATTGTCTTCAAGCACGCCGGGATCGGTATCAACGATAATACGGTTGCGACGATCAGTAATTTTGAGGTCGCCAACGACAAGATTGCTGTGCTGTTAAACAACGTGAACATCACCAGCGGCGGTTTTCAGGTGATTACCAGTGCGAGCACCGACGTGACTGTGAGCCCGGGTGGTGTTATCGCGCTCGTCAATAGCTCCACCAATACGTGGGTTGGATCGCTTACGGACGACGCCAACAACGGTGCGATTGAGGGATACATCCAGGCCGCGACCAACACCTTCAACGGGGGAGCGGGCAACTACACGTTTATCGTTTATTCTAACAACAACACCTCGACGGCAAATGCCGCAATCTACTCGGTGAATATTTCGGACGACACCAATCCC
This sequence comes from Afipia sp., assembly GCA_017308495.1. Classification (GTDB taxonomy): domain Bacteria; phylum Pseudomonadota; class Alphaproteobacteria; order Rhizobiales; family Xanthobacteraceae; genus Afipia. The sequence continues at coordinate 4,960 of JAFKES010000050.1, forward strand.
GGTTCGGGCGGGATGCAAGTTGAGCATATCATGACGATCAATAGCGTCGGATATGGGAAGCTGACGGCGGCCAACTTCACCACAGCCGCCGACCCCATCGTGCTCGATCTCGATCACAATGGCTTCAGCTTCACCTCGCAGGCCGATGGCGTTCACTTCGACATCGATGGCAGCGGGACCAAGAGCCAAATCGCCTGGGTCAACGGCCATGACGGCCTGCTGGCGCTCGATGTGAACGGCAACGGGCTAATCGACAGCGGCAACGAGCTGTTCACGCCGGACTTCGCCGGCGGGCACTACGCCAGCGGGCTGGCCGCGCTGGCCAGCCTCGACAGCAACCATGACGGCGTCATCAACAGCGCCGATCGGGACTTCGCGAAGCTGGTAGTGTGGCAGGACGCCGATCATAACGGTGTCAGCGGTGCGGGCGAACTGCATTCGCTGACCGATCTCGGCATCACGGAGATCAGCCTCGATGCCAAGTCGGGGCCGACCTATATCGACGGCCAGCTGGTGAGCGCGAACGGCACCTTCACGTACGCCGATGGCACCAAGGGCTCCTTCGCCGAAGTCAATTTCGACGTCGGCGAGATCACCAACGGCGACACCAGCCATGTCGTCGCCGGCACCGAGAGCGCCGCGGGCAATCACGTCTTCGCCATCAACTCGACGGCGGAGGGCCTTGGCCGCATCCTCGACTTCGGCGCGGGCGATGTGATCGAGTTCTCGCGCACCGCCTTCGGCAATCTGGCGGCCGGTACATTGAGCGCGTCCAACTTCGAAACCAACGATACGGGCGCGAGCACCAAGACGGCCGGCACGCCGGAGTTCATCTTCAACACCACCGATCACACGCTCTACTACGATGCTGATGGTGCCGGCGGCAGTGCCGCGATTGCCATGGCGAAGCTCGAAAACGGTCATGCCCTGACCAGCAACGAGATTCACCTCGCCTGATCGGCATTGTCTGATCGACGGTGTTTGATCGTCAAAACAAGCGGCCCGCCAGGTGATCCTGACGGGCCGTTTGTTGTTGGATACGGCCGCGCCTCAGAGCACTGGCGGCAGCTCGAAGGCGAGGGCGCCAGTCGCGACGGCCGGATCGCCGCTCCAGCCGGTCGGGATATCGCCGCCGGCGGCGGCCGGCGAGGCCTCGACATCGCTGTCGGCAATGGTGCGGCTCGCATAGGGCGTGGTCAGCATCAATACGCCCGTCTGGTTCAGCGCAAACAGCGGAACGAGGTTGCGCGAGTCGCTGTCGCTGACTATGCCAGACCAGCGGTTGTCGAGGATGAGCCAGCGATCATCGAGACGCGCGGCGAGCACGGCATGATCCTGCTGGACCCGCCGGTCGCGGACCAGCACGATGCGCAGATCGTCCTGCGGAAATCCGGCCTGCTGGAGGACGACATATTTGGCAATGGCGTAGTCCTCGCAATCGCCTTTGGTGGTAGCGAAGCTCGCCAGCGCCGAGCTCCAGCGGTCGGCTACGCCGAACTGGGCGAGATCGCTGACATAGCGGATTGCGGCGTTGATGCTGCGGTTGGCTTCCTCGATCTGCGCCAGTCCGGCCTTGGCCTTCACGGCGTCGACCAGGCGCAGGAGCTGCGCGGCGTGGGCCGGGCAGGAGGCCGCGTCAGCGCGGCAGTCCGCGAGAACTTTGTTGTCGTTTGCGAGATCGGCCTGAATGCCGTTCCATTTGCGCCACAGCAGTCCGTCCGGCGCGCGGAAGCCGAACAGCCCGAACGGTTCACGCCCCTCGATGGCGGGGATGGTCACCGGCGGCTGATCGGAGAGGGTTGTTTCCGGAGCAGAAACGGCCGCGAACTGCACTGCATCGGAGCGCTTGCCGCTGTCGAGCCGGGCCAGAACGGAATTGATGGTGAAGAATTTCGCTGGCGCCCGGCCCATGTCCGGCGCGGCGTCGAGCGAGACCGCGGCGCGCGGGCTGCGGTTGTCGGCCTCGGCTCGCACAACACCGGGAAAATAGACGGATAGCGCGAAAGCGCTCAGCAGCAATCCTTGCCGCACATAGCCTGGTAACATGACTGACACCCTTTGTCGGGGGCATCAGCCGACGTCTTCTGCGTCGATCCGATACCCCGCCCTGTTGGTGCAGACGGTGGGGCGAGGGCGGCTTCAACGGAGTTAATCAGCGAGCAGGCGCGAAGGCGTTTTCACGGGCACGGTCAATCGCCGCTTGGCTAGATCGATTAAATTGGATTCAAATCTGGTCGCGCCGGGATGTCTGGGATTGCCGCCGGGGCGGACCGCATGGTTAAAGCGCGATGAATGCGCTGGCCGCTTTGGCGCTCAAAGCAGGCTAGACAGAAACAACATTCGTCATGCCCGGATTCATGACGGGCATCCACGTCTTGAGAATTCTTATGAAACAAGAGGCGGATGGCCGGGACGAGTCCCGCCATGACCGGATTAACGTTTCCGCCAAAACACGAACGACGCCAAAGGCAGTCTTTCGAGGCAGGCTCTCAATGCTCGCGCAGCGCTTCGCTACGCAGAATGCGGGCGGGCTTGAGAATGTAATCGAGCACGGATTTCTGTCCGGTCAGCACTTCCACCGTGGCGACCATGCCGGGCATGATCGGCAGCGGGTTTTGCGGCGTGCCGAGGGAGTTGGTCTCGGTGCGGATCACGGTGCGATAGAAGGTTTCCTTCTTGCCGCCCGCGTCCGGCTTCTCGTCGACGATCGTATCGGCGCTGACGCGCTCGACCTTGCCCTTGAGCGTACCGTAGACCGACGAGTCGTAGGCCGAGATCTTGACCACCGCGTCCTGTCCGGCGCGGATGAAGGCGATATCCTGCGGGCGAATGCGGCCCTCGACCAGAAGCGTGTCGTCGAGCGGGACGATCTCCATCAGGCTGGCTCCGGGCTGCACCACGGCGCCGATCGTTGTCACGTTGAGCTTGTTGACGATGCCATGAACCGGCGCCTTGAGGTCGGTGCGCCGCAGCCGGTCCTGCGCGGATTTCATGTTTTCTTCCAGCACCGCCAGATCGCCGCGAGATTTGGCGAGATCCTCGTCCGCCTGGGAGCGGAACGAGGCGATGGTGCTGCTGATCTTGGCCTGGGCTTCCGCGAGCTGGCCGCGCATTTCCGCTTCCTGCCGTTGCAGGCGGATCATCTCGATTTCGGGCACGACCTTCTGCTGGTAGAGCTTGCCGGTGATGGCGAGCTCGCGCTCCAGCAAAGCCAGCGATCCGGTCAGGCGGGTGACCTGCTGGGTGAGGACGTCGACGTCCTGCGCCACCTTTTTGGCGCGCATGTTGAAGACGCTGGTTTCGGTGGCGACGGCGGCCGGCACCTTTTGCGTCGACTGGGCGGGGAAAGTGATCTCCGGCTTGCCGCGGGCTTCCGCTTCGAGGCGAGCCACCCGGGCGGCGAGCGCCGCGCGGCGCTCCTGCAATTCGCCGAATTCCGAGGAGAACTTGGTGTCGTCGATCTTCATCAGGATCTGGTCCTTGTCGACGATCGCACCTTCCCGGACGAGAATGTCGTTGACGATGCCGCCTTCCAGCGACTGGATCACCTGAATTTGCTGCGACGGGATCACGCGGCCATCGCCGCGCTTGACCTCATCGAGAATGGCGAAGTGAGCCCAGACGATGAACGCCAGCAGCAGCGCGATGGAGCTGACGAGGAGCAGGCGCAAGGCGCGCGGAGTCCGCAGCTGCGATGCGGCGCGCACATCGTTGGCGTAGGCGAAATCAGACGACAGCATTGGGCTTGATCCCGGGGGAGGCCGGTTGCACGGAGATCTGCTGTTCCCGGCCCGGCTTGGCCTGGGGCTGCTGATTTTGCGATTGCGGCGGCTGCGGCGCTTGCGCCGGTTTGCCCTGAAGCATGGCGAGCACCTTGTCGCGCGGCCCGTCGGCGAGCAGCCGCCCGTTATCGAACAGCAATAGCCGGTCGACCATGTTCAGCAGCGACAGGCGATGGGTGGAAATGAGGATCGTCGGCCGGTCCTTGCCTTCGCCGATGGCGCGCAGTCGCTCGAGGAATTCGGCTTCGCTGCGCACGTCGAAATGCGCCGTCGGCTCGTCGAGAAACAGGATGCGCGGCTTGCGGATCAGGATTCGCGCCAGTCCAATGGCCTGCTTCTGGCCGCCCGACAGGCTGCGGCCACCTTCGGAGATCGGCATGTCGTAGCCCATGGGGTGGCCGGCGATGAAGCTTTCCACGCCGGACAGCCTCGCCGCGCTGAGGATTTCCTCGTCGGTCGCATTCGGCTTACCGAGGGCGATGTTGTCGCGCAGCCGGCCCAGGAACAGGTCGGTGTCCTGCATGGCGAAGCCGATGCCGGCGCGCAGATCCCACGGATCGTATTGGCGGGAGTCCACACCATCGATCAGAACGCGCCCGTCCTCGGCCTCGTAGAAGCCGAGGAGCAGGCGGCCCACTGTGGTCTTGCCCGAGCCGACGCGGCCGATGATGCCGACACGCTCGCCGGGCTCGATTTTGAACGAGACGGCGTCGAGCGCCTTGCCGGCCGCGTTGGGATAGGAAAAACTCACCTTGTCGAACTGGATCCGCCCGTCCTGGACGGGGCGGGCGACGTATCTGCGCCCCGGAACGCGCTCGCGCTCCAGCGACATGACGCGATCGATCGCCTTGAGCGAGGTCAGCGTCTGGCTGGCGCGGGTGATGACGGAGGCGAGGCCCGCGATCGGCGACAGAATGCGTCCCGCCAGCATGTTGGCGGCGATCAGCGCGCCCATGGTCAGCTCGCCGTTGAGGATCAGGAACACGCCGACGATCATGATCAGCAGGCTGGTGATCTGCTGCGCCGTGCTCGCGCTGGTGAGCGCGAGCGAGGCCCAGAAATGAACCTTCTCGCCGGAGCGCGCGCTGGCCGCCACCGAACGCTCCCACGTCGCCTGCATCCGCGATTCCGCGCCGACCGCGCGCACGGTTTCCAGGCCACCCAGCGATTCCACGAGAACGCCGTGGCGTGCGGCGGACTCGGCCTGCAGGCTCTTCATCGCCTTGTCGAGCGGCCGCTGCAGCAGGAAGCCGACCGCGATCATGATCGGCAGCATGACCAGCGGGATCCAGGCGATCGGCCCGGCGATGATGAACAGGACGACGATGAACAGGATCGCAAACAGCAGGTCGGTCGCCGAGACCACCGCTCCGGACGTGAAGAATTCACGGACCGAGTCGAAATCGCGCAGTTGATTGGCGATGACGCCGACCGACATCGGCCGCTGCGCCATCTTCACCGCCATGACATGCTCGAAGATGTTGGCGGCCAGCGCCACATCCACGGTCTTGCTGGTGACGTCGATGATGAGGCTGCGCACCGTGCGCAGGATGAAATCGAACACGATGGCGAGCAGCATGCCGATCGCCAGCGCCACCAGCGAAGGGATCGCGCCGTTGGGAACGATGCGATCGTAGATGCTCATGGTGAAGAGAGGCGCCGCCAGCGCCAGCGTGTTGATGAGAAACGCGGCGAGGGCGATGTGGGTATAGTTCGGCAGCTGCGTCTTGACGACGGACCAGAACCAGTTTGTGCGGGGCAGGTCGCCGGCGGCAACGGCGCGCGGGTCGTTATCGGCTCCGGGCCGGACCAGGAAGGCATATCCTGTATAGGACGCGGCCAGCGCGTCCACGGTATCGGTCACGTTGGCGCCGGCGTCGACGGCCGGATCGATGTAGCTCACCGTGTCGCCGGTAGGGCCGCGCTCCAGCAGAATGAGCGCGCGGCCGTCGCGCATGATCAGGACGGCGGGCAGGACGAGGGCGGGAATATCAGCGAGGTCCCGCCGGGTCGCCTCGGTCTCCAGCCCCGCGCGCCGCGCCGCGCGATCATAGAGCGAGACCGTCAGACGGCCGTCGGTGATCGGCAGTCCGCCGAGAATGGCGTCGCGGCTCATGGCGCGGCCATGATAGGCGGCGAGATAGGTCAGGGTCGCCAGCAGCGGGTCGGGGCCCTGAGCGGCTGTATTGGCGGCCACAGCCGGTTGCTCCGGCGCACCGGCGCCTGCGTCCGATTGCGATTGACTGGAGTCCAACCGGGATCGCGAGGGCCGGAACAGCATCGGATCAATGCCTCAAAGTATGACGGAATATCAACGCGGCCCCGGCCATTGGCGCGGGACCTTTGATGGTGCCACCATACGTAATTATGCGGCTTAAATCATTCACGATTTAAGCCGCATCAATTAAGCATTAATTCTTGGACAGGAACGGAGCGAACCTAGTTCTTCACTCCGCCGCTCACCGCCTGCAGCCACATCGGCTTTTCGATCGGCGCGAAGCCAAGAGCCTGCGTCGGCTCGGCCGCGGCTGCGGTCCGGCCCTGATCCGTCCAGGCCGGGCGACCGCTGGTGGCGGCAGGCGGTTCGGCCGCCACTTTCCATCGCGCATCGAAGCCGTCGTTGGAGGCCTGACGCGACGCGGGTGCGTAGGCGTAAGGGGTCGGCGCAACCGGGGCAAACACCGTCTGCAACGGTTCCGAACCGACGTTGGGCAAGGTCACGCGCGGCGTCGGAAACGCGTAGGGGAACACGGCGACCGGAATCTGATCGAGCGGCGCGGCGTCCACGGGCGGGGCTTCTTTCAGATACTGCAGCAGGACGCCCATGGCGGCCAGAAGCTGGTAGTCGGCGAACACCAGAACGCCGCGCGACGAGGTCAGCGACACCGAGGCGTTGAAGAACTCGTTTTCGGCATTCAGAAGGTCGATCAGCGAGCGCTGACCGAGTTCGTATTCCTTCTGGTAGGCTGCGATGGTCTTCTTGTCGGCCTGAAGCTGCCGGGCCAGCGCCGAAATCTTGTCGGCGGTGATGGTGCGGGCCGCCCATGCCTTGTCGATCGACTCGAGGGCATCACGCTGGAGGCGGGACTTGGCGAGCGCCGCCTGGGTGTAGCGTTCGGCCATTTCCGACCGGCGCCAGACATCCTGGCCACCACGGAAGATGTCCCATGACACTACGACCTTACCGGTGTAGTCCTCGTGTTTGGTGCCGTTGTAGGGATAGGTGTTGTCATACTTCGCCGCGCGTCCTTCGAGCGCCACCGTCGGCACGAACGCGCCATCGGTCACCCGGAAGGCCGAGCGCGCCGCGTCGGCATCCGCCCCGGCGGCGAGCAGCGTCGGGTTCATCCGCAGGGTTGCGGCGAGAGCTTCGTCCTTGGATCGCGGCATGGCCGGCAGCGGGCCAGGAAAACGCAGATTGACCGGCTCCAGACCAACGATCCTGCGGTACTTCGACCGGGCATCGTCCAGACTGCGGATGAATTCGGCCTGCTGGGCGCGGGCGTTTTCGACGCGACTGCGGGCCTGCTCGAGATCGCCTTCGCCGGATCGGCCGCCCTGATAGCGGGAATTGACGTTGGCGAAGATCTTCTCGTGGTTGCGGACGTTCTGGTCGGCGAGGCCCACGAGGCGCAGATAGCGCACCACATCAACATAGGCTTCCGCGGCGTCGAGGGCGATCAGCTCGGTGCGCTCGCGGACACGGAACGCGGCGGCGTTCACGCGCGCGGACTGACGCCAGATATCATGAATGGACGCAAAGCCATCGAACAGAAGCTGGCGAACGACCACCGAGCTTTCATTTCCCTGACGCCACTTGTCGTTATTGATCAGCGTCGGAATCGTTGAATCGCGAAATTTTTCGGGGCCGTATCGCCCCTCGAGGCGAACCTGCGGGAGCAGGGTGCTCTGGGTCTGGCGCAGTTCGGACTCTGTCGCGCGCCGGTTCGCGGCAGCCTCGCCAACGCCCGGATTGGTCCGGATGGCCTGATTAAGGGCGTCGTTAATCGAAAACTGTTCGGCGCGTGCCGTGTGACCCAGCGCCAAGCTCACGCCTGCAACTAGAATACAAAGCTTTTTCATCAACCTGCCCCGAGCAAATTTATCAAATGCACATAAATTTGAACAACAGTAACAGGGTATATGGCCGTGTCCTATGGCTTTTGTGACACAGTTCCGCCGTAAAATGCCATTTCGGCTATAAAAATCCGCAAAATCCCCACTTTTGCTGCGCTGCACATGAGCCTAGGGCCTCGCGGCAAGCCCGGCCGGCGCCTCAGATATTCCGCCCGCCGGGGCCCGTGCCGCCGACCTTCACGGTGATCCGCTGCATCTCGGTCCGGCCCTGCGGATACTTCACCTCGAGCAGGATCACATCGGTGCCGACGAAATCCGCCTTCGACCGATAGAAGGCGATGAAGCCCGGGACTTCCAGCGCCATGCACTGCTTGTAATTCGTCGCGCTCACCTTGCCGCGCTTGACGTTGACGGTGCCGTTCGCCGGCGGCGCGACCAGCCGGATCGCCGGCAACGTGCCGGTGGTGCAGTCTGGCAGCACGTTCAGATAGACGCCGATGCGGATGTCTTTCGCTGACGGTCCCTGTGCGGTGCGCTCCACCGTCGTCGGAGCCGGGGGTTGCTGCGCAGCCGCGGGCAGGGCGAGCGTGAACAGGGTGGCGGCGATGGCGGCGGCCAGTCCGGAGCGGGGCGTCACAGCGGGACGAACG
>JAFKES010000051.1 GCA_017308495.1 Afipia sp.
GAACCACCGCAAGCCCCGGCGTGATGCCGTGCTCTGTCTTCAATTCGACGACGTTTTTGGCGATTTGTTGCCGCAGGTCCGCGGCGAAGCTCTTCCCGTCAATCACTCTTGCAGGCATCTATTCCCCGGCTCGATGTTCGAAAACAGATAGGTTCTGGGAGACAGGGCGTCCCCTCTCACATGACGAAAGCTTGGCTCGTTGTCCGGCGTCCATCGCATGGCGGCTCCGAGCGGGACAGCCATGATAGGGTTGCTGCACGATGAGCCAGATGCGTGGGCCAGACGCATGGATAAGGTTGAAAATCATTCTTGTCTATCTAGTGATCGGTAGTCAATAATTTTGATTGACGACCGTCAATCGGCACATTGTTCCCAACGAGGCCTCCATGAACATCGCCGCCGCCATATCCGGCTTCGACGAGAGGCTCGACCGCGGGGGATCCATGCGAGGGCATGGCGCGTCGCGCAGTTTGGATCAACCCGAGATCAAGCCGCATGATGGCGACTTATCGCGCCATGCAGGTGACAGAGCTGGGGCGACTGGAACTTGTCGTGCGTCCTGTTTCCCGCCCACAGGCCGGGCAGGTGTTGATCGCGGTCGAAGCCTGCGGCATCTGTGGCGCAGATGTCGGCGACATTGAGGGCAGAGATTTTGTGACCGCTCGGGCCACGGGACTGATCGCGATTCCCGACGAGTTGTCTGCGCAAGAGGCCGCGCCGATCCTGTGCGCCGGCATTGCCACCTTCAACGCCCTGAAAAAATCCGGGGCGGCGGCCGGCGACACCGTGGCGGAAGAAATTGACGCTTGTCGGCAGCGAAGCGAGCCCTCGCGATGCCGGATATCTGGCGGGCGTGGTCGAGGCGTCCCGACGCGCGGTGCAGACAGTGACGAAACGGCTGCTGCCCGCCCGTGTCGATAGGGATGGCGACCACCAGGCGGCCGTGAGGCGTCCGTCTTGAACGCGGATGGATGCGCCGCAACGTTGCCCCGCTCTATGTCCGGTAAGCCAAGCTGGATGCGGACGATCCTCACACCAGTCCGCGCCGCACGGCCTCGACGGCGGCTTCGGCGCGCGAGGAGATGTTGAGCTTGCGATAGACCGTCTTGACGTAGCCCGCGACGGTGTGCGGCGTCAGCCCCAGCACGCGCGCGGCTTCCGCCACCCGAAGGCCGCGGCCGAGCAGCCGCAGGATGTCGAGTTCGCGCGGTGTCAGAGCGGCTTCCGCATCCGTTGTGGTGTTCACCGCGTTGCGCTTGGCGAAATGTGCCAGCATCCGCTGCGCGATCGACGGCGATAGGGGCGGATCGCCGGCGTCGATGCGATGCAGGTAGCCGACCAGCGTATCGGCGTGCTGGTCCTTGAGCAGATAGCCCTTCGCCCCGGCGGCGATGGCATCGAACAGATGTGCATCGTCGTCGTAGATGGTGGTCACCACCGGCAGAATCCGGGGATGGCCGTCGGCCAGCATCCGGATCAGGTCGATGCCGTTGCCGTCCGGCAGACCGATGTCGATCAGCGCGATGTCGCGCGCCGCGCTGGCGTCGGGCTCCGCGAATGTGCGTGGCTGCGCTGTGATCCAGTCGCGCGCAGCCTGGAATGTTGCGGCTTCGCTGATGGCGATGCCGTCGAAGGCCATGCCGAGCATCCGCACCAGCCACGCGCGGGTATCGGCCTGATCTTCGACGATGAGGCCGCGCCGGGTACGGGGAAAAGGCGTGGGCGTGGATGCCATCGGCTCAACTCATGACCTGTCGTACATCCGTTGCGTGGCCTCGGCGGAGGTATTGTAGGAGGAGCCCGGGGACGACGACACCCCCCGAATGTGGGGTTCGTCGGCGGCTGAAGCGGTGGTCGCGGCGTCGGCGGTAAGCGGAATGCGGATCTCAAAGGCGCTGCCGTGTGCGACAGGTGCGACGACGAACGATCCGCCGAGATCGCTGAGGCGGCGAATGATGCCGCGCAGGCCGCTGCCATGGGTGCTGCCGCCCGCATGCGTGGGATCGATGCCAATGCCGATGCCGTCGTCAGCGATCGTGATCGACAGCGTGCGGTCCTGCTGCGTCGCGGTCACTTCGACGCGTCGCGCCCGCGCATGGCGAATGACGTTGCTGACGATTTCGCGATGCGCCGAGACGATGCTGCGATAGATGCGGTAGTCGAGCAGCTCCGTGCTCTCGTCCGCGGCGGCGAGCGGCCAGTGCAGGTCGATGCCGGCGGCGGCAAGCCGTTCGCCGGCCTCGTGGCGCAGCGCGGCGATGACCTGGCCGAGCGGCAGTTGATCGGCGGAAAGGCCGCTGACGATGGTGCGGATGTCGGCCAGCGCATCGCGCAGCACGCGATGGGTGTCGCTGACCTCGGTCTTGTAGAGGCCGGACAACAGCCGCGCGCCGACGTCGTCGTGCAGGTCGCGGGCGATGCGCCGCCGCTCCTCGACGCCACCGCGCTCGAAGGCGTCGCGGCTGACCTCGACATAGCGCATCAGCCGCACCAGCTCGCGCGCCAGATCGCGATCCGAACTGCCGAACAGGTGCTCGCCGCGCCACGGATAGCGCAATTCCAGCGCGGGCGTGTCGGCGGCGGCGGGCAGCCGCACCTCAAGGCCCTCGCGCCCGATCTCGACGTCGGTGACGGCATGCTCGAGCGGCGTCATCACCAGCGGATCGAACAGCCGGCGCAGGAGGCCGTGCCAGCGTTTGGAGCGTTCCTGCGCCGTGGCCGCGAAGGTGACGTCGACCACCTCGTGGAACAGCTCGTGGCTCTCGATGCGGTTGCGCGGCTGCAGCCGCGCGCGCAGCGAATCGCGCGCCGGCAGGTAGATGAAGGCCAGCGCCAGCAGCGCGATGCTGAACGACACATCGTGTTGCAGGTGCATGACGTAGAGCAGCAGCGCGTCGAGCGCCAGCAGCAGCGCGACGCCGCCGGTGTAGAACATCACCCGGAACGCCCACTCGTCGAGGTCGAACAGCCGGTAACGGCTGACGCCGAGCGCCAGCCCGGCATAGATCAGCAGGAAGAATCCGAACGCATGGCCCTGCTGCATGACGGGGGCTGTGTTGACCAGGATCGGCGCGATGATCAGCATCACGAAGGCGCCGGCGCCGACGATCACCGAGAGGCCGAGCCAGCGCAGCGCCGCGCGGCCGCGCGGATCGCGGCGGGTGGCGAACCACTGCACGCCGATCAGCACGATGATGGCCAGCATGTAGAGCATGGTCGGCAGTTGCGAGACCAGCGTCTGGTCATCCTGCACGCGCAGGATATCCGCCGCCAGGATCACGACCGTGACGACCAGCGGAATCCACAGCACGCGCGGCGAGACCAGTCGGCGTGGGTAGATCAGGAACAGCGAGATCATCGCCGCGCCGAAGCCAAGCGCACCGATATGGTTGAACGCGGCCAGCACCCGGAACAGCCCGCCGTCGATGGCGAATTCGCGTGACGAATAGATCGCGGCTGCATAGGCGGACGTCATGATCATGACGCCGGCCAGCGTGAACAGCCGTGTCGGCAGGTCGCGCGGCCGCAGCGCCAGCACCCAGGCCCCCAGCAGCAGCGAGCCGAGACCGGTGACGAGCTGGACCCAGAACGAGGACGGCAGGTCCGAGATCGGGCGCGGCCGCGCCGGGGCCACGATCATTTCATGTGAGCCGCGTTCGGCCTCGACATAAAGCGCCACACGCGGTTGCAGCAACAGCCGGGCGAGGGCGCTCTGCCGCTCCATGAAGCGCGCGATCATGGCGAAGGATTCGATCATGTCCGGCTCCTCGCTGAGGTCGCCGGGTTCGAGCACGATGCGTTCGCCGGAGGCGTCAGCCGCGCCGATCGCGACCAGCCGCGACGGCACCGGCATCGCGCGTGACGGCCCATCTAGGTTGACGGCGATGATCCGCACCGCGCCGGGCTCGGCCTGCGGCGCGAGCGTGATGCCGAGCCATGGCTGATACAGCGTCAGCCAGAACACGAGGGCGCATGCGCCGACACAGAGCAGTGCCGCGGTTTGCATGATGCGGTTCGGAAGCCAGTGCGTCATGGATGTGTGTTCGATTTCCCCCCGGGACGAGGGGTACGCCGACCCTGTCCGAACCGGCATATTGGCGAACCATCCTGATTTGTCGAATGGATTTCGATGCTTGCTGTCCTGATTCTGGCGGAAGGGTTGACGGCGTTCTGCGCGCTCGGCTTCGAGGTCGCGATGGCGCGGCTGGTGGCGCCGCACGCCGGCATGTCCACGGACACATGGACCGCGATCATCGCGGCGTTCCTGCTGGCGCTCGCGCTGGGTAACCATGTCGGCGGCCGCATCGCCGCCGCCTCCGACATGCGCCAGAGACTATGTGTCGCAGCCGGCGCGGCGCTCGCGGCGGCGCTCGCCATCGCCGTCACGCCGCTGGCGATACCGTGGTGGGATGCCGCGGTCCTGAGCCCGGCGCCGGCCGCGCCATGGCGCATCGTTGCCTTCGCCGCGGTGCCATGCCTGCCTGCCGGTTTCGCGCTGGGGGTTGCGACGCCGCTGGTGATGACCGCTGCGCTGGCGCTGTCGAAAAATCAGGCGGTCGCAGGCCTTGTTTATGGCGCGGGTGCGGCCGGCAGTGTCTGCGGGGTGCTCGGCGTGCTGTGGTGGGGGCTCGACGTGCTGGGCACGCGGGCGACCCTGCTGTCGATTGCTGCCATCGCGGTGGCGCTGGCGGCGATGATCGCGGCAAGCGCGCTGACGCGGCGGCGCGTGGCGTTGCCATGATGATCCGGCTTTTGTTGCCGCTTGCAGTGCTGCTCTCGGCCGCGGCCTCGCTGGCAGTGGAACTGGCCATTGTCCGGCTCGGCGCGCCGTATCTCGGCCAATCGCTGCTGCCGTGGTCGGCGGCGATCGCCAGTGTGTTGCTCGGGCTCACCGCCGGGCATGTATCGGGCGGCCTCGCTGGCGGCGAGGCGGCGACCTCGCGCGCGCTGCGCGGCTGGCTGTCCGCCGTCTGGCTTGCGGCTGGCGCGGGCGCGATGGCGATGCCGGCCTTGATCGGCCCGGTGGCGACGGCGTTCGCGGGCGACGACGGCTTCGGCATCGACGCCGTGGCGGCTATCGCCGCGCTGGCCGCACCGCCCAGTTTCGCCGCCGGTTTCGTCTCGCCTTTGGCGCTACGGCTGGCCGCGCGGCGGCCGCGCCTGTCGCTGCCGCGCACGGTCGGCGCGATCTATGCGGCCTCCGCCGTCGGCAGCGTCGCCGGCACGATGCTTGCGGGATTCATCGTGCTGGAACGGTTCGGTGCGGCGGGACTGGCGTATCTCGCTGGCGGCACGTGGCTGGTGCTTGGCGTGTTCGTGTTGCCGGCGCGGAAGCCGGCCATCGTCGCGCCGGTCTATGGCCTCGTGCTGGTCGCGATTGGCGTGTTGCCGTGGCTCGGCGGCAAGCCATGCCTGGTCGAGTCGCGCTATACCTGCATCCGCCTGCTCGACAAGCCGCTCGCCGGCGGCAATCTGCTGCGCTTCATGATCCTGGACGAGGGCGTGCACAGCGCCTCCGATCGCGACCATCCGCAACGCCTGCATCTCGGCTACGCGGCGTTGGTTGACCGCCTCGCGCTGGCAGCGTTCGGGCAGGCTGCCGCGCCGCGCGCGCTGGTGATCGGCGGCGGCGGCGCGACGTTGCCGCGCGCATGGGCGCATGCGGCCAAACCTGTGGCCGCCACGGTGATCGAGCTCGACGTCGAGGTCGCGACGATGGCGCGCGACGTGATGTGGGCGTGGAGGGAGAACCTCGACACGCTGATCGGCGATGGCCGCGCGGTGCTGCGCGCGTTGCCGGCAACGCCGACTTATGACGTGGTGTTGATGGACGCCTATCGCTCGCGCAGCGTGCCGCCGCATCTGGTCACCGCCGAGTTCGATCGCGCGGTGGCGGCGCGGCTGGCGCCGTCGGGCGTCTATCTGTCGAACGTCATCGACCGTGCCGACCCGCCGCTGTTGGCGCTGAGCATCGCGACCACGCTGGCGACGGCGTTTCCCGTCGTCGATCTCTGGGTGGCGGAGACCACGGCCGCCAGCACCACCAATATCGTCGTCGCGGCATGGGCCTCGCGCGCGCACGCGCTGCGCCCGCCGCGCCTCGCGATCGACGCCACGGTGATGGACGCGGGCGACGCCGTGCGCACCGAGCCGGTGATGTGGCGACGGTTTGATCTCGATGCCGCCCGCGCGCGCTGGCCGCACGCCTGCGCCGCAATCCTCACCGACGACTGGACGCCGGTGGATCGGCTGCTGGCCGGGCGCGCGGTGTGCGATGTAAGGGAGGCGCGACCATGAGCGAGGTGCTCCATCGGATCGCCCGCACTGCCGCGCTCTGCGGCGCGCTTGGCCTGCTGCTCTATCTGGCGCTGGCGACGGCGGCCGAGTATCCGCTCACCGCGCCGGCGATCGGGCTTGTCGGTGCGAGCGTCGTCGGCGTGTTGGTCTTCGGCCTGCTGCGCGATGCCTGGCGCAGCGGCATCATGCCCGAGCGGCTCGGCGGCGGCACCTCGCGCGAGGCGAATCCGGCCTGGTACTGGGGATCGATGCTCTGGTACGGCTCCTGCCTGATTTGTCTGGTGGTGCTGGCGCTGTTCTGCCTGTTGCGGATTATCGGCTTGTGAGGGGCTTACGAGCATGGCTTCTGCGGCAGTAGTTTCAGCGATGCGAGGTCGGCCTTGATCCGCATGTTCTCGAACACCGTATTGGAGACGGTGAAGACGCCGTTGAGGTACTGCGTGAGATTCTCACGCACACGCAATTTGCCGGTCTTGTCGTGACGCAGGATTTCGGCGCGGTAGCGTGGGGCGTCGGCCATCACCGCCGCGGGATGTCCCTTCGGCAGCGGCGTCTTCACCTCGTCGCCGGTGCGATAGGTGATGCGTTCAACGCTGGAAATCGTGTCTTCGGGATTGTAGACGGTCGCCACCAAAGGTTTCCTGTCGTGCGCGGCGGCGGTCATCAGCCGTTCGTGATGCAGCGGCAGCAGCACGTTGGCCGGAAGTTGCAGGCGCCCGCCTGGCAGTTTCTGCGAGGCGGCAACCATGCCTTGCGGTGTTTTGCGCGCGATCACGGTGTCCTGCCGCTTGATCTCGCCGTTGACGCGGTCGGTGATCGAGAACGCAAGCTGGGTGCCGTCGCTGTTCTCGGTCGTTGTCGCTTCGGACACCAGTTTGATCGCTCCGGCTACGAATTGCAGGTCGGCCACCGTGCTGCGGATCATCTTGTATTCGGTGCAGCGACTACCGGTGAGTTCGATGGTCATGCGGCCGGTGCCTCCCTTCAATTGATCGGAAGCTTTCGCTGGTTCGAACTTCAGGTTGACAACCATCCGGAGCGGCGTGACCTCGGCGGATTGCGTCTGCGCGATCGCTCCGGTGACGTGCAGGCAAGCCGCCATCGGAATGGCGCGGGCCGTGGCGGCAACAAAGCGGCGGGAGCGTGAGTCTGTCATGACGTTGTCCGGTTGCGTGATCTTGGCGCGTCGCGGCCGGATGGTTCGGCCATGACGTCAAAACTGAATCCGTAGCGGAACCCCGCCGGCATCGGCACCCCTTGAAACAGGGGGGATGTAAATTGGGCGAGGGAGCTCGCGGTCCCCGTGAACGGGGGGTTGCCGGGTGGCCGCGGCCGCCTCAAGATTCAGCGTTCAAGACTCTCTGACGGAATCCGCCTGACTCATCCGTCTGGCTCATCCGTCTGACCCAAGGAAGCGATAAGGAACGCGATGATGCATCTTAACGTCAACCAGAACACGAAACCGCTGCCCTTCGTTCTTGCCAATTCCAAGCCTTACGCGCTTGAGCAATACGAGGACGATGCGCTGGGCACCTATGATCCGATCACCCAGACCTGGCGCGGCACGCTGCTGTTCCACAAGTCCTCGACCTCGCGCAACGTCTCCTCGACCTCGGGCCGTACCTCGGATTCCGATCTGTCCTCGGACGTGCTGGGCAACTGATTTGCCATCACCAAGTTTTATTGCCTTCGTCGGGGTCGGCCTTCGGGCCGACCCTTTTTATTGATCGTCCCGTGGAATACGCGAGATTCGCCATGACCGACGCGCCGAAAAGCATCCTGATGATTTCCACCAAGCTCGATCCGCATGTCGATGCGGTGCTTGAACGGCTGGAAAAACGCGGAGTGCCTTGCTTCCGGCTCAACACCGATCATTTCCACGAGGAATATCGTCTGGTGATGACCGACGAACTGCGCGGCACGATCACCATTACCGACAAATGGGATCGCACCTGCGTATTTCCGCATGAGGTGCGCAGCGTCTGGATGCGCAAGCCGGAAACACCGCTGCCGCCGCCGGGCGTCGACGACGACGGCGTCATCGAATACGTGCAGGGTGAGATGCGCGAACTGATGGGCTTCATGCCGATGGACGCGCGGGTGCCGTGGATCAACAACCCGGACGAGAACCGCCGCCATCAGCGGAAATTTCCGCAATTGCGGCTGGCGCGCGGTCTCGGCCTGCGGGTGCCGCGCTCGATCATCACCAACGATCCCAGGGAGGCGGAGGCGTTCTTCGCCACCTGTCCGGACGGCGTGATCTGCAAGCCGCTCTTGATGGGCAGCCATTACGTCGAGGGCGAGCACTACGTCGCCTATACACGCCCGGTTCCGCCCTCGGAGTTCGCTGCGCTGAAAGACTCCATCGGCCTGTGTCCGACCTATCTTCAGGAAGCGATCGCCAAGGATCACGAACTGCGCGTGACCATCATCGGCGAAGAGTTGTTCTGCTGCCGCATTGACAGTCAGGGCGTCGTGGGCGCGGAGCAGGACTGGCGCGCGGTCGATACCGACAAGCTGCCGCACAGCATCGTCGATCTGCCGGACGAAGTGGATGCCGCGTTGCGCGCCTATCTCAAGGCGTGCGGCCTGCGCTTCGGGGCGTTCGATCTGATCGTGACGCCGCAAGGCGAGTACGTCTTCCTCGAACTCAATCCGAACGGTCAATGGTACTGGGTTGAGCTGTCGACCGGCGCGCCGATGGCCGACGCCATGGCTAACCTGCTCGAAAACCCATGAGCGGCAATCCATGAGTACCGAAGCCGCCGCCGGACCGGACGTCGCGTGGCTGGCGCGGCTCCTGGAAGCCGCCGGCGGGAGTGGATTGCCACGCCTGTTGCGCGTGCTGCTGCGGCTCGGCTGGCACCAGCGTCACCGCATGATTCCGGCATCGGGCGCGGCGTTGATGCTGAGCGCTCTGGCGCTGGCGCCGCCGGCGTTGCTCGCGCATCTGATCGATAATGTATTTCCGTCGCGCGCGGCGATGGCGGTGGTGGCGGTTGGTGTCGCGCTCGGCTGCATCGCGCTGATGGACGCCGCCTGCGCTTTCGCGCGGCGGTTGTTGTCGGCCGCGGCCGGGCTCGAACTCCGGCGAGCGTTGCTGGAGCCGGCTTTTGCCGCTGTGCTCCGGCTGCCGGTGGACCGCAGGGAAAGTCGCGATCAAGGCCTGCTCGGGCGCACCTTCGAAGAAGCGGAACGTCTGGCGCAGGGCGCGAGCGACAGTCTGATCGAAGGTGTGCTGGGCTTCGGCACCATCGCGGTCCTGTCGGTGGCGATGCTGATCGTCGATCCGCTCGTGGGGTTGATCGTCATCGCCATCGTCGCGGCGCTGGCGGTGCTGCATGTGCTGTTCGCCCGCGCGCTGCGGACGCGCGAAGGCGCATGGTTCGAGGCGCGCAGCCGCTATTGGGCGCATCTGGTCGAGGCTATCGCCTATGTCGCGACGGTGCGCTTCAACTCCGCGCACGGCTTCGCCGAGCGGCGGTTCGCGCAGGGGCTGGCCTCGGATCTCGACGCGCATTTCGCGGTCGTCCGCATGTCGGCGGGGCTGGATGCGACCGGGCGGTTTGCCGGCGGTTTGATCACGGCGGCGATCGCCTTGGCCGGGGGCCTGCGCGTGATCGACGGCAGCATCAGCATCGGCGATTTCGTGCTGTTCCTCTCGGTCGGCGGCTCGCTGTCGGCGCCGGTGCTGAACCTAGTGAAGACCTTTGACGATTTCCAGGCGATGACGGTGTCGGTGGCGCGACTGTCCGATATCGCCAGTGGCCCGCATGAAGAGGTCGGCGGCGCGGCCGCGCTGAACCGGCCGGGCGGGGCGCGGCTCGAGGTCATCGGCCTGACGTTTCGCTATGAAGGAACCGACGCGCTGGTGCTGCAAGATCTGTCGTTCGCGCTCGCGCCGGGCGACAAGGTCGCGGTGGTCGGGCCGAGCGGCATCGGCAAGAGCACGCTGGCGAGCCTGCTGTTTGCCGCACGCCGGCCCGCGCGCGGCAAGATCCTGCTCGACGGCGAACCGATTGAGACGATCCCGCTCGGCGCGTTGCGGCGGCGCGTCGTCGTGGTGCCGCACGAGATCGACGTCTTCACCGGCAGCGTCGCGGAAAATCTCGTGATCGGCCTGCCAGCCACGGAACTGGACGATATCCGCAACGCGGCGGCCATCGCCGCTATCGACGCCGACATCATGCGGCTGCCGCAGGGCTACGGCACGCAACTCGGGCAGGGCGGCGTCGATCTCTCCGCCGGGCAGCGCCAGCGGCTCGGCATCGCCCGCGCGCTGTTGCTTGACCCGGATGTCCTGATCCTCGACGAAAGCACGTCGTCGCTGGATGCCGCGACCGAAACCCGCGTGCTCGACGCGGTGCTGGCGCATTGCGCGGCCACCACCATCGTCGCCATCACCCACCGCGAAAGCGTCGCACGGCGGATGCAGCGGAGCATCGCAATCGGCAATGCGACGGCGTCATCCTGAGAGCTTGACCGCGACTTCTGCTTGCGGGCCGGTCACGGCATATCCGCGAGCGGGAGGATGGTCTTTCCATTATATTGCGTTATGAGCAGGGAGGCGGCGTCGCGCGTGACAGGCGGTCTCACCCAATGGTGCACCGGCGAGCCCCAGGACTTGTAACAAGTGATTGATGTATTTGAAAAATTCTCTGTCGCCCCGATGATGGATTGGACAAACTGGCGCCGAAAGCGAGAATAAAAACAATCCGATAGGCTCGATCGCGTGGACCAAGTACCAAAAATTTTTTGAATGTGCGTCGTGTCGGTCGTGGAGCAACATCATCGTGTTGGTCGTGGACCAAAAGAGACGACCGTGGACCAAAAGAATCGCGTGCCTCGCGAGCAGCGGCATACAGCATAGGCGCTGAGCCATTTGCTCGAAAGGCAATCGCGATATCAAAGATGGAGACGGTTAGGTTTGCCGTTCAACGGCGCAATAGCCGATACGATCAATCACACGATCGCGGCAAATGCGGCGGTCACGCCGGCCAGACTAGACATGAGGCGGGAACTAACTGCGTCCGCCTTGGCCCTGAAGTTGCTGACACTCCTTCTGCGCAGCGGCCCGCCTTTCGTCGAGAAAGGCTGCGAGGTCGTGAATGTGGACCCCCTTGGCGCATTTCTGTGATGTTTCCATCCGAACAAGAGGCAGGGCGATAACGCCCGCTGACACCTTGCGAAGGAATTTATCTGTCGTCAGGCCAAAAAAATCCTTTGCGATATCATCGGCGGAAATGATGGGACGACCCGCATACATCGCCATCAACATGAACGCTGTATTCACGATTCCACACTGACCCTTATTTCCAAATGATTGCGAGAATCGAGCGGAAATCGGCCGAAGTGAATGCGAAATCGCGCGCAGGCCGGCGAACTTGAGCGAAGAGAACTGTTTGGCGTCGATTTTTGGTGAGGGTGATCGCTGATTGTGCGGTGGAAACTTGCGGTTCTGTCGTAAAATTACTTGAGCCTTGCGGCGCGGTGTGGTCGTGCGGTTAGGCACTCGTGCATGACGCGACGGGCAATGCCATTCCGTCGCAGGCTTGGCGGCAGGTCTTCTGCCTTGCAGGCTACGAACTGGGGGTCAGGAGTTCGAATCTCTTCGGGCGCGCCATTTCAGAACAGAACTATGAACGCCGAACGCCGCCGATTTCCCGCTTGAAGCGGCGACCAGCGTTCGCAGCAGTTCCGATTTCGATCCCATGATGCGAACCTCGTCGTCCGCCACCTCGACGCGCTGCGCCAGGGCGCGCAGGTGATCCCGCCGATAGCCGCCATCGTCGAGCCTTATCCGGCCGCGAGCCGAGCGGGCGAACGCCTTTAGCATGTCGGGGCTGACGGCCTGGTTGCCGGAGCTATCAAGGGCGAGCTGCGTGCGTTCCGCGTCGGCCGTGGCCTGGTCCCGCAACGCCTTGAGGCCGGCCATGCGTTCCTTCGCCACGGCGTCGTCCTTGTCCACCATGCCCGATTCGATGGCGTCATAGAGACGGCCGAGCCGTTGGTCGGTTTCAGTGATTCGCCTGTGAAGCTCGGCCAGATGTTCAAGGCGTCGCTCGGTGCGGTCCTGCCGGCGGTCGATGACGCTGGCGAGGATGGTTTCGAGGCGCTTGGGCTGGAGCAAGCGGCTTTCCAGATGATCGGCGACAAGATCGTCCAGCTTGTCCATCGGGATCGTGCGGCCCTTGCAGCCCGTATTACCCTGCCGCGCCTTGGTCGAGCAGGTATAATAGCGGTAGGTCGCGCCCGTGCTGCTTCGGCCGGTGCGGAGCGTCATCGCGCCTCCGCACTTGGCGCAGAAGCAAATGCCGGTGAGCAGCGTCGGGCCGCTCGAAACGCGCGAAGGCGTCACCATCGGATTGCGTGATTTCAGGCGAGCTTGCACCGCGTCGAACACCTTGCGCTCGATCAAGGGCGGCACCGCCATGATGGCGACCTCGCTCTCCGGCTTCTTCTCCCGGTC
>JAFKES010000052.1 GCA_017308495.1 Afipia sp.
CTGCTCTGCAATGTAGCGGCGAACATCTTCGTCCGCTGCTTGAATTTCAGCGACGAGTTCCTCGCGGCCATCGACGACGAGAAGAATGTCCTCCATATCGCGGCTTCCTAACAGATCATTGTTGCCGCGACCGAGATACGCCTCCAACTTTGTCGCCAGAAACAATTCTGGCGTGAGGCGTTTGATGGTTATCGTATCGGTCAGAGGATGATTGACCGCCGTTTCAATGCCTTTGGCATACCAGCGATTGCTAAAGCCGAGAATGCTTTCATCGTCAGGCATGAAATCGACCTTGAGGTCGCCAAGCCGCATTCGGCAAATCACATCGTCCTCTGGAGATTCCGCAAATCCCTTTTGCCGCAACTGCTCTTGCAGTTGCGCCCATTGCGCACGCCCGACAAGATCAACGATCAGATCCACATCGTCGGTTGCCCGCACACCTTCGAGCGTAATCTCATCGGTAATGAACAGAGCTGTCGTGCATCCGCCGACAAAGACCAGCCGCCCGCGCAGGTCGTCGCCCAGCGCCTTGGCGACGGTTTCCAACATAACAAGGAGTTGGCCCTTAACGCTGCTCATTTTTCAAAAGCCTTTCTGAAATGCGCTCGACGGCCAGCCCGGTTTCTCGCTGATTTCCAATCCGAATGGCATCAACAAGGGCCAGATATTCATACAGACGCTCGTCTTTCTGGACAGCTTCGGGAACGCTCTTGAACAGAGGCTCTAGCGACTGTCCCTGGGCCTTGCCTTTTGCGAACGGCCAGACGTAGATATATTCGCCTGCGCTGATCAAAAGACTCTTCAACGAGGGAGCTGCAAAGGCGGTAGGAACGCCTCGCGTCATGGCGCCGGGCCTTGCCGGAAAAACAAACTTCAGTCCGTGGACAATAAAATCGCAGAGGTTGCGGCGGTTGGGCTTTGGCCGACCGGAATTGCGATCTTTGACCGCAAGGCCTGAAGAGATGCTTCGGTTGATCGAGGCATTGACTTCCGTCTTGCTGATTCCAAGGGAAGCCTCTAAGCCGCGAACGGAAAAGGGATCCTCGCGGTGCACATCCAACCTTGGATGCCCGCCCCCCTTGCGCTCCTCATGTTCGAGGCTCACGAGCTTGAGCAATATGACGACATCCTGGCTTTTCATCCGGTATTTCGTCCCTGTCCCTTGTCCTCGGACTGAGGACAGTCCAGAAAGAAAAAACACATAATTCAACGTAATTTCAATTACTTATCAGAGGAATCCAGACCAGGAGACGGTGTCGAACCTATAGGTGCGTTTTTGCGGGCTGCTGCCTTTATCGAAGCGCCCTGCCGCTGACGCAACGATTTCTGACTTGCGCCAGACCCCACGTATGTGTGTCCGATCACCGCCGATGGCAGCATGCGGAAGGAAGAGCTCTTCCAAAATACAGGCTCAGCGGTTTTGATGGCGCGGCACCTCATTGACATAGGGGCAGCTCGATGAACGCACCCGCTTCTGCTCTGCGAATTGCGATTGGCGGGATCAGCAGAAAGGCAGCCAGCGTCGGGCAAGGAACTGAGGTCGGAGTCTTATGAACTTCATCTAATGCGTTACAATAATGTCGAAAGCTAAATTCACCGAGGCCGATGTTAAGCGTGCCGTGAAAGGCGTCATCGATGGCGGCGGCATCGTCGCAAACGTCGAAATCTGGCCTGACGGACGCATATCTATTGCGGTCAAAGAGGATCGCCGTCCTTCGGTAGATCCGGAGGATGACCCAGCGGTGTCAAGGAGGCTGCTGTGAAACGTGGACGTTCCGCCCTTCCGTTGCCCCGCTACACGCTTCGTAAGCGGATCGGAAGCGGCTGGAGTTATTTCTTCAACGTTCCAACATGGGCTCGCACACGAGGCTGTCCCCTGCACAATGAACCACTTGGTGCCGACTACGAAAGAGCGGTACAGCGGGTGGAAAGGATTCTACTGCCGGCATTTGATAGCTGGCGCACGGGTGGCGAGGACGCGACCTCTGTTGTCGGCGTGGTCGTCGGAACGTTGGATTGGATGTTTCACGAGTATCGCCGGACATGGTCGCAGAAAACTGCCAAGCGACTGCAGCCGCTGAGTCCAGGTCAATGCCGTGTGCACGAGACCGGCATCAAGATGATTTGTGAATACCTCCTGCAGGACGGCAGGCGTCTCGGAACGCGGCGCGTCTCCAGCATCGATACTGCTTTCGCCGATGACCTCTTTGAAAAGCTTCTTTTCAAAGAGGTGAAGGGCGAAAAGATCGAACGCCGCACCACCGTCAATCACGCGATGAAGACCGCGCGTTCGGCATGGAATACGGTATCACGCGCCAATCCGGGCATATTTCCTCCGAAGAATCCATTCGAGAAGATGGGTCTGCAGTCGAACTCTCGGGAAACGCCGCATGCGACGTTCGCCGAGTTGGCGGCGTTCCGGGCCAAAGCGATCGAAATGGGCTATTCCTCGCTCGCCACTGGCGTTTTGATTGGGTGGGAGCTGCTTCAGCGCGAGGCGCACATCTTCATCCGTTTCGTGGCCGAACATTACCGGCCTCCGAGCCGGCCAAACCACGTCTATGTCATCAACTACAAGACGAGTACGGGCTCGTGGGAGCCACTGTTCAATGCCAAAGGCAAGCCGCTCTATCCCCAGTTGATGACCGAGTTGGATGCCATTAAGGAGTTGCGTCCTACAGGGGGCCTCATGCTGCGCCGGGACGGCAGCAGCCAGCCGTGGTTTGGCAAGGGGGAGATGCTCACCCAGGTTCAGCGCATTTCGAAGAAGGTCATCCTTGCCGCGAGTCTTCGTCCTGAACTGACCTTCACCTCGTTCGGCCGCCATGGCGGCACGACGGAAGCGAGCACGTCCGGGCTGACGGAAACGCAGTTGATGCAGAAGGGGCAATGGTCGTCGACGGCAGCGATGGCGAACTATCTGCACGACGACGACGAAGCCAAGCAGGACGCGCAAATGAAGCGCATCAAACGCCGCGCGAAAGTGGCGAAGCAAGCGGCCGTAAAGTGAACATTTGTCAGAATGGAAATTTCAGTTTGTCAGAATGAACTTTGGGATCTGAGCTAACCCATTGAAAAGGCTGGAGCGGGTGAAGGGAATCGAACCCTCGTATTCAGCTTGGAAGGCTGCTGCTCTACCATTGAGCTACACCCGCGATGCGGCGAGCACTAGCATGGCCGTCCGGCGGCCTCAACAATTACGATTTGCATCGCCGCGCGATTGGAACCATATCTGACCCAGACGAATTTTGCCCTGACCGCGCACTTGGGAGGACACTTCATGCGTACCGTTTTGTTGGCCCTGCTGGCTCTCGCCGGCGTTTCCGCCCTTTCCTCCACGCCCGCGTCCGCCCGGGATCGTCAATATTGCATGCTGCAGGGTGGCATCATCGATCCGATCCGGCGCTGCGATTTCGATACCATTGCACAATGCCGGGCCACCGCTTCTGGCATCGGAGGGTTCTGCACCCGGAATCCGGCCTTTCAGCCGCAAGGCACCGCGCCGCGCAAGGTCCGGCGTCACCAGCGCCATCACCGGTCGTCCTGACAACCGGTCATCTGCGGGATTCGATCTCAACCATCGCGGCACTCCCGCACCGGCAGGGACAGGGCTGGCGCGTCAGTCGTCGCGCGCCTGATCGCGATACGATGCCAGGCGGGAAACAAACGCCAGCATCAGCCCGATACCGATCAGCGAAAAGGCGATGGTGAAGATCTTGCCCAGCACACTGATCGGAGCGAGGTTGGCGTCGCCCACGGTGGTCAGCGCCATGAAGCTGAAATACATCGCGTCGATCCAGGCCCAGCCCTCGACGGCGCGATAGAACACCGATCCCGCAACGGCTGAAAGCGCCAACAGAAACGCGATTGCCCGGAATTCCGGATCGCGCAGCCCGTGCCAGACACCGGCAAACAGGCGCACGAGGCCGAGACACAGCGATCTCATGACGGCGATCCTTTTGGAAGGGCAGCGGCGCGGTGGAACCGTAGCAGATCAGGCGACCCGGACAGACCCGGCAATACTGGCATGACGGCGATGAACGGCAGGCGAACGTCCGTCAAGAACGCGCCGCGAACGGAGCGTGTCAGATGGTGTCAGATGAATGTCAGATGAGCCCCAACAAAAACGCCCGCGAAATCTTAATTTCGCGAGCGTTTTCAATATGGTGGGGGAAGAAGGACTCGAACCTTCGAAGCCATACGGCGGCTGATTTACAGTCAGCTCCCTTTGCCACTCGGGACACTCCCCCGCTCCGCGCCATCCGACACCCGCGGCCACCCGAACGGGGTGGTTCGAACTGTCATGAATGACGGTAAAAAGCGTGCCCGATCACGGGCGGCCCGGCTGGCGCGTTTATGAGCGAAGCGGCAGGGTAAAGTCAACCAACGGCCGGAGAATTATGACGCTTTCGCACACGCGGGGCGCGTCGGGAAATTGCCATTGTTCCACCGCCGTGAGACAAGCGCCCCATGAACGAGCGAGATCGCGACCGAGATCGAAAACCACGATTCGGCGGCCCGAAGCCGGGCGGCCACGGCAAGGACCGCGGGCGTCCGGGCGGCGGCCGCCCGGCCTGGCGCGACCGCGAATCGGGCGCGCGGGGCCGAAGCTCCGGGGGCGATGCCCCGGTGATCCTCTACGGCTGGCACACGGTGACCCTGGCGTTGGCCAATCCGCGACGGCGCATCCGCAAGCTGCTGCTCACCGAGAACGCCGCCCGCCGACTTGCCGAGGAGAACATCGACACCCGGGTGCCGCCCGAACTGGTGCGCCCCGCCGAGATCGACCGCAGGCTCGGGCCGGATGCCGTGCATCAGGGCCTCCTGGCGGAGGTCGACGCCCTGCCCGCGCCGGACATCGATACCCTGCCGCGGGACGGCATCGTGCTGGTGCTCGACCAGATCACCGACCCGCACAATGTCGGGGCGATCCTGCGCTCGGCGGCGGCGTTCGACGTCAAGGCGATCGTCACCACCGCGCGGCACAGCCCCGAGGCGACCGGCGTGCTGGCGAAATCCGCCTCCGGCGCGCTCGAACTGGTGCCCATCGTCAGCGTGCAGAATCTGGCGCGGGCGCTGAACGAGATGAACGACAACGGTTTCCTGACCGTCGGCCTCGACAGCGAAGGCACCGAGAACCTCGCAGGAGTGCCGTTGCAGGCGCCGCTGGCGCTGGTGCTCGGCGCCGAGGGCAAGGGGCTGCGGCAACTGACCCGCGAGACTTGCCGCGTGGTGGCGCGACTGGACATGCCCGGCGCGATCAAGAGCCTGAACGTGTCCAACGCCGCCGCGCTTGCACTCTATATCGGCGCAAGCCGCCTCGGCCTGATGGCGTGACACCATGCCCGGACGACAAAACGCCCGCCGTCACAATGCCGGCGGGCGTTCGTGTATCCGCACCGGACATACCGGCGTTCACGGCATCCAGATGCCCCGCGCACCCGGGCCCATGACCTGGTTCATGCGGTTGGCCCGCGCGCTCAGCGTCATGGACTGCATGTCGCCGCCCGGCGCGGAATAGACGACGCTCGAGCGCCGCACATGATGGGCGCGCGGCGCGGCATGATGCGCGTGCCGGTGAACATGACGGCGGCCGTGGCGATAGGTGTAGACTACCGGTCCCTGCACATTTGGCGCGCCATCATAGAAATGATGGGTCGCGTTGGCGTAGGGGCCGCCGTAGTAGCCGTAATAATAAGGCTCGCGATAGGTCTGCCAGCCCGTGACCGCGCGCTCCTGATAGGTCGGCACCGGGGCGAAGTTGCCGGGGCCGGTATAGAACGGGCCCTGATTGACATAATAGTACTGCGGCGCGCGCCCACGCGCCAACGGACCCAGCGAATCCGGCAGTCGCTCGGGAATGGCGTAGGCGTAATCGGTCATGAACGCGAAAACGTGGTTACCCTCGTGGCACGGGCCGGACACCACGCAGGCCTGCGCGGACGACACCGCCATGGTTGCGGCCAGAACCGTGCCTGCAACCCATCCTGACAACATGTGACGCATCACTCTCTCCTGTTGGGATTCCGTTCGCCGGTGTTGTTATTTCCTGAAATCGTCAAAGCGGCCGGGCGGGTGCGGACCGTCATTCCGCGGCGCGACGATGATCGCCGGCGGATCGTAGGGCACCTCCGGCTGCAGCATGGGCGGCACCGGCGGCGCGGACTGCGCCGACCACGACCGGTAATAACTTTCCGCCGGCTGCGGCAACGGGCGGTTGGCCGGCGGGTTGACTTCGAGGCGGCCGTAGCCGGGCGTCCGCCCCGAACTGGGATAATAATGGCCGACCTTCGGGCCGATATAACGATCCCGACCGCCGAAGACGCGCGCGGGATTGCGGAAAGATTTGGCCAGCCCCCATTCGCCTTCCAGCACGCCATAGGACACGTCGCGGCCGTTGATGAGGACAGGCACGCCCGCCCGCCCCGGAACAACGATCAGGGGCGCGGTATCGGCCTGAGCCGCCAACGACGTGCCGGCCACGATGGCCAGCGCCATAACGATGCGCATGGATAATCTCTCGTTTCCGGGCCAATTCTAGACCATCCCGGTCGACGGGAGGTTAAGGCCCACGCGCCTTTGCACGGTAAGCCTAA
This sequence comes from Afipia sp., assembly GCA_017308495.1. Lineage (GTDB taxonomy): Bacteria > Pseudomonadota > Alphaproteobacteria > Rhizobiales > Xanthobacteraceae > Afipia. The sequence goes on from JAFKES010000052.1 coordinate 6,597, forward strand.
TGCCGCACGCGGTCCTTGCGTTCAATTGCGCGAAAACCGGTCAGAAACGAGCAGGATATCCGGCAGCGGGATAGCGGCACGATGGGTCAGTCCGACGCCTTGACCGTCACCGTGGCCTCGGACAGGCGGCGGAACAGCTTGCGGCGCTGGGCAATGGGCGGCCACGCATAGAGAAATATCTCGGACGGCTTCCAGATCGCCACCCAGCCGAAAATCAGGAAGCTTTCCCGCATGATGTCGGAGATCGCGCTATCCTCGAAATAGTCCGTGAAGACAAAGCCGATCACCACGCAGGTTGACAGCACCAGAAAGCCGACCAGCAGCGACAGCCGCCCGGTCTTGAACAGATCACGCAGCTCCGCCGAGGCGGCTTTCACCCGCATCCCGAAATAATTCCGCACCGCCCCCGCCATATCCATGCCGGCCGCATGCGCTAGTTCGCTCCGTGGCAGGTAGATGACGACCTCGATCGGCGCGCTCTTCGGCAGATCGGTGGCCTGATCGACGATGTAGGCTTCGGCCTCGTCGGCAAGGTCGCTCTCGCGAAACGGCGACGGATCCATGGTGTTGAACAGTTGCGCGGCCTGACGCAGCTCGATCTCGATCTTTCCGACCTGCCCGGTTGCGGGAACCGACGCCCCGCTTCCGCTTTCCCCACTGGATGACATTTCAAAGCCCCCTCACCCGAGCCCGCCCGACCGGATACGGCGAAAGCGAAGAAGCTCGGGCGTTCACTGGTGCCGGCGGAGAGGATCGAACTCCCGACCTTCGGTTTACAAAACCGCTGCACTACCGCTGTGCTACGCCGGCCCCGGCGAACAGCTATCAGCGCCGCTGCCCGCGGACAAGACCGGCGGGTGACCGGCGGCGGACACGGCCATGGCCTCGACCCCGGATCGGACACCCGGCGGCAGCGTCAATCGTTGTGTCTCCGGCCGAAAGCTCAGAGGTATCCTGAAACCGTCTAGAGCCGTTCTGTGGACAGCTTCTGTGGATGATGTGGATAAATCTCCCTGCCCCGGAACCGCCACCGTCCTGTCACGGTTCCCCGGGCACGTAGGCCTGCGATCCCGGACGATCGAACGAGGACGATCATGAGTTTCCGCAAGCAACGTGACGATCATTACGAAACCGCGCTGGACGATGTCATCGCCCGCTGCGGCGGCGACACGCGCGGCGCGCTGAAGGCGCTGCTGGCCGCCAACGAATATCTCGAAACGGAACTGAACAAACTGCATATGGCCATCGAGGCTGGCAAGATTCCGTTCCACGCGACGCAGACATCCCGCATGCTGCTGAACTGACCCGCATCATCCGATCCCGCCCGCGCGGCCGTTCCCGCGAATTTTTCGCACGCCTGTTCCCGGAACATACGCGACAAACGCTGGTTCTTCCGTCTCAACCGACACGTTGAAAGGAAGGATCATGATGATTGCGAAAACGCTTGCAACCGCTCTGGTGGGAACGGCGCTGATCAGCGGCGCGGCCATGGCACAGACCACGACCACGACGCCGATGGCCCCCGCGCCCGGCGCAGCGTCAACGGCCACAACCACTCCGCAGAGTCTGCAAGGCAACTGGCGCGCATCGAAGCTCGTCGGCCTTGCCGTCTACAACGACGCCAATGAGAGGCTCGGCGACATCAGCGAAGTGCTGATCGACAGCACCGGCAAGGTCAATGCCGTCGTCATCGGCATCGGCGGATTCCTCGGAGTCGGACAGCACGATATCGCCGTCGGCTTCGACAAGCTGAAATGGGTCAACGAGCCGGTTCGCTCGGCCTCCGCCGATCGCACCACGCCAGCGGCGCCGGCGCCGGGCACGATGTCGAACCAGACTACCGGCTCGGCCAGCAACCGGATGGCTACCACATCGTCAACGCACGACAACTGGTATCCCGACCATGCGGTGATGAGCGGCACCAAGGAGCAGTTGAAGGCCATGCCGGCGTTCAAATATTCGGACAACAGGTAAAGGCGGACTCGCTATCTTCGCGGCGATGGCGTTCGCGGCCGGTTCTGCGCGCAGCAGGGCCGGCCGTTCTGCGTGCGGACCGTTATCGACGCTCCTTGTGCGGCGCATGATTGTCTTGCGGGGACGAACCCGATTTTATTGGGATCGATCACATTCCCACCCGCGAGGGCTGCATGACCGCCGCATCAACGACCGCCAAGAGTCCGATCCCAAATTCAAACAAGAATCCGACCCGGAGCATCACCGGCCTGATGAGCGAATTCCCGCCGGCACGGGAACGTCTGGTCACCCTCGCCAACTGGCGCACCCAGCCATCCAGCGACTGGAGCTTCCACAACGTCCGCCGCCTGCTGCCGACGGCCAACATTGCCGCCGCGAAAATTCCGACGCCGCTGGACAGCGCGCCGCACGAGCTCGACTCTGTCGCCTTTGAAGGCGTCCGCGGCCCGACCACATTGCGCGAGGCACTGCGCACCACGAACACCAAGGGCTTTGTGGTGCTGCGGCGGGGCCGCATTGCCACCGAATGGTATGCGCAGGGCATGGACGCCACCACGCCGCACATCGTGTTCTCGGTGAGCAAATCGATCTGCGGCGCGCTGGGCGGCGTCCTCGCCGGCAAGGGACTGCTCGATCCCGACGCCCCGGTGACGGACTACGTGCCCGAGGTCGCCGGCTCGGTCTACGGCACCGGCGGCTGCACCGTGCGCCACCTGCTCGACATGTCGGTGGGCATCTCCTTCATCGAGGATTACGTCGATCCCGACGGCGACGTCGCGCGCTATCGCCGTGCGGTGGGCTGGGACATCATCAAGCCGGGCCAGAGCACCATGGCGCTACGCGAATTCCTCGCCCAGCAGAAGCCGGACGGCAAGACGCACGGCGATGCCTTCCACTACGTCTCCACCAACACCGACCTGCTCGGCTGGGTTTACGAGCGCGCCGCCGGTCGCGCCCTGTCCGACCTGCTCGGCGACTGGCTGTGGACGCCGCTCGGCGCCGAGGCCGACGCCTACATCACGCTGGATGCGGAAGGCGCGATGCGCGCCGCCGGGGGCATCTGCGCCGCGCCGCGCGACCTCGCCCGCTTCGGCGAGATGATCCGCCGCCGCGGCGTTGCCGGCGGCCGGCAGGTGGTGCCGGGCACATGGATCGACGACATCAACGACAACGGCGATCCGCAGGCCTGGGCGCGTGGCGATTTCGCGGCGATGTTCCCCGACTCGCACTACCGCAGCAAGTTCTACCAAATCGACCGCAAGCGGCGGACGCTGGCCTGCATCGGCATTCACGGACAATGGATCTACATCGATCCGCCGAGCGAGGTGGTGGTCGTGCGCGTGGCAGCCGAGCCGATGCCGTTGGAAGTAGAGAACTATCGCGCCTGGCGGCGCGCCTTCGAGGCGATCGTGCGGCACTTTTCCTGAGCGGACAATCAGACACTCATTGCTCCGTCATGGCCGGGCCATAGCCCGTCGAAGACGGCGTGAACGCCCTTTTCGTCCCGGCCATCCACCTCTTGAAAAATTTTGAGCAAGTAAGACGTGAATGCCTCGCATAAAAGCCGGGCATGATGAATTGTCCTGAGTCAGACTAGGAGCGGAAAATCACTTAGTGCCCGCGCCTTCCTGATAGCCACGTGTCCCGGGAATCAGGTTTCCCGAAAGACGCACGGCCTCAGAGATAGGCGCTCAGGCACCAGGCGTTGACCGCGGCGGCGGCGGCGAGACCGAGCGCCAGCACAGTGTTCACGGTCACCGGCTGCTCGGGGGCCAATCTGAGAATCATCCTCGTCATGTCCCGATTTTGAACGGCGCTGGCGCGATGAGTCTCGAAGATTGTTTTTCACCGGCCCCCTTGCCTGTTTTCAGGTTTCGAGTCCGATTCTCTCAAGCCCGCCTCTCGCTGGCCCCGCGCTCGCGTCTATGGCGCGAGCTTTTCCAGTTCGGGAAACGGCGCGTACACGGCATTGGCGCAAAGATCGTCCGGCTCCTCAAGCATGCGGTCGAGGCGACCGTCGATGTACAGCACCGCGCGCTCCTTCACGCCGGTGAAGCGGCCGTCCGGACCGCGCATGTTGTAACGCAGGCACGCTACATAAAGCTCACGCCCGCGCACCGGACGCTGAACCGGCGTCGCCACGGAAGCCTGGCGCACGCTGCCCGGATTGTTGAGATAGGTCTTGAGGAAGGCGATCAGCTCCGGGCGATAATTGGCCGGAAACGGCTGGTTGGTGGCGCTGCGGCTGGCGGCATAGGACAGGCCGTCGTCGCCCGGGGCCGCGCAGCCTGCCAGCATCAACACTGCCAGCAGCGCCGTCACGCAACGCGCTGATGTCACCCGATTGCCACGCATCTTCAGGAAGTTCACAACTTGGCCCATTGCTCCGATTTCGCAGACATTGTGGCATTGACAAGGCATGTCACGGAAGCTTGATTGCACGCACGGCACAGGTGCCGGCGCAAGCCGGCCAATAGGGAATTCGGTGCCGCCGCGCCTATCCGCGACCCTGTCGCCGGCCGGAGCGCGGCCATTCCGAAGCTGCCCCCGCAACTGTCAGCGGTGAGCCGTTGTCCATCATGCCACTGGGCCGACGCGTTTCGACGCGAGTGCCTGGGAAGGCGGACAACGGCGACGATCCGCGAGCCAGGAGACCTGCCTGTACCGGTCATCCTTCCGTCGCACGGGGCGTGCGAAGGGGCGGTGTTCCGCAGCGGTGACATGACGTAACCGTTGCGGAGGTTCGGCCGATGGCCTGTTGCCTCAGACATCGCAGTCCGGCGGCGCACCGCGCCGCGAGCTGTCATGCCTGCGCGTTTGATCGCGCCTCCGCGACTTCATGCATCGGCGGGGCGATCACGTGACTTTCTTTCCTGAATTCCATTCGACGGCAAAACTGCGCCTGTCCTTCGCGGCCGCGTGCCTGGCCGGCACCGCGCTTGTCACCCCTGCAATGGCGCAGGATGCCGGTCAGCTGCCGACGGTGAACGTCGAGGCCAGCCGCCTCGGCACCGGCATTGTCGGCGCATCGACCTCGGTCATCACCGCGCAGGACATCGCGCGCTCGCCGGGCCAGACCATCCAGGACGTGCTCGCCACCATTCCCGGCGTCCAGGTGCAGACCCTGTACGGCGGCGTCAACGGCGCCGGCAGCGTGGTCGATCTGCGCGGCTTCGGCGCGTTCGCCACCGCCAACACGCTGGTGCTGATCAACGGCCGCCGCCTCAACGACATCGATCTCGCCGGCGTCGATCTGTCGACCATCCCGCTGCAGTCGATCGAGCGCATCGAGGTCACGCGCGGCAACAGCGGCGCGGTGCTCTATGGCGACAACGCCGTCGGCGGCGTCATCAACATCGTCACCAAGACCGGCGCGAACGGCAAGCCGATCACCCTGCGAGCCGAGGCCGGCGTCGGTTCCTTCAACCAGCAGTCCGGCAATGTTTCGGCGACGGTGAACTCCGGCCCGTGGTCGGCCGCCATGTTCGCCAATGGCATCAAGTCCGACGGCTATCGCATCAACAACGCGCTGGAGCAGAAGAACGGCATGGGCGAGATCCGCTACAGCACGCCGGGATTCAGCGCCTTCTTCAATCTTTCCGCCGACGATCAGCATCTCGGCCTGCCCGGCGTCCGCTCTGTCGATCCCCGCATCAATCTGAACGAACTCATCACCGACCGGCGCGGCGCCTCCACGCCGCGCGACTACGGCGACAAGCAGGGCGTCAATGCCACCGCCGGCTTCACCAAATCGCTGTGGGACGGCGCGGAGTTGATCGTCGACGGCGGCGTCCGCAAGAAGGACCAGCAGGCTGGATTCTTCAAACAATACTACGAAAGTTATGTCGATACGACGCTCACGACATGGTCAATCACGCCGCGCCTCAGCATCAAGAACGCGATGTTCGGGCTGCCCTCGACGATCCTGACCGGCATCGACTATTACGACGCGACCTACGATTCGAACCGGAGCATGTTCAAGGGCATGGCTCCCATCCACGTCTACGACCTGAAGCAGCAGACGCTAGCCGGCTACTGGCAGCAGACCATCAGTGTGCTGCCCACCACCGACTTCTCCTATGGCGGCCGCCTCCAGCGCACCAGTCTCGACGCACGGGATACGTTCAACCCGGCGGCGCCCGGAGCCTTCGGCGCACAAAACATTCCGCTCAATACCGACGAGACCAACCACGCCCTCCACGTCGGTCTCGACCATCGCTTCAACGAGAACTTCGCGGTGTTCGCCCGCGCCGCGCGGGCATTCCGCACGCCCAATGTCGATGAGCGCCTCATCACCGGCCCGGCCTGGGATTTCACGGCTTGCAACCCGTTCTGTCCGCCGATCCCGCAGAACTTCAAGATCAAGACCCAGACCTCCTACGATCTCGAGGCCGGCATCCGCATTCACGGCAATGGCCTCGACATCCAGTCGAGCGTCTACGACATGCACCTGAAGAACGAGATCCACTACAATCCGGTGGACATGTACAACTACAACCTCGATCCAACCCACCGCTACGGGACGGAAACCAGCGTGGCGCTGCGCATCAGCGACACGCTGCGGCTGCGCGGCGGCCTTGCCTATACCCGCGCAGTGTTCGAGGAAGGCCCGTTCGCCGGCAAGGACGTGCCCCTCGTCTCCCGCCTGACCGGCAGTTTCGGCGTATCATGGAATGTCTGGCAGAAGTATGTGGTGGTCGATGCGACCCTGCGCGCCTGGAGCAGTCGCCGCATGGACAACGACCAGCCCAACACCCAGCCCACCATTCCCGCCAATGCGACGGCGGACCTGAAAATCAGCGGCGAGATCGACCGGTTCTTCTGGTCCGTGTCGGTCAACAACCTGTTCAACGCGGAATATTATGACTACGCGATCGCCAGCGCCTCTTGGGCGGGGGTATTCAACGCCTATCCGCTTCCCGGCCGCACCTACATGGTCAAGGCAGGCGTGACGTTCTGAGCCGACGTCTCACCGCACCAACAGCCCGGCCTGCGGCCGTCGCGCGAGCGACCATCCGCAGGCCGTCTTTTTTCCCGGAGCCGTTTCGATGCGGGGGCGATGCAAGTACGGCCCCGGGAAAACCTGTCGCGCGATCAGACCTTCTTCTTCGCGACAACGTGCTTGGGCGCGTGCGACGACACGTGCTTCTTGGTCGTCACGACACCCGCATGCTTGGGAGCATGATGATGACGATACTCGGCGCGATGATGATGATGGGTCTTCTTCATCGCATGGGTCTGTGCCTTGGCGTGCGGAGCCTTGACGGCGGAAGCCGCCATGGCGGCGGGAGCGGCAATGAGCGAAGCAGCTATGAGCGCGGCGGACATGGTCTTCAGCATGGGTCNNNCGATCGTCAGGAGCGAGAATGGGACCGGCGCGCTGAACCCGGCCTGAAGCCGGCCGGCGGATAGCGTTCATCTCGATGACCGTTTCGTTATATTCCGGACGCCAGACCGGCCGCCGGCGATGGTTAATGCGCCGGCGCGGGAGCTCTCCTGCCTCGACAAGACGGCAAAACCCCGTATAGACGATGCCAAGCGGCCGCACGGCGGCGCGGGTTTTCCTGTCCGGGCTGACGGTGCGATCATGACCACGCCGAAGAAATATCAGCGGGTTGCCTTCGTGGCGGGCCCGAGCGCCGAGGCCCAGCAGGCGCTGGCGCAACTGGTGGCGAGCTACGGCAACCACGCCGCGGACGACGCCGACGTGGTGGTGGCGCTCGGTGGCGATGGCCTGATGCTGCAGACGCTGCACCAGCACATGCGGACCGGCATTCCGATCTACGGCATGCACCGCGGCACCGTCGGCTTCCTGATGAACGAGTTCAGCGCCCACGGGCTGATGGAGCGGCTGGAAGCGGCCCGCCTCACCGTCATCAATCCGCTGCTGATGCGCGCCACCGACATTCACGGCCAGGTGCACATTCACCATGCCATCAACGAGGTCTCGCTATTCCGGCAGACCCATCAGGCGGCGCGTATCCGCATTCTGGTGGACGAGCACGAACGGATGGCGGAATTGATCGCCGACGGCGTCATGGTCGCCACCCCGGCCGGCTCGACCGCCTACAATCTTTCGGCGCAAGGGCCGATTCTGCCGATCAACGCCGCGCTGTTCGCGCTGACGCCGATCAGCCCGTTCCGGCCCCGGCGCTGGCGCGGCGCGCTGCTGCCGAACACCGCCTTCGTGGTGTTCGAGGTGCTGGAATGCGACAAACGGCCGGTGGCCGCCGTCGCCGATCACGACGAGGCCCGTGACGTCACCCGCGTCGAGATCGTCGCCGACAAGACCATCGCGATCCGTATGCTGTTCGATCCCGGCCACAGCCTGGAGGAACGCATCCTGAGCGAGCAGTTCGGCGTCTGAGGCCGCTGGCCCCCGCCGCTGGCATGGATAACCATTCATTAACGGCGACGCCCTATCGTTAACGCGAGGTGTACCCGCTTTCCGGTGCGCCAGCCGGGCTGTCCATGTTTCGCATCGATTTCAACAAGCTGCGTTTTCTCGTCTGCGATGACAACGCGCATATGCGGCGCATCCTGCGCACGCTGCTGCATTCGTTCGGCGCGCGCGAGGTCTACGAGGCCGAGGACGGCGCCACCGCGCTGGAGATGTACACCCTCTATACGCCAGACATCCTCATCACCGACTGGTCGATGCCTATTTTCGACGGGCTCGAACTGGCACAGATGATCCGCCAGCCCGACGGCCCCGGCAATCCCTACGCGCCGATCATCATGCTCACCGGCCATTCGGAAAAGCGCCGCGTGATGGTGGCGCGCGATGCCGGCGTGACGGAGTTTCTTGCCAAGCCGATTTCAGCCAAGAGCCTGTACCAGCGCATCCTCAACGTGGTGGCCAATCCGCGCCCGTTCATCAAGACCAAGAGCTATTTCGGACCGGACCGCCGCCGCAACACCAGCAACGCCTATATCGGCGTCGAGCGCCGCACCGGCGCCAAGGCCGAGGTCGTGCAGCAGCCGTCGCTGCTCGACAAAGCCCGCGCGCCGGGTTGAGAGGCAACATGGCCCGCAAGAAACCATCCCCGGTCACGATCGAGACCTTCGCGGATCATCAGATCATCACCCAGCCCAATCCGCTGCGCAGACTGGTGCAGCACGTCGACGACAAGGATCCGGACGATCCGGTCGCGCGCGCCGAACAGGCGCTGGCCGATCTCGCCGGCGAATTCCACGGCTGGATGCACATCGAATGCGAACGGCTGCACGCCGCCCACGCCGCCGTGCGGCGCGACGGCTGGAGCGCCGAAAACCGTGACGAACTGTTCCGCGCCGCCCACGACATCAAGGGCGACGCCGCCACGTTCGGCTACCCTACGGCGGCCGCGGCGGCAGAAAGCCTGTGCCGCATCATCGAACACGCGCCCAGTCTCGATCAGGTGCCGGACGAACTGATCCTGCATCACGTCAACGCCGTCCAGGCGATCTTCCGCGAGCAGAAGCGGATCGACGCCGTGGGCATGGCCGATGAACTGAGCCGGCGGCTGCGCCGCGTCGCCGACGACTATCTCGTTCGCGTCAACCACGATCGGCCGGAGCATCTCGACGCCATCATGTCGCCGAGCATCGTGCCGGAAGCGTAGGGCATTTTCGCTTTCAATCGAAACAGGATCTGTCATTGCCGGGCATGAACGCCCTGATGATCCGGCAACCCATTCTCGAGATGACTCATCTTTTTGGATGGATGCGCGGGTCATGGGCGAGCGGAAGCGACGCCGTCTTCGACAGGCTATCCCCGCGCATGACGATCCGGGTGTCGCTCCGCATCGTTTGCGAAGACATTCCGCGCCGTAACGATCGCTACGCCGCGATCAGGCGGTGATCGTAGTCATACCCGTCATCGACAACCTCGCCGTCGTCAACGACGGCCGACCGGCCCCAGCGCTCGATCTGCGCGATGGCGTCCACCGCGACATGGGTATCGATGACATCCTCGGTCACGAGATCGTCGCAGAACACCCGCGCCTCTTCTCGCGCCGATTCCGTCGCGAAACGCCGCAGCAGGATCAAGAGCGGCTCGGCCACGGTCTCCGCGGTCTCGCATTGCGTCAGCACGCGCTCGACCATGCGCCGCCGCAACCGTGTCGCGCCCGCGACCGTGCCGACGAAGCCGACCTCGTGGCTGGCCTCCAGCGCCGCGCGGAAGGCCGCGAAGGTCGATGGCGGCAGACCCGCTTTGGCGAGCAGCGCCGTCAGACTTGCGCCGCCGCGCTCATGCACCAGCGCAGCGACCCGGCTTCGCGGCAGCCCCGACAGCTCCACCAGCGATTCCTCGAACAGCTCGGTGTTGCCCGACAGCAGCGCGCGCAGGATCAGCCCGGCCGTGAGCTGGCCCGCGCCGCGCAAATGGCGCACCAGCGCCGTCATGTCGTCGCCATGAAGCCGCGCGGCGATGTTGACGGTGGAGCGCTCGACCGCCTCGCCTGCGATGTGGCGGGCGCGCTCCGGGCTCAGCCACGCCCGGCCCGTGACGAACTGCGTCAGCGTGGCGGACAGCTTCTCCGCCAGCAACAGCCGGATCGGAGCCGGAAGATCGTCGCGCGTGAGAAGCGACTCGCGGATCGCGGCGAGATGACCGTGACGCTCGACGATGCGCGCGAGGGAAAATGCCGGAAGCACAGCGGCCGGATTCTCGATCAGCTCCAGCGCCGAGGCCGCGCTTCCCACTTCCGCGATGGCCGCAGCCACCGAAGCGGGCAGATCGCTGCGCCGGGCAATGGCGCACTGGGTCTCGCATGCGCCGGTGGCGACAATGTCGACCAGATCGGAATCGAGCAGCAGCGGCGAATGCTCAAGGATCGGCAGCGCCACTGAAGCCTGATCGGTCGCGAGCGCAGCGATGATGGCGGCCGGCGCGTCGTCAGCGCGGGCGAACACATCGGCCATGGCCCCGCGCACCAGCGGCGAGGCATCGTCGAGAAGCATCAGCAACGCGCCCTCGGCGGCGGCACGATCGTCGTCCGAGAGCTCGGAGACGAGCCAGGCGCGGGCGAGACATCGCGTCGCCTCTGCGCGCTCGCCTGCGGGAGCGGTGCGAACCCAGGTGATAAACTGCCGAACGATCATCGAATGTTCCGGCTTACGCGACAGGCCAAGGCATCGACACGACGCCACTGTCAGAAAGCGTAAACCATGACACTTAAGAAAGCGTTCACCATAAACGGCTGTGTTCGTTGATGTTTCGTTAACCGGCGGCGAGCGAGCTCCACAGCATGGACAGGCCCGCCGCCAGCATCATCCCGTCCATCAGCAGGCGAAAGGAATCGGGGCCGAGCTTCAGCACGAAACGCCGGGCGACGAACGCGCCGATGAACAGCGTCGAACCGGTGATCATCCCCTTCATCACGATGTCGAATGGCAAGGCGTCGAAGCGGCGGAACGTCAGGGCCTTGCTGATGTACACCGCGAGCGAACCGGCGGATTCGGTGCCGAGCAGCGCGCCCTTGACCAGGCCATGAGACATGAAGATCGGAACGGTGATCGGCCCTGTCGAGGCGACGATGCCAGTGAGGAAGCCCATCACCCCGCCGATGACGGCGAGTGCCCACAGCGGCAGCACGAAGTCGCGCGCCGCGAGCCAGCGCCGCAACGGGATCATGGCGATCAGGAAAACGCCGATGACAAAATCGACGGTATGCGACGGGAGCGCCAGCAGCGTCCGCGCGCCGAGGGCCGCCGCCGGCGCGGCCGGGACCGCGTAGGCCGCCACCGCCCGCCACTCCACCTCGCGCCACCAGGCGAGGACGCGCGAGACGTTTGCCATGATCGCGGCGATGGCCATGATCGGCACCGCCTGCTTCGGGCCGAACGCAAAAGCCAGCACCGGCAGCAGCATGATCGACGAGCCGGTCCCGACGATGCCGCTGAAGATGCCGGCGACGAGGCCGATGGCAAGCACGAACAGATAGATCAATGACGTGGACCCCCGGTCGCCTCCGCTGAGGCTAGTCCCGATCGGACGATTCGCGGCATGCAAAACCGGCGATGCGCCTGCCTGGAGCATTTCATGTTGTGACGGAATCAACCCGCGTCATGCCGGGCACTCGGGTCCGGCTGCGCCGGCCCGCGCACAAGCTTTGTGCCGGGCATCGGCCTCTCGACATGTCAACGCAGCAAGACGCGGATGGCCGGGACAGAGGGCGTTCGCGCCTCTCTGCGACGGGCCATGCCCGGGCCATGACGGATGACTCTATTTCCGCGTCACCAAACCGTACTAGCCGCTGAACACGCCGGTGGAGTCGCTGAACAGGCCAATGCCCTGTACCGGCGCCTTGGCCGCATGGCCGCTCGCGGTGGACGGCGACGCCCGGTTGCCCCACAATTCGCGCACCGTGTCCGACACCGGCTCGGCGCGCGCGCCGGTCTGGTACAGCGAGCGGAACACCGGCTCGCTGGCGGCGACCTTCGTGGACGCCGCCTCGGGCGCGCGGGCCTGCGGGAAGCTCGCCAGATACGCCGCCGGATCGGACACCGACGCCGTCGCCGGCATGGCCCCCACCGAGGCCATCGCCATCCGCGCGGACGGCGAATTGGCGGCGCTGTCGTAACGCGAGGTCAGGACCGAATACACTTGCGAGACGCTGCGCGCGCTGCCGTCGCGGTTGTAGAAGATCGAGCGGTTGGCCGCGGCCGCGCTCGGAAACATCGCCGCGCCCGATGCGCCGGGCCGGTTCTCGGCATTGGTGATCAGCTTGGCGGCGCCGCCGACGCCCATGAAATGCGCGATATAGAGTTCGCCGTCGCTCGGGCGCCGGCCGAGCGCGCCGGTGAGCTTGAAGCTGTTGGACTGGGTCAGCACCCCTGCCATCGCGGCATTGGCGGCGGGATCGTCACGCAGCTTGAGGATTTCGCGGCGGGCGGCGGGATCGCTCACGGAATACGACCCCGACGGCGTTTTCGCGATCGCGTCGGCATACTGGCCGAAGCCGAACGCAGCGCCGGCTTCCTTGACGGTGCCGAGCCAGGTCTGCTCGATGAACTGGTAAAGCCCCCGGGCGGAGGATGTGGAGGCCTGGGCGGAGGGATTGAAGTTCGACTCCATCTTCGCCGCGGAGACCAGATAGGCGAAGCTCGCGCCGGTCGCGGCTGCGGCATCCCTGATCGTGCCCGCGATGCGCGCGCGCGCGGCATCGAGCCCGCTTCCGATGGATGTTGAATCGACGGCCATGTCCGGTGCCCGCTCCCCAGGGACCGGGAGCCAGACTGCCGCAATTATGGTTAACAGCGCCTTAATACGGACGATTCGGCCGCCCCGGCCAGCAGTCTTGCTTACCGATAGACCTTGGCCGGATCGAACACCCTGTCGGCATCGACGAAGAACAGCCGGGGCCCGCCGTCCCCGCGGCTGACCGCGCGATAGAAGCACGAGCGGCGGCCGGTGTGGCAGGCCGCGCCCGCCTGCTCGACCTTGATCCAGACGGCGTCCTGATCACAATCCAGGCGCATCTCCACCACGCGCTGGACGTGGCCGGAGCTTTCGCCCTTCTTCCACAGCGCCTTGCGCGAACGGCTGTAGTACCAGCCCTCGCCGGTCTCGATGGTCTTACGCAGGGCTTCGTCGTTCATGTGGGCGACCATCAGCACGTCGCCGTTCGCCGCATCGGTGGCGACGCAGGTGACCAGGCCCGACGCATCGAAACGGGGCCGGAACTCCAGCCCTTCCTCGGCATCATGGGAGTGCGTTGATGATGAAGCAGACACGTTGGCATTCTCTCGTCGTTGCGAGCGAAGCGCGCCGTCCACGGCACGGACGGGAAGACTGACCGTTCCCCGCCAGCGCTCTGCGCAAGAGCGACGGCGGAAACGTCCGCGCCAGTCTCAGACGCCGCGCACCATGTTGAAGAAGCGGGTCTGCTCTTCGGGATTGTCCTGAAACACGCCGGTAAAGCGTGAGGTCAGGGTCTTGGCGCCATTCTTGGCGATGCCCCGCACCGACATGCAGGTGTGCTCGGCTTCCATCACCACCGCCACGCCGCGCGGCTTGAGCACCGCGTTGAGCGCGCCGGCCACCTGCGCGGTGAGGTGCTCCTGGGTCTGCAGACGACGGGCGAAGACATCGACGAGACGCGCGATCTTCGACAGGCCGACCACGCGCTCCACCGGCACGTAGGCAATGTGCGCCTTGCCGTAGAACGGCATGACGTGATGCTCGCAATGGGACGTAAAGCGGATATCGCGGATCAGCACAAAATCGTCGTAGCCAGCGGTTTCGCCGAAGGTCCGGTTGAGAATCTCCGCCGGGCACTGGGCATAGCCCTGGAACAGCTCGTCATAGGCCTCGACCATCCGCCGCGGCGTGTCGAGCAGGCCCTCGCGGCCGGTGTCCTCGCCGATATAGGCGAGCAGCGTCTTGGCCGCCGCCTCCGCCTCCTCGCGCGACGGGCGCGGAACGTCCGCGCGCAGCCCGGAGGCCAGATAATCGGAAGCTGGAATTTCGGATTTATCCTTCTCCGCAGGCCTGCCGGTGCGGATGGGCTTGATGATTGCGTCCATGTCGTCTCCGTTCGACCGGTCCTGTCCTGAACAGGGCCGGAGTGTCACCGGTCAGCCGCGGCGGCCGCTTTGGCCCGCCAGACGCCTTCCGCCCGTATCATTGCAGCAAATCGGGGAAAAAACCGTCTATATTCGCCGCATTGCAGGGATGCACATGCTGTGCTCCCGCATCCTTGGCATTATATAGGGAACGCGGCGCATCCGCCAAGGGCTTGGCCAAGTGCCCGGCTGCCGGGAAGCCGCTACGGTTCTCCACCCCTCGCGAAGTCCGCCGCCATGCTCAACGATATCTACAACAAGAAAATCATCGAACTGGCCGGGAACATTCCGCGCCTCGGGCGGCTGGCCGATCCGGACGCGACGGCGACCGCCCATTCCAAACTGTGCGGCTCGACGGTGAAGGTCGACCTCAAGATGCAGGACGGCGTGGTCACCGATTTCGCCCATGACGTCAAAGCCTGCGCGCTGGGACAAGCCTCCTCCTCCATCATGGCGCGCCATGTCATCGGCTCGAACGCGGCCGAACTGCGCGAACTGCGCGAAACCGTCCGCAGGATGCTGAAGGAAAACGGCGCGCCGCCCACTGAGGGCAAGTGGGCTGACATCGCCGTGCTCGAACCGGTGCGCGACTACAAGGCGCGCCACGCCTCAACCCTGCTGACCTTCGACGCGGTGGTGGACGCCATCGGACAGATCGAGGCAAAAGCGAAGACACCGGCTTCGCGCGCGGCCGATGCGACGACGGCCGGATAACCAGACAATCCGCGTCATTGCCGTATCCACGTCGTGCGATAATAGGCACGATGAAAGCAGGATCATGAAAACTATCGGAATCCGTGGCGCCATGTCCGTCGCCTGCTCTCAGGCGTGACGGCGAGAGCGTAGAAACGCCATCGCGAAAGAAGAACACAGGAGAACATCTTTATGGAATCTGCAAAACCTCGGCCTCTTCGACAAAAGACGGTCGGCGTTCTTGGTGGCATGAGCAATCAGGCCACGGGGGAATATTACCGCCTGCTCAATGAACGTCTGAACAGCCGCCTCGGAGGCTGGGATAACGGCGAGATCGTCATCGTCTCGGTCAATTTCGGGAACATCGAATATTTTGTACGCAACGATAAGTGGGATGAAGCCAAAACCTATCTTGCGGGCAAGGTTGAAAGCCTCGAACGCGCGGGGGCCGACCTAATCGTGTGCGTTTCCAACACCATGCACAAGGTTGTCGAGCCGATCATGTCGGAGCGGGACACTCCGTTCATCCACATCGCTGACCCGACCGGCGAGGCGATCCGCAAGGCCGGGTTGGGGCGCGTGGGTCTGCTAGGCACCATGCCGGTCATGAAGTCGCAGGAGCTTCACAGCCGATACAGGGAAAAGTTCGGGGTGGAAATCATCACGCCGTCGGAGGCAGATCGGAAAATCGTTGACCAGATCATTTTCAACGAGCTGGTGCGGCGTGAGTTGCGGGACGATTCCAAGCGCGAATATCTGCGGATCGTGAAGGACATGCGAGCCCAAGGCGCGGAGGGCGTCATTCTTGGCTGCACCGAAATATTCCTTTTGATCGGGCAAAGCGACCTGCCGGACTTCCCCGTTTTCGATACCACGGAGCTGCATGTGCAGGCGGCCGTTGACGAGGCTTTGGGCTAAGCATCTGTCGC
>JAFKES010000240.1 GCA_017308495.1 Afipia sp.
ATGGAAAACATCGCGGCCCCGCCTAGCGATGGTCGCGGGCGGACGTCACGTCCGCCCGCGAGATGTCGTCACTTGCCCGGAACGGTGCGCGGCAGCTCGGTGTAGGAGCCCAGCCACTTTTCCTGGATGGCCTTGATGCGGCCGTCGTCGGTCATCTTCAGCACCGCGTCCTGAACCGCCTTGACGAAGCTTTCGCTCTCGGCGCCCTTGCGCATCACCCAGGCGAAGTAGGACGGCTTGCCGAACGTGGCCGGCTCGAACTTGGCGAAGGTCTCGGGACGGTTCTTGACCAGATAGGTCAGGTTCGGCAGCGAGCCCGCCACCGCGTCCAGACGGCCGGCGGCAAGGTCGGCATAGGCTTCCTCGGTGGTGCCGTATTCCTTGACGTTCACGCCGCCCAGCGTTTTGCCGTAGGCCTCAAGCTGGCGGAATTGCGCGGTGCCCTGCTGGACGCCGACGGTCTTGCCCTTGATGTCCTCGGGCTTCTTCAGCGTGGTGTTCTTGGCGGAGCGCACCAGAGCGACGGTGGCGTCGGCGATCGGCAGGCCGAAGGCGTAGCGTTCGAGACGTTCGGGTGTGATGGTCACCGGCGCGATGACGATGTCGAATTTCTTGACTTCGAGGCCCGGCAGTTCGGCGGTCCAGGGAATATCCTGATAGACCGGCTGCACGCCGAGCTCCTTGGCGACGCCGTCGAACAGGTCCTTGGTCATGCCTTGATAGGTGCCGCTCACCAGCATGTCGAACGGCGCGTAGTGCATGTCGGTCGCGGTGACGATCTTGCCGGCGGCCTTGATGTCGGCCAACTGGTCGGCCCAGGCCGGCATGGCAGTGCCCAGCGCCGCCAGGCCGAACAGCGCGGCTTTCAGTGTGGTGGAAAGTGTCATGTCGTTCCTCCTCCAGGACTGTCCTGCGACCATCGCCGGACAGATTAGCCGTTAAAAATTTTTGGCGCGCCCCGCCCGTGGCCGGGGGGTGCGCCGAACGTCAGAGAATAGCCGGTAGATTGAGGCCGTGCTCGCGCGCGCAGTCAATGGCGATCTCATACCCCGCGTCGGCATGGCGCATGACGCCGGTGGCCGGATCATTCCACAGCACGCGGGCGAGGCGGGCGTCGGCGTCCGTCGTGCCGTCGCAGCAGATCACCATGCCGGAATGCTGCGAGAAGCCCATGCCGACGCCGCCGCCATGGTGCAGCGACACCCAGGTGGCGCCGCTGGCGCAATTGAGCAGGGCATTGAGCAGCGGCCAGTCGGAGACGGCGTCCGAGCCGTCCTTCATCGCTTCCGTTTCGCGGTTGGGGGAGGCGACCGACCCGGAATCGAGGTGGTCGCGGCCGATCACGATCGGCGCCTTCAGTTCGCCGTTGCGCACCATCTCGTTGAAGGCGAGGCCCAGCTTGTGGCGCAGGCCGAGGCCGACCCAGCAGATGCGCGCGGGCAGGCCCTGGAAGCTGATGCGCTCGCGCGCCATGTCGAGCCAGTTGTGCAGATGTGGATCGTCGATCAGTTCCTTCACCTTGGCGTCGGTCTTGTAGATATCCTCCGGGTCACCCGAGAGGGCGGCCCAGCGGAACGGGCCGATCCCGCGGCAGAACAGCGGGCGGATATAGGCCGGCACGAAGCCCGGGAAGGCGAACGCATTCTCAAGGCCTTCCTCGAGCGCCACCTGACGGATGTTGTTGCCGTAGTCGAGGGTCGGCACGCCGCTGTTCCAGAAATCGACCATGGCGGCGACGTGCAGCTTCATGGATGCGCGCGCGGCCTTTTCCACGGCCTTCGGGTCGCTCTCCTGCCGGGCGCGCCATTCGGCGACGCTCCAGCCGATCGGCAGATAGCCATGCACCGGATCGTGCGCGGAGGTCTGGTCGGTGACGATGTCGGGCTTCACGCCGCGTCGGACCAGTTCGGGGAAAACCTCCGCCGCGTTGCCGATCAGCGCCACGGATTTCGCCTCGCCCGCCTTGGTCCAGCGTTCGATCATCGCCAGAGCTTCGTCGATCGAGTGGGT
>JAFKES010000053.1 GCA_017308495.1 Afipia sp.
GCTAGCTTCGATGCTCTAAAAAGCCGCTGCAGCCGTCAAAAGAACCTTGATGATCTGAACGACTTCTCGCCTGGGCCGGTGTAGATAAAGGAATGGTCGAGCCGGGCTCACATACCTCGCTCCATCCCGCAAATTTTCCTCGGGTGAAACTGGATTTTTCTCGACTGAACAAATCGAAGTTTGGTCGCCAGACCAAGAACCCATCGCGACCAAACCCTGTACCCATCAAGTGGGCTGCTTAATCCGATTTTCTGAGCGTAAGTCGGGACATCAGCGAAGCAAGTTCGTTCTGGCGCGAAACTCCCGTCTTGGAGAATACGCTCTTTAGCGCCTTCCGAACGGTGTCCTCCGCGATCCCCAGTTGTCGGGCCACATCTCGCGGAGCTGCGCCGGCCCCGATCAGTGCCGCAACTTTCGATTCCGCCAATGTCAAGCCTAGCAGGTCCCGAATCAAAGCAGGATCAGCCGGCGCGCCTGCGGAATCCATCAGCAGCACAATAGCGCGCGCATTCTTGAGGAAATCGTGCGTCGGGTTTGCGGACGACGGAACCGGGAGGAGATAAGCGATGAGGGGTCGGCTGGATTTCTGCCGATGAATCTGAATCGGTCTTTGATGGTTCGGAAGAAGGTCTAGAACCGAACTGGTGCGTCTGCGTGTTGATACCTCGTTTGAGGATGTAAATCGAAGCCTTGCATCGCCCTCGAGCTCGACCCCGTCGCCGATAAACCGCTCAGCAGCAGAATTGGAAAATCTTACTCGCCCGAGCCCGTCGAGAATAAATACGCCGATATCGAGACGAGATAACGCAGCAGCCAGGCCGTTCTTCGTACAGCCTTCGTCAAGTAACCGGATGCTCAAGCGCAAAGAGCGCTCTACGTGCTTGCCGATAATTGCAAGATCGGAAAGTTCATCGCCGTTGTAAGGCGGCTTATCGGAAGCTCTCTGTACACTTAAGGCAACTTCAATATGGGGGTCGGGTGAAACCATCGATGCAGCAAAGTATTTGAGCCCGAACCGATTGAGAAAATCGGTGTAAAAAGGGTCGCTCTGTATCTCGATCTCGGTAACGACGTCCCTATCTGTAATCACGTCGCGACCGAAGAAGTATCCCCGTTCGCGTGAGCGGATCGCGCGAATATCACGCGTATTCCAGCCCTCCATATATGCCGGAATGAGCACATCAAGAGAGGGTGATTGGACGACGCCGTAACTTCCGTCGTCGCGACTATAGAGAAGAATACAGCCGACATCATCGAAGCAGTCGGCCACCTTCTGAAGCGCCAGCGGCCATTGCGAAGGAGCCATCGCACATTCGTAAATCTGGTCGATAGCGGCATCCAACCGAATCTTCACGTCAGCTCAGCCTCGAAGCCTTCAGATCCCGTCGGACGTCCTGCCGGGCTATCCAGAGACCGCATTTTCGAGCCTAGCGTACTTGGACAGTCCAAGTGCGACAATGCCGCGGCTCGAATTATTGCATCGCATCTCAGGGACACACTCCAAATGGGGGTTTTTTGTCGGCGCTCCGGGTGGCTACCTCCAGAACCGACGGGGATCGATAATTTTGAGGTTCTGAGGGGCAAATGTTGGGACGGGGTGTTTCGATCGCGATGGTCGCGGCCGCGGCTTTGAGCTTGAGTTCTGGTGCTGGTGTAACAGCGACCTTGGAAGAGGTCGTGGCGCGCCTCGAAAAACTGGAGCGTGAGAATAAAGCGATCAAATCCGAGAACGCTTCTCTTCTGCGGCTGGTGAACGGAGAGAAAGCGCGAAAGCGGCTACCGGAGGCGTCGGCTCCAATCACTTCGGTCGAGCCGCCTAGAACCGTCCGCGAAAGCTTTGCTTCGGTAACCCCGCCGCGATCTTCCTGGAGCGGAATCACGGTCGGCTTCGGCGGCGGTTACGGCTGGGGACAGTCGAGCCAGACCGACAGCGGCTTTTCTCGAGCAGGTAATCCCATTTGCATTGTGAATCCCCGAGCCTGCGCTGTAGCTCCAACACCAACCGGAGTCGGAGACAGAGACCCGGCGACCGTCACTCCCACCGCCACCACCCCCGTCACCGGCGGCGACGCACTTCCGGCCGACGGGTGGTACAAAGTTCATAATGGTTTTGTTGGTGCTCATACGGGTGTTAACTGGCAGTTCGGCAGCATTGTTGTCGGCCTGGAGCAAGACATTTACTGGTCGGGGATCGAAGGGAAATCTGCAACGTGTGGGGCTGCGGTGAACGCCCCTCATTCTTGCGGAACAAAACTTGAGGCTTTCGGGACTCTCCGAAACCGCATTGGATATTCGTTCGGCTCGAACGATGATTGGCTTGTGTACGGCACTGCCGGGGTTGCCTTCGGACAGATCAAGGGCTGGGACAATCTATTCCGAGCCTCGGGAAGCAAATTCAAACCTGGCTGGGCTGTCGGCGGTGGAATTGAAAAGCAGCTGGCAAACAACATTTCGGCAAGGATAGAATATATCCATCTGGATTTTGGAAAAGACGCCTACTTCGATATCATTCCAAACGTGCCGGAAAGCGTCTCCTTGAAGGTGGATTTAGTCAAAGCCGGCCTCTCTTATCGGCTCGGGCAATAGGCCTCCATGCTGCTGATCCCCTGAGCCGCGTGCTTCGTCTTCCAGCGCTCGGCCAAAGGATCACCGCCTTCCCGCGCCATCCTCCGAAGTTCGGCAGCTTTCTCTCGTGTCTCGGCAAGGGAGACGAGCTTCAATCCGCCAAGGCCGATGTCGCGGCGTTTTCCCCGAACCATTGTTCGAAGCACCCAACGTTCGAAGCACCCAACGCCTTGCCCCGGATGGGTCGGCGACGAGGAGAGGTCGTTGCCATCAGCGAACCGACCCTTCGATTTGATGGAATTAACGCGGGTAGCTGTGAGAGCTCTTATGGGCGCAGCCATTACCCCAATAATCCATCCTGCAAAAACTCTGGATTTGGCAGGATTGATTTTGACCAAGCTGCGATCAGATTCAAATAATGCTTTATTTTAAAGGATAAGTTGGATCGAACTTGATTGGATGGTAACGGGAATGACGCCCTCTCCGCCAAGCACACCCGATTGCCCTCTATAGCGAAACACCACCGTCGATCACGGAATCGTCACCGAGCGATGCTACAAGCGACGCTAAGGATCACGCTGGTTCTACGCCACAGCTCGGATCGTTGAAAAGCGGCAAAGGTCGCTCTCGCTCTCATTGAAGACATTCTGTTTATTGTCTGTTCCGCCTGGAAGCGGAAGTCGATGAGCCTTCATTTGCTGCCGCGGCCAATGTCAGGGACGGCGAGATGCCCCGCCAAGCAATGGCCGTTGTTTCCTCGATTGTCGGAATATCGGCGGTCTGCGGCGTCGCCGATAACTGTCTACCACCGTGGAACCGCGGAATAGTGTACTGAGTTCTGTATCGATTGTGTGAGGAGGCAGATTTTTATGGCTAAGGCAAAATTCCCCGGCGTCGATAGTGGGACGCCGTTCCGCGTGGAGAACGACACGACCGCCGGTTACTGGCATCACCGACCGGAAAACACCCTTCCTCCGCCCGACATGATGGGCGCCTATATGCGCAACCGCCCCGTGCCGGGAAATCAGGTCAAGGGCCGCAAGGCATGGATCATCGGCAGCGGCATCGCGGGACTGGCGGCCGCCTTCTACATGATCCGCGACGGCGGAATGCCGGGCAAGGACATCACCATTCTCGATGCGATGAATATTGAGGGTGGCTCGCTCGATGGTGCAGGCAATCCGGATGAAGGCTACATCGTCCGCGGCGGCCGCGAGATGAACTGGAACTACGACAATCTGTGGGACATGTTCCAGGACGTGCAGGCGCTGGAGTTGCCCGAGGGCTATAGCGTTCTCGACGAATACCGGCTGGTCAACGACAACGACCCGAACTTCTCCAAGGCGCGGCTGATGCACAAGCGGGGCCAGATCCGCGATTTCTCGACCTTCGGCCTTTCCCGCTCGCAGCAGTGGGAGCTCGTCAAGCTGCTGCTGAAGCGCAAGGAAGACCTCGACGACATCACCATCGAGCAATATTTCAGTGCCGGCTTCCTGGAAACCAATTTCTGGTATCTCTGGCGCTCGATGTTCGCTTTCGAGAACTGGCAGAGCCTGCTCGAGATGAAGCTCTACATGCATCGCCTTCTCGATTCGCTCGACGGGTTCAAGGACATGTCGGCGCTGGTCTTCCCAAAATACAACCAGTATGACAGCTTCGTACGGCCGCTGGTCGACCACCTCAAGAAGCAGGGCGTCCAGGTTCAGTTCGGCACGCGCGCCTATGACCTCGACTTCAGGACCGAAGGCGAAACGCGCACGGTCACGGCGATCCGCGCGACGATCGGCGGCAAGGATGATGTCATCTCCGTCGGCCCGAACGATGTGGTGTTCGCGCTCACGGGGTCAATGACCGAAGGCACCGCCTACGGGGACATGAATACGGTCCCCATGCTCGAACGCGGACGGCATGAGCCCGGAGACACCAGCGACTGGGCATTGTGGAAAAACCTGGCAAAGAAGTCTCCCATCTTCGGCAAGCCGGAAAAATTCTACGGCGACACCGAAAAGTCGATGTGGGAGTCGGTCACGCTCACCTGCAAGCCATCGCCTTTCGTCGACAAGCTGAAGGAGCTGTCCGTCAACGATCCCTATTCGGGCAAGACCGTCACCGGCGGCATCATCACCTTCACCGATTCAAACTGGGTGCTCAGCGTCACCTGCAATCGTCAGCCGCATTTTCCCGATCAGCCGGGCGATGTGCTGGTTGTCTGGGTCTATGCGCTGCTGATGGACAAGGAGGGCAACTACGTCAAGAAGCCGATGCCCGCCTGCACCGGACGGGAAATCATTGCCGAGCTTTGCTATCATCTTGGGATCGAGGACCAAGTCGATGCGGTTGTCGCCAACACCAAGGCGCGCCTCGCCCTCATGCCCTATATTACGGCCATGTTCATGCCGCGAGCGGCTGGCGACCGTCCTCATGTCGTCCCGGCCGGCTGCACGAACCTGGCGCTGATGGGCCAGTTTGTCGAAACGTCCAACGACATTATCTTCACGATGGACAGCTCGATCCGCACCGCGCGCGTCGGCGTCTACACGCTGCTCGGCCTTCGCAAACAGGTGCCGGACATCAGCCCCGTTCAGTATGATATCCGCACGCTCCTCAAGGCCGCGCGGGCGCTCAACAATGACGAGCCGTTTCCCGGCGAGCGCCTGCTGCACCGGTTACTCGACAAGACTTATTTCGCGCACATCCTGCCGCCGCTTCCCGAGCCTGACGGGTCCATGCGCGAAAGGGCTGAAAAGGAATTGTCTGGGCTCCTCGGCGCAGGCGAACATGCGGTTGGTCGTGTCTCTGACTGGCTGGAAAAGGTGCGTGCGAATTTTGCCGTTCGGAAAAAGGACGGCTGAACGGCCCCTTTCTGGAAGGGTGATCGTCACACCCCGCGCGGCTTGAATGCGACACGAGTCGCGCGGGGCGGTTGATCCACTCGATGGATTTTCTTCTCAAGCGCCATTTCCATTACGCCGCCGGATCGTTCGCCGTCCGGTGGTGGCTTCCCCATGAAACTCTTTTTCAACCGCGAGGAGTTGGTTATCCAGCGCATCCTCGTGCATCACGATGTGCGCTTCGATTTCGGGAGCCGGCTGATCGCGGATATCAAGCGAGCGCTTGAATTCGTCAAACTGCACCGCGTCACTCAGCCTATGCGGTTTGGCAAGGCGAGCGGTTTCAATTCCAACCGGATCAACACGCAGGGTTGGCTTCTTAAAATCGGGCCTGTACCGTTGCCGACCAGATATTTTCCCACAGTGCGGAGACGATGACTGCGATGTGCACGTCACTCAGTT
The DNA here is from genome assembly GCA_017308495.1 of Afipia sp. Classification (GTDB taxonomy): domain Bacteria; phylum Pseudomonadota; class Alphaproteobacteria; order Rhizobiales; family Xanthobacteraceae; genus Afipia. The sequence continues at coordinate 5,859 of JAFKES010000053.1, forward strand.
ACAAAGACGCAGCCGGCAACGTTTATTTCGGCCGGACTCTCGAACTGACGATCGACCTTCCCTATCAAGTGGTCCACTATCCAGCAGGGTTTGAGACCAAGTCAGAAGTTCCGGGGCATCCGACGCTGAGCCTGACGGGTCGTTACGCGCTACTCGCGGTGACCATGCCCTATCGAATGCCTACGGCCGAAGCCCCCATGACCATCGCCGATCTCAAGGTGCTGGAAGGCATCAACGATCAGGGTCTGACTTTCAGCCTGCTATCTTATCCCGCAGCTGGCGGCGCGCAAAAGTCTGTCGATGTGACGCAGGCTGTTTTGTCGGCATCCGACCTCGGCGCCTGGGCGCTCGGGCAGTTTGCCTCGGTCGCGCAGGTAAAGGCCGCGATTGCGGAGCAGCCGGTCTTGCTGCAACCGCTCGGACTGCTCAAGGGGGCGGAATCGCCATTCCACTACGTCGTTCATGATGCAACGGGAGCGTCCATCGTGATCGAGTTCGATCACGGGGAGCTGAGCATCTACGACAATCCGGTCGGTGTGATGACGAACGGCCCGAAATTCGATTGGCACCTGACCAATCTCGACAACTACACCTTCCTCAGCAATGTCGACCGGTCCAGCGCGACGTTTGGCAGCTACAAGGCTCGGCAGCCGGATTCCGGCATCGCCATAGCCGGATTGCCCTCGTCCAACACCTCCGTCGGCCGTTTCGTTCGCGCCGCCTATTACGCGCAATTTACCGAGAAGGCGTCCTCTCCGGATCTGGCCGTCCAGACGCTGGCGCACGTACTCAACAATTTCGACCGACCTCGTGGCGCCACGATTGACTATCCGGACAAGGATGGTGGCGGCCATATGGAAGTCGATGGTCTTGAACAGGCTGGCCCGGAGGCCTATGCGACGGAGTTCACCTGCTGGACAAGCATGTCCGATCTCGACCGGAAGCTGTTTTATATCCGCGATTATCGAAGCTTGAGTTTCACCTGCTTCGATATCAAGGCGCTCGCAAGGTCAACCCATCCCGTGGTGGTTCCGCTTCGGAAGCTTTCCGGCGGCGCGATCGACGCCACCAGTGAACTGGCGGGGAAATTGAACTGAGGCAGCCAAAACGGCAGAGCCGTTCTGGGGACGACCCTGCTGTTCATGCGGTTTCCATGGGACGATGCTTTGGCGCCTTGTTCTCTCTCGACTTCGTCAATTTGTTTCCATGCGAGGCGCTCGTTTTCAACCAACCGGCTTGCCGGATTGGGGTCGAGAGGTCGTGGCTGGTCATTACACGCCGGAGCTATCGGCCTGCGGGGCGCAAGCTCGTGCCCCTTTGGTACGGCTTTCGATTACCCGCGCCGCGTGTGGGAGATTTGCGCCCGTTGAACCGTCGGTGATTGTGTCTGTGACGCCGCATCGCGGAGGCGTCACGGATGAGGCTGTGCCGGTTTTCGTCACGCGCCTGATCACGATCCGGAAACCAGCTGCGACGAGATGCCTCGCATTAGACTTTGGTTGATGGATGCCCAGCAAATAGGCAACCCAATCATCGCGGTCATGCTGAATAACCGAACAGATCGAATGGGATGATGCGTTGCCGCAATTCTATCACGGCATTTGATGCACCTGCGTAATCCCGCCTCACGACAAAAGCTGAGCTTTGACAGGCATTTAAAGTCGCCTTACGATCATTTTTTGAAAAGTTCTAAAATTTGGCTGTCCCCCGGTGGGGGCCGTACTGAGGAGACCATGTTCTATGAACATCGAACTCTCACGGCGCTCGTTTATGCTCGGGGCCGGCGCGGGTTTGGCGGGAACGAGTCTTGGCGCGCTTGGATTTGGTGAAATCGAAGCGGCCCATGCACTGTCGATCCGGCCTTTCAGACTCGCCCAGACCAAGGAAGTTCGTAGCCAGTGCCCCTATTGCGCTGTTTGCTGCGGAATGCTGATTTTTGCTGCGGAGAGCAAAGAAGAAAAAGGCAAGATGGAGATCACCCATATCGAGGGTGACGTCGACCATCCTGTCAATCGCGGCACGCTCTGCCCCAAGGGCGCCGGCGCGCTCGGTTACATCAAGGCGAAGACGCGGGTGAAATACCCGATGTACCGCAAGCCCGGCGGCAACAGCTTCGAGCGGGTGAGCTGGGATTTCGCGATGGAGCGCATCGCGAAGCTGATGAAGGAAGACCGCGACGCCAACTGGGTCGAGAAGAACCGCGACGGCGTCACCGTCAACCGCTGGCTGACGACGGCATTCCTCGCCGGCAGTTCGGTGGCCAACGAAGGCGGCTGGGCGACGTTCAAGGTGTCGCGCGGTCTCGGCCTGCTGCAGATAGAAAACCAGGCGAGAATTTGACACGGACCGACGGTGGCCAGTTTGGGCCCCACATTTGGTCGCGGTGCAATGACGAATTCCTGGATGGACATCAAGAACGCCGATGTCGTCTGGATTATGGGTGGTAACGCAGCGGAGGCACATCCCTGCGGATTCAAATGGGTCACCGAGGCGAAGGCCGAGCGTGGCGCCAAGCTGATGGTGGTCGATCCCCGGTTCAACCGGTCGGCGGCCATGGCGGATCACTATGCGCCGCTCCGTTCGGGGTCGGACATCACATTCCTGTCGGCGGTGATCAACTACCTGATCTCGAACGACAAGTTCCACAAGGAGTATGTGCGCCACTACACCAATGCGGCGTTCATCGTGCGCGACGACTTCGAGTTCAACGAAGGCCTGTTCTCCGGCTACGACGAGAGCAAGCGTTCGTATGACCGCAGTACGTGGGAATACAAGTTCGGGCCAGACGGCTTCGCGATTCGCGATATGACGCTGTCGGATCCGCGCTGCGTGTTCCAGCTCATGAAGAAGCACTTCGCGCAGTATACGCCGGAGCTGGTGGAGCGCGTCTGCGGCACGCCGAAGGACAAGTTCCAGAAGGTGGCCGACTGGGTGGCGTCCACCGCCAACGGCGAACGGGCGATGACGATCATGTATGCCCTGGGCTGGACCCAGCATACCCACGGCGCGCAGAACATCCGCTGCGCGGCGATGATCCAGCTCCTGTGCGGCAATATCGGTGTCCCCGGCGGCGGCGTGAACGCATTGCGCGGTCACTCCAACGTGCAGGGCATCACCGATGTCGGCACCCTGACGTCATCCATTCCAGGCTATCTGGCGCTGCCGACCGAACAGGAGCCGACGCTGGCGTCGCATCTCGGCAAGCGGTCCTTCAAGCCGCTGACGCCGAACCAGACCAGCTACTGGCAGAACTATCGCAAGTTCTATATCAGCTTCCTGAAGACTCAGTTCGGCGCCAATGCGACGCCGGAGAACGAGTTCGGCTACAATTATCTGCCGAAACTCGACGGCGTCTATGACTGCATCAAGATGTTCGACCTGATGCATCAGGGCAAGACCACCGGTCTGCTCTGTCAGGGCTTCAATCCCTTGATGGCGATTCCCAACACCAACAAGAGCCGGGAAGCGCTGTCGAAGCTGAAGTTCCTGGTCAGCATGGATCCGATCGAAACGGATACGGTCCGGTTCTGGGAGAACCACGGCGAGTTCAACAATATCGATCCCGCCAAGGTTCAAACGGAAGTGTTTATGCTGCCCGTCACCTCCTTCGCGGAGGAGGAAGGCAGCGTCACCAACTCGAGCCGTCTGATCCAGTGGAAGTGGCAGGCCGCCGATCCTTACTTCGAGTCGCGGACCGACACCCAGGTCCTCGCGGACCTCTTCACGCGCATGCGGAAGATGTACGAAAAGGATGGCGGTAAGGGGAAGGACGCGATCCTCGCGGTGGACTGGAGCTACAAGGATCCGTTGCATCCGAGCGTCGAGGAACTCCAGGCCGAGCTGAACGGCAAGGCGCTGGTGGATCTCAAGGATGCGACCGGCAAGGTGGTTCGCGCAGCCGGCCAACGTCTGGCGTCCTTCGCCGAGATGCGGGACGACGGCTCCACCGACGGCTGCATGTGGATCTATACCGGCTTCTACGGTCCGACCGGCAACATAGCCCAGCGTCGCGACAACGCAGATCCGTCCGGTCTCGGTGTCTTCCCCAACTGGGGCTTCTCGTGGCCGGCCAACCGGCGCATCCTGTACAATCGCGCTTCGGCCGATCCCGACGGCAAGCCGTGGAGCGAGGCCAAGAAGTACGTGTACTGGAACGGCGAACGCTGGACCGGGGCGGATGTGCCGGACTTCGTGCCGACCATTCCGCCGGAACGCGGGGTCGGCCCCTTCATCATGAACGCGGAGGGCGTGTCGCTCCTCTGGGTTCGCGGCCTGATGGCCGACGGGCCGTTCCCGGTGCACATGGAGCCGTTCGAGTCGCCGGTGGGCAACCTCGTGTTCCCGAAGCTCAAGGGCAACCCGGTGGCGCGGGTGTTCAAGAACGATCTGGCAGCGCTTGGCACGTCCAAGGACTTCCCGATCGTCGGCACCACCTATCGCCTCACCGAGCATTTCCACTATTGGACGAAGAGCGTGCAGGTCAACGCCGTCACGCAGCCGGAGTTCTTCGTGGAAATGTCCGAGCAACTCGCGAAGGAGAAGGGGATCAAGCACGGACAGATGGTCCGGATCCGGTCCAACCGCGGCGAAGTCAAGGGCAAGGCGGTCGTCACCAAGCGTCTCAAGCCGTTCATCATCGACGGCAAGACGGTGCATCAGGTGGGATTGCCACTCAACTTCGGCTTCATCGGTGAGACCAAGAAGGCATCTCCGATCAATAGCCTCACCTCGGCTATCGGCGACGCCAATTCGCAGACGCCTGAATACAAGGCGTTCCTGGTCAATATCGAACCCATCGTGGGTCCGGTGGCTTAAGGGGAGGGCGACACATGTTTACACCTGTTCCTAACCCGACCACCAATCCGGTCCCGCCGAAGTTCGGCGAGCAGGATCTGATCCGCCGTTCGGCTTCCACCGTCACGCCGCCCGCACAGCGGCTGACGGAGGTGGCCAAGCTGATCGACGTGTCGAAATGCATCGGCTGCAAGGCTTGCCAGGTCGCCTGCCTCCAGTGGAACAACCTTACCGAGGAGGTCGGCGTCAACGTGGGTGTCTACGACAACCCCCACGACCTGACGGAGAACACCTGGACGCTGATGCGTTACACCGAATACGAGAACGCCGAGACCGGCAATCTCGAGTGGCTGATCCGCAAGGACGGCTGCATGCATTGCGCCGATCCGGGCTGCCTCAAGGCGTGCCCGGCGCCCGGCGCCATCGTGCAGTATTCCAACGGCATCGTGGATTTCGTCCACGACAAGTGCATCGGCTGCGGCTACTGCGTCAAAGGTTGTCCGTTCAACATCCCGCGTCTGTCGAAGGCCGACTCCAAGGCGTACAAGTGCACGCTGTGCGTCGACCGTCTTGCGGTCGGGCAGGGACCGGCCTGTCAGAAAGCGTGTCCGACACAGGCGATCGTGTTCGGCACCAAGGACGAGATGAAGCAGTGGGCCGACCACCGCATCAAGGATCTGAAGTCGCGCGGCTTTGCCAATGCCGGCCTCTACAATCCGCCGGGCGTGGGCGGCACCCACGTCATGTACGTGCTGCAGCATGCGGACAGACCCGAGATCTATGCGGGCCTGCCAAACAACCCGTCGATCAGTCCGATCGTTGAAGTCTGGAAGGGCGTGACCAAATATTTCGGTCTCGCGGCCATCGGTGCCTTCGCCGCGATCGGCTTCATTCATCATGCCATCGCCGGACCCAACCGGGTGACGGAGGAGGATGAGAAGAACGCCGAGCGGTTAACGGAGGGGCGGTCATGAGCAGTTCGGAAGTCGATACGGGCGACAGTGTCCACCCCGGCAAGCCGGTGATCGTCGGCCGTTACACTGTCGCCGCGCGCATCAACCACTGGATCACGGCGGTCAGCCTTGTGCTGCTCGCTTTGTCCGGCCTCGCTTTGTACAGCCCGAGCCTGTATTTCCTGACGGGGCTGTTCGGCGGCGGGCAGTGGACGCGCGCGATCCACCCGTGGATCGGCGTCGTGCTGTTCTTCAGCTTCATGGGACTGTTCTTCCGTTTCTTCCGGTTGAATCTCTGGAACAAGACCGACAGCGTCTGGCTCAGCCGCTTGCGCGAGGTGCTGGCCGGCGACGAGGAGAAGCTGCCCGAAGTCGGCAAGTACAATGCCGGCCAGAAGGTGGTGTTCTGGTCGATGTCGTTCCTGATCCTGATCCTGATCGTCTCCGGTCTGGTCAGCTGGGACGAGTACTTCGCCAGCTACTTCACCATCGAGCAGCGGCGGATGGCGGTGCTGGTGCACTCCGGTGCCGCGATTGTGGCGATCTGCGTCTGGATCGTTCATGTCTACGCCGGCATCTGGGTGCGCGGCACGATCAGCGCGATGACCAAAGGTCAGGTTACGGGCGGCTGGGCGTGGCGGCACCATCGCAAGTGGCTGAAGGATCTGGTCACGACCAAGCATTGAACAATCCGGCGCCGGCATGAGGCATGCCGGCGCCGCTTGAGCTGAAGGATCTGGTCACGACCAAGCATTGAACAATCCGGCGCCGGCATGAGGCATGCCGGCGCCGCTTGAATTGCAGTCGTTATGAATTGGAACTGTGTCGAGGTGCGCTCATCAGGCGCGCGGTTGCGTCGTTCTCCGTCGGCCTGATGAAACCACGTGACCCGTGAGGTTCGAGAGGGAGTATGATGTCCAGCGTTGATTCCACCGCGCCTGATCCCTCCGCCATCAGCAACATTCCGACGCCGCCATTTGTGCGGCTCCCCGATCCCGGCCAGATGTTCTCGGCCCGCGCGGCGCGGTTTGCGGCGCTCGCCGAGGGCCATGAGCTCGCGCCCTATCTGAGGCTGCTGGCCGGGCTGTGCCAGATTCAGGCAGCGATTCAGGACGGCCTGCCCGAGCCGGACACGATATCGCCCGAAACGCTGGAGCGCGCGCGGCAGCACACCATGCCGCCGCTCGATCGCGGTCATTTCACCGCCGATGCCGCCTTCACCGCAACGCTGGAGCGACTGCTGGCAGCCGCGGCCGAACTCGACATGCCGGCGCAGGCGCGCGCCGCGCTCGCCAACGTCACAAAAGCCGATGCCGACGAGCGCGCGCGCATGATCGGGAACGTGCTGGCGGAGGCCATTCCCGTGGAGGCGCTTGCCGAGCACATCTTCATCGCCGCAGCCTTGCAGGTCCATTTCGCCCGTCTGGCCGCGCGGCTCGATGCCAAGAGCCTGCAACCGGTCGGCGACGGCGCGTGTCCGGCCTGCGGCGGCGCGCCGACCGCCACCGTGCTGGTCAACTGGCCGCGCACGCCGGGCGCGCGCTATTGCTCCTGCTCGCTGTGCGGCACGCTGTGGAATTACGTGCGCTCGAAATGCACGCTGTGCGGATCGACCCGCAAGATCTTGTTTCAGGAGATCGAGGGCGCGGGCCACATCAAGGCCGAAACTTGCGACGACTGTCACGGCTACATGAAGGTGCTCAATCACCAGAAGGACGATCGCCTCGATCCGGTGGCCGACGACGTCGCGACGCTGGGGCTCGAGCTCCTGGTGCGCGAACTCGGCTTCAGGCGCGGTGGCATCAATCCGTTCCTGATCGGCTACTAGGGAGGCCGATATGGAGCCAGCGACCGCCACCCTCAGCCGTATTCCGTCCGTCGACGAGATTCTCAAGACCTCGGCAGCGCAGCAGACGGTCGCCCGCTTCGGGCGGCCGCGCGTGGTGGAGGCGATCCGCCGTGCGACCGCCGCGGCACGGCATGCGATGAGCGGGGGCGAGACCGCCGCGCCGGGTGCTGACACCATGGCCGCCGATGCTCTCGCCGCCGATGCCATTGCGTGGCTTGAAGCCGACGCCCGCCCCAATGCGCGGGCGGTGTTCAATCTCACCGGCACCGTGCTGCACACCAATCTCGGCCGCGCCATCCTCGCTGAAGCGGCGGTCGAGGCGGCGACGGTCGCCATGCGCGAGGCCTTGGCGCTGGAGTTCGATCTCGCGCA
>JAFKES010000054.1 GCA_017308495.1 Afipia sp.
CCGAAAGCCACCATGGTGAAGCGGCGGATGTCGACGCCCTGACCCACGCTGACGCGCTGAAGCATGCTGGCCATCAGGTTATCGGCGACATTCACGATTCCGGCCGCGGTTGCGGTCAGCCCCTGGTGAAGCTGCTTCGACAATGGAGCAAGCGCGGATTTTGCCGCGTCGGCGGACAATGTGAGGGTCCCGCCGAACACCGCTCCGTCCTCGAGATAGCCGAGCAGCATGTTCGCGTCGCTGACGGTCGGAATCTGTCCACCGCGGCCATAGCATGCAGGCCCCGGATCGGATCCCGCGCTCTTCGGACCGACCGACAGCCGGTATCCATCCCAGGTCGCCAGAGAGCCGCCGCCCGCCCCGATGGAATCGACATCCACGGCCGGCATGCGCAATGCGCGGCCCGCCAGCGTCCGGTTCGCGGTGACGCGAGCCTTGCCATCGACAACTAGGCTGACATCGGTGGTCGTCCCGCCCATGTCGAACGTCACGGCATGCGAAATGTTGAGATCGTTGGCGAGTTCGCAGGTTGCCGATACGCCGGCGGCGGGGCCTGAAACGGCGATGGCCAGAGGCTGCTCGAGCAGCAGGTCGGGAGAGCACATGCCGCTCGCCGAATGAAAGAAGTGGAGGCGGCTTTGCTCCGGTTTGCGCGCAACAAGCTTCTCGACATAGTCCACGACCGCCGCCTTTACGCCGGCGCTGAGAACGGTTGTGGTCATCCGCTCGAATTCGCGCGGCTCGGGATTGACCTGATGGGAGAGCGTTATATACGGCGCGACCTTCGCGAGGCGCTTTCCAATCTCGATTTCATGGGCGGGATTGGCATAGGCATGCAGCAGACATACCGCGACCGACTGAGCGCCGCTGGCCGCGACAAAGCGGGCCAACTGATCCAGATCGCTTTCGTCGAGAGGCTCCAGCTCTTCGCCCTTCCACGACATGCGACCCCTGGCCTCAAATCGGAGCGAGCGTGGAACGATGGACGGGGGCTTCGGCGGAAGATCGAGCTTGTAAAGGTGAAGGCGGTTCTGTCGTCCGATATCGAGGGTGTCTGAAAAGCCCTCCGTGGTGACGAGCGCTGTCGTCGCCAGTTCGTTCTTGACGATGGCGTTGGTGACGATCGTGGTGCCATGAATGAGATCTGAAACATCCTCCCAGCGCAGTCCCGCAGCGGATATGGCGGCAACCAGCCCTTCGATGGGGTCGTCGATGCGCGACCGGACTTTCGTGAGCCTTTGCTCGCCGGTCTCCAGATTTCGCGCGACGATATCGGTGAACGTCCCTCCGATATCGATGCCGACTTGCCAGTTTGCGGACCGCTTGGTCTGCATTGCAGGGCTTCTCCTTCTTGCGCTCCGCTACCGCGCCAGGCATCTCCTAAGATTGTCGACAATAAAAAGGGGGAATTGGTCGTGTCAATGGCTCTTTTGTCCCGACGGACCGCCGTGTCATCATACAGTATCGCGATGATATGCCAATGTTTGTGCCTATTTTCCGGATGTCCCGGCAGGCGCTCTAAACTGAAAATTGTTGAGAGATGACAGGATATGTTCTGAAATTGCCGACATTGCGGCGTCTTCATTGCCGCTTTCGATGGCCGCTATGACAGGCTCGTGCTCCTCGGCGATCAATTCCGGATTGGCGTAAGCCGCGTTGTCCAGCACGAGGGCCATTCTCACGAGGGCCGACAGTGAAGCGTTCACGCTCTGAACGTACGGATTCTCGGAAAGCTGACAGAGGGTATCGTGGAAATTGCTTTCCGCCTCCGCAACGGCCTTGAGGTCTCCCCGGCGTGCATGTTTCCGGATGTCGGCGACTGATAGTCGCAGCAGTCTGACGTCGGACTTCCTCGCCCGTCTTGTGACTTCGCGCACCGCGACGCACTCGACTGCGACCCTTAAATCATAGAGCCATTTGATTTTCTGAAGCGTCAGCTGGACCACGGTCGGCCCCTGATACTGACGGCTTTCGAGCAGTCCGTCCTGGATCAGGCGATTGACGGCTTCGCGGACGGGAGCCCTGCTGACGTCCAGATCTTTGGCGATCTGGGCTTCAACCAGCCGTGCCCCCTGGGGAATCTCGCCGTCGACAATCATGCGATGCAAGCGAGCGTGGACTTCTTCTGCCAGAGGTTTGCGCATGCTGCCCATTTTTTGCTCCAGGGAATGCGATCTTTTGGGCGCGGCGTTCCGGTTTTGCAACATTAAACAATTGACTCGTTTTCGAAGGGCTGCTCTTTATTGTCGACAATATTTTTACAGACCCAGAGCAGAGCCATGACTGCCGAAGACGAAATCCGCGCCGTAATTTCTGATTATTTCGATGTCGTGTATCTTGGAGATATTAGCAAAATCAATGAGATATATCACCCGTCCGCGCGCCTCTACTGTGCTTCCGGCGATCAGTTCGTGACGATGGGCGTCGACGACTACGCAAAGCTCGTGGCTGGCCGGGAATCGCCCTCTCGAAAGGGAGAAAAGCGCGAAGATGTCATTGAAAAGATTGAGATACTAGCTCCAACCATGGCGCGTGCGCGAGTCCGGGAACGAATGCTTCCGAAACTGTTTACAGACGAACTCATCTTTCTTCTTGTCGACAAAAGATGGTCGATCGTGGCCAAGGCCTGGCACTTCGATCTCGCCGGTTGATCGCACGCTCGCCGATTTCACTCTCAAAAAAAGACCAAAGGTCATCATGTCCGGCTCCGTACTCCCAACTGCCACCACTCCCTCTCGCAGCAGTGAGATTCTTCAGGCTTTCGTTGAGCGATCCTGGAAATCGAATGCCGAGAGGCAACTGAACAAAGGCATCGATCTCGTCATCGGCAAGCGGGATGGCTATTTCATCTGGGATCTCGAAGGGGAGCGCCGCTGGGTCGATTGTGGCTCGGCTGGTGGCGTCCACTCTCTGGGGCATCATCCGCCGATGGTCGCCGATGTTCTGCGGAAGGCGCTGGACGATGGTCGGGACACGGGTTTGTGGTCCATTCCCAATGCGGCTTATCTTCAGCTTCAGGATCTGCTGACGCGCCTTGCGCCGACCCGGTCGCTCAACCGCAGCGTCATCACACTGGCTTCGACCGTTTCGGTGGACGTCGCGACGATGTTCGCGTTCCGCTTCACCCGCCGTCAGAAGATGCTCGCCTACCGGCACGGCTATCACGGACATAGCGGTTTTGCCGCTCTTGTCACCGGCTCTCACGAGGAAGGCATCATCGACTACTACAATTTGCCGAAGGGGCATTCGGTCTTCTTCGATCACTACGGCGATCTCGACGAACTCGAAGCGCGGTTTAGCGATGATATCGCGGCCGTGATTATCGAGGCGATCGATTATGAAACCTTTGTGCCCGCTTCGGAGGCGTATCTGAAGCGCATCCAGGATCTTTGTCGGCGGCACAAGGCGCTGTTCATTCTCGACGAGACGCGAACCGGCATCGGCCGAACCGGCAAGCTTTGGGCTTGTTCGCATTACGACATCGAGCCGGACATGATTATCGCCGGCAAAGGGCTGTCCGGCGGCATTTATCCCGTGAGCGCGCTGCTCGTTCGTCAGGAAATCTACGACGTCTGCATGAACCAGCATAAATATGCGTACATCAGCAGCCTCGGCGGCAATGAGATGTCCTGCCTCGTGGCCAGCAAGGTTCTCGAAGTCGCAAGCGATCCCGGCTTTCTCTCGAATGTCCAGAAGGTGATGGGCAGCCTCAAGGTGGCGCTCGACAAGGTTTGCTCCGAATCGAACATCCTTTCGCCCGGTACCGCTTTTGGCGGTCTTGTCACCGTTGTTCCCCGCGACGCCGAAGCCGGCAGGAATCTCAGCCGGGCCTTATTCGAGCAGGGCGTTCTGGTGCACAGCGTTTCCGAAATTCCGCCATATGCGGTCAAGTTTCTGCCTCCCCTGGTTCTTGATGAAGCAGGTGTGAAACTCGTCGCCGAGGCGTTGAAGAACGCCGCGAGCAAAGTCGCCAGATCATAAGCTCAACGGAGAAAACAATGTTCACACGTAGAAAAGTTGTTGCTGGGATGGGTGCCTTGACTGCCGGACTTCGGCTAACCCCGGCGCGGGCTGAAAGCGAGGTTCTGATCGGCGTCCTGTATCCTTTCACGGGATCCGGCGCGCAGATCGGCGTTGAAGCCAAAATCGCAATCGATATCGCGGTCGACATCATCAACAATTCCTATGATATCGACCTGCCTCTGGCGAAAGAAAAGGGATTGCCGAACCTCGGCAATTCGCCAATCCGGGTCATCTACGCGGACCATCAGGCCGATCCTCAGAAGGGTCGTTCCGAAGCGGAGCGCTTGATCACCCAGAACAAGGTTTGCGCACTGCTCGGGACCTATTACAGCTCGGTTGCCGCCGTCGTTTCTCAGGTTGCGCAGCGGTATGAAATTCCGTTCGTGGCCGCGGAATCGTCCTCGCCGTCCCTCCACAGGCAGGGGCTCAGCTATTTCTTTCGGCCGGGTCCGCACGATGAGATGTATTCGATCGCGATGTTCGATTTCCTCGACAGCCTGAGGAAGAAGTCGCCGGACAGCATCAAGACCATCGGCCTGTTCTACGAAGATACGCTGTTCGGCAACGATACCAGCCGGATTCAGAAAAAGCTCATCAGCGAGCGCGGCTATCAGATCACCGCAGACGTCAAGTATCGCGCGAATTCGCCCTCGCTGAGCACCGAGGTGCAGATCCTCAAGTCGGCGAACCCCGATGTCGTTCTCGCCACGTCGTACACCACGGACGCGATCCTCTTCGTGAACACGGCTGAGACCCTCGGCTACAAGCCAAAGAACCTGATCAGCCAGAACGGCGGATTCATCGAGCCGGCCTTCCTCACCGCTGTCGGCAAGAAGGCGGACGGAATTATCAGCCGCGCCAGTTTCGTGCCGGACCTTGCCGCCAAGCGGACATCCCTCAAGGTCGTGAACGATATGTTCCGGAAAGCGTCCGGCAAGGATCTCAACGACAATACGGCCCGTCAGTTCATGGCCATGATTATTCTGGCCGACGCCATCAACCGGGCCGGGAAGGCTGAAGGGCCGGAGATCGCAAAAGCGCTTCGCGCAACTGATCTCCCTGGCAGCAGGACGATCATGCCATGGGAGCGCGTCACGTTCGACGGCACAGGTCAGAATGTGACGATCAGTCCGGTCATGATGCAGTTCGGTGAAGGAGAGTATCGCACTGTCTGGCCCGATAACCTCGCGACCCGCGCCCTCAAGTGGCCCATGAACTGACGGACCATTTGACTGCGGAGGTCATTGATGACAGCTGACACTGTCTGGCAGGTTATTCTCAGCGGCATAATGATGGGATTGATTTATGCCCTGGTCGCGGCCGGGCTCTCTCTCATCTTTGGCCTGATGGATATGGTCAACTTCGCCCATGGCGAATTCTTGATGATCTCCATGTATGTGATGTTCGGCCTTGTCATGTGGCTGGGGCTGGACCCGCTCGTGCTGGCGCCGCTGGTCGCGGCGCTGATGTTCGTGTTCGGTAGCGGAGTGTATCTTGGCATCGGCCAATTTGCGCTCCGCGCCAAGAAGAACGCCGGAATGGTGCAGGTGTTCGCGACATTTGGGCTTGGCCTGTTTCTCACGGGCCTTGTCCAGATGCTGTTCTCGCCCGACTATCGAAATCTGCCACCGAGTTTCGTCACGGATAAGGCGATTCAGTTCCTTGGCGCGAATATTCCGTTGAGTCAGCTTATCGGCGCGGCGGTTTCGATCGGCGCGTTCGCGGGGCTCTGGTTTCTCATCAGTCGCACCGATCTCGGACAGGCGCTCGAAGCGACGCGCGAGGATGCAAGCGCCGTCGCTCTCGTGGGGATCGATCGCAACAGGGTGTTCACGGCGGGCTGGGGGCTGGGCGCGGCCATGGTGGGTCTCGCCGGCAGCATCCTCGCAACCTTCTTCTACATTCACCCCGGCGTGGGCGCTTCCTTTTCGCTCATCACTTTCGTCACCGTCGCGCTTGGAGGCTTTGGAAGTATCTATGGCGCGCTGGTTGCCGGGCTTGTCATCGGTGTGGTCGAAGCGTGCACGGCCTTGTTTGTCTCGCCATCCCTGAAGGCGGTCGGCGTTTATGCCATCTACCTCGCCGTCATGTTCTTTCGGCCGCGTGGCCTATTCGGATCCATGTAATGACGCTGGAATCAACATTGACCGGTCCCATGGAGAGCCAGCCCGAGAGCTTGCGCAGATTTGCGCGGTCGCGCCGGTTCGATCTTCTCATGGCGCTGCTTGTTTTCGGGGGGCTGTGCCTGATACCGCTCGTCGTCAGCGACGTCTACATCATGAACGTCGTGATCCTGACGATCCTGTTCGCGTTTGCCGCGCAGAGCTGGAATATTCTCGGCGGATATTGCGGTCAGGTGTCATTGGGGCATGGTCTCTACTTCGGCCTCGGCGCTTACGTGACGTTCGTTCTGCTGTCGAAGTTCAGCGTTTCGCCATGGATCGGAATTCCGGCAGGCGGCCTGCTGTCGGCGTTGCTCGCATACGCGATCAGTTGGCCGTTCGCGCGCATGAAGGGACATTACTATACGATCGCCACGATCGTCGTTGCGGAGGCGGCTCTTGTCCTGATCACGAACTGGGAATTCGTGGGCGGTGCTCTGGGCATCCAATTGCCGTACGGGCCGGATAGCTGGGCAACCCTGCAGTTTGGGCGCAACAAAAATCCCTATTTCTATGTCGCGCTGTCGCTGGCGATGTCGGCGTGGCTGATATGCTGGTTCATCGAGGACAGCCGGGCAGGTTACTGGTGGCGCGCGGTTACCAGCAATCCCGAGGCGGCGCAGAGTCTCGGTGTCAACGTCCTGCGCTCCAAGATGGCTGCCTCCGCGGTGTCGAGCGCGCTTACGGCGGTCGCCGGTGGCATCTATGGCCTGTTCGTTTCCTATATCGATCCGTCCAGCGTGATGGGATTTCAGATCTCCCTGCTGATCGCTTTGCCGTCGGTTCTTGGAGGCATCGGAACGCTATGGGGACCTGCGCTGGGCGCGCTGATCCTCATCCCGATCGGTGAAGTGACCCGAAGCTACGCCGGGGGGACCGGATCCGGTCTTAATCTCGCGATCTATGGCGTTCTGCTGTTGGGCATATCGCTCCTGCGTCCGGAAGGATTGGTCAGCCTATTCAGGATGCCGCGTAAACGGGCGAGGTCGGCCCGTGGATAACATTCTCGAGTTAAAAGGGATCACGCGGCGCTTCGGAGGATTGATCGCGAACAAGGATGTATCGTTCGACGTTACGCGTGGAGAGATTCTGGGACTCATCGGGCCGAACGGCGCAGGCAAGTCGACGCTGTTCAACCAGATCGCGGGTCTTTATCTGCCGACATCCGGCCGCATCATCTTCAACGGAACTGATATCACAAATCGTAACGCGACCGATCGGTGCGGATTGGGCATTGCACGGACATTTCAGGTCGTCCGGTCGTTCGATCAGATGTCGGTGCTCAGCAATGTGTTGGTTGGTGCGCTGGTTCGCAACAAGCGAACCGCCGACGCGCGGCTGGCGGCGTATAGGGTGCTGGAGTTCGCGGGCCTTGCCGACCGCGCGGATGTACTGGCTTCCGATCTGACATCCCCCGAAAAACGCAGGCTGGAATTCGCCCGCGCATTGGCCACCGAGCCGAAGCTGCTTCTACTTGATGAAGTGCTGACGGGGTTGACTCCCACGGAAGCGAAAGCGGGTGTCGAGCTCATTCGGCGGATCAAGGATCGCGGCATCACGATCGTCATGGTCGAGCACGTCATGGAAATCGTGATGCCGCTGGTCGATCGGGCCATCGTGCTCGATCTTGGTCAGGTGATCGCGGAAGGCTCGCCTCAGGCGGTGGTCAGCAATCCAAGAGTCGTCGAGTCTTATCTGGGGCCTGGCCATGCTTGAAGTCCGCAACCTTACGTCGGGATACCAGGGGCTTATTGCTATCCAGGATGTATCCTTCGATGTCGTGCGCGGAAGCATCATGACCGTCGCCGGTGCGAACGGCGCCGGAAAATCGACGCTGTTGAAAACCATTTCCGGCATTCATGGGCTGCGGAGCGGGTCGGTGACGTTTGACGGCGTCCGCATCGATGGAATGAAGCCTCACCTTATCACCGCGCGCGGCCTCGCATACGTTCCCGAGACACGTCAGCTGTTTCCGGGCCTGAATGTCCGCAAGAATTTGCGCCTCGGAAGCTACCTCTATCGGAGGGAGGCCGACCGGGAGCGCGGGCTCGACATGGTCATGAGTCTCTTTCCTCGCCTCGGTGAAAGGCTCAATCAGGCGGCGGGTACGCTTTCCGGAGGCGAGCAGCAGATGCTGGCCATCGGGCGGGCGCTAATGACCCGGCCGCGCCTGCTGATGCTTGACGAGCCATCGCAGGGAATCATGCCGAAGCTGGTGACTGAGATTTTTCAGGCCGTGCAGGCGATCCGGGACGCAGGCATCACCGTATTGCTCGTCGAACAGCGTCTGTCGGAGAGCCTCGCGATATCGAACGATGCCGTCGTTCTCCAGACGGGACGTGTCGTCTTGGCCGGGCCGGCGATGGACGTGAAGAGCAGGCCTGAAATACGTGCGACATATCTCGGCATGTAGCTTTGAGTGAGGGGGCTGCGCAGTCGGGGGGCACCGGCCCACTCGACGTATCGAAGCTTGTCCGGGGCAGTATTTCTCGAATGGGCGATGTCAGTGCGCGTCAGCGCGAATTCTCCGGCTCGTTCTTCGCCACCGCCTTGCCGGTGACCATGGCGAAGGCCGGTCCCAGCCCGGCCATGCGCGCCAGCAGTGCGAGGTCGTTCTTCTGGGTGCCGTTGAGCTGGTCGTAGAGCGCCTTGCCGGCGGTCTGCAACTGCTGCACCGCCTCGCTGCCGGTATCGAAGGTTTCGTCGCGCGATTTCTTCTGGCGCTTCTGATAGTCCTCGATCTGGACCGTCACCCGGCGCAGCGCGTTCTCCACCGGCGGCCAGTATTTCTGCTGGGCGGCGCTGAGGTTGAGGCGCTTCTTGATGCCCGCGATCTGCATCTCGTTGATGAACAGCCGCGCCGGCTTGTCGGCCCGCGGCGTGGTGAAGCGCGGCAGCGTCACCGGCGCGTTCAGCCACGCTTGGGCGGTCTCGTACATGTCGTTCGGCAGCGACGGCGCGGCCGGCGCCGGCACGGGGATCGTGGTGAAGTCGCGGTCCCGCTTGAGGTCGGTGCTGGAGACGGGATAGGGCGCGTCGAAAGCGGGATCGTCCGGGGACAGCGAGGCCGATGCGTTCTGGAACAGCAGTTGATCGCCGAACAGCCAGACGCCCGCGCCCGCGCCGGCGATGATGCCTGCACCGCAGATCAGCAGCACGATGGTGGTTCTGGCGCTCACACTTTGGTCTCGTTCGGGCCGGCCTTGGCCGCCATAATATCGCTTGACGGATAAATATGGCTTTCCGTGGCGTCCGGATAGGGCCGGAATCGCGCAGAATAACCGATCCGGGAGGCATGGTGGCGTTGCGGCGCTAAGGCGAGACACGGCGACCGGGATCGGCTACATCAAGCCGCAACAGCGGCTGCGGCCGATCCCGACAACAACGACGACGAGCGATGACCACCAACAACACCCGACGAACTTCCGATGCGACGTCCTCCGAGACGACCCCGGCGCGCGACAGCGGCCTGGCCCAATATGAGGCCGAGGGACGCGCGGTGCGCGCCAATATGGAGAAGCTGCGCGCGCTGCGCCTTGCCCGGGAAGCGGCCGAGGCGGCTGCTGCGCCCGCGCGCCCAGTGAAGAAAACTGCGGCCCGGAGCGGCGGCAAGGGCACGAAAGCGGGAACCAAGACGACTGCGAAGGATACGCCGGCGAAGCTGTCCGATTGGCTCGCCAGCCAGCAGCGCGGCGGTTTCCGTACCTGACATCCGCGGCGTGCGCCGCGCGGTGAACCGGAGGTGGTATGACCACGGTGTACGATTTTACGGCGGTGGCGATCGACGGCGCGGAGGTGCCGCTGCGGCGGTTCGCGGGGCAGGTGCTGCTGATCGTCAACACCGCCAGCGCCTGCGGCTTCACGCCGCAATACGCCCAGCTTGAGGACCTGTACCGCCGTTTCGCGGCGCGCGGCTTCAGCGTGCTGGGCTTTCCGTGCAACCAGTTCGGCCGGCAGGAGCCGGGCAGCGCTGCGGAGATCGCCGCGTTCTGCTCGCGGACGTATGATGTGACGTTTCCGCTGTTCGCCCGGATCGAAGTCAACGGCGCCCACGCCCATCCGCTGTTCGCCCATCTCAAGAGCCGGCAGCCGGGCATGCTCGGTTCAAAAGCGATCAAATGGAACTTTACAAAGTTCCTGGTTGATCGTTACGGAGAGGTTGCCGCGCGCTATGGTTCGGCGACGGCCCCCGCCACGCTGATCCCCGCCATCGAAAAGCTCCTGTGATCCGGGATGCTTTCGCAATCCCCGGCCGCCACGCCATTGCCTGCAGGATGTTTCTCATGAGCGACCAGTTGCCCGACCGCCTCTCCACCGATCCGCGCAGCCCCTACTACAACGAGGCGATCCTGTCGCGCGACGTCGGCATCCGCTTCAAGGGCGTCGAGAAGACCAATGTCGAGGAATATTGCGTCAGCGAGGGGTGGGTGCGGGTGACGGCCGGCTCGTCCAAGGATCGCTACGGCAACCCGCTGACCATCAAGCTCACCGGCGCGGTCGAGCCGTATTTCCGCGATCAGAAATAACAGTCCCGCGGACAGGCGTGAGGGCCATGCCGGTCCGGAGTGGCGCGCTTCAGCGTGTCACCAGCCAGTAGCCGCCGACCACCAGCGTGACCGACATCAGCATGATGACGCTCAGCACGGCGATGATGATTGCCGGCAGTTCGTGGGTTTGGAGCCAGTTGCGCAGTGCCTTGACCATGGCGGCGTTCTAGAACGGCGCGGGCCGCGTTGCAATCGCGGTGCGACAGGGCGTGCTTCAGGTTCCGTTGCGGTCTACCACCTCGGTCGAGGGCCGGTCGTCGCCCTTGGCGGTCTCTTCGCGCCACCGGCCGTCGCGGTCTTCGTACTGGATCGCCTCGGTACGGCCCGGCACGCGCTGTTCGGCCGCGGCGCGTTCCGCGGCCGCGCGGGCGGCGGCATGGGTCGGGAAGGTCTCCGAGAACACGTTGTTGAACCGGTAGGCCCACCCGCCATCGTGCTCAACCACTTCGTAGACGACCCTGACCATAGCAACACCTCTGCGCAATGATGTGACCGGCGCTCCGGGAAGAGAAGATAGGGCGGGGCGCGGGGGGAATCCAGCCGTGGCCGTTACAGATCCCGCAGCAGAGCTTCCACCACCTTGCGCTCGTCCGCGGTAAGCGGGGCCTGCGGCGCGACCGGATCGCCCACCGCGTAGCCCTGGATTTCGAGTCCGGCTTTGATGCAGGCGGCGAGATTGAAGCGTGCGAACACCTCGTTGATGCGCCATAGCCGGCGCTGCAGCGCCATCGCCTCGTCCCATCGTGCGGCCTTGCACAGCTCGTAAAGCTGCACGCTCTGGCGCGGCACGATGCAGGCCGGCCCCGCCATCCAGCCCTTGCCGCCGATCAGCATCACCGCCGCCGGAATATGTGCCGAGGCCGCGAATACCTCCATCTTGCCGCCGCAGCGGTTCATGATCGACAGCAGGCGGCCGGTGTTGTTCGAGGCGTCCTTGATGGCGACGATGCGCGGATGCTCCGCGAGGCGCGCGATGACGTCGAGGGTCAGGTCCGAGCGCTGGAAATTCGGATTGGTGTACATCACCACTGGAACGTCCACCGCATCGGCGATGGCGCGGAAATACGCTTCCACCTGCGGGTCCTTGACCGGGAAATACGCTTCAAGGATCGCCAGAATGCCGTTGGCGCCGAGCGCCTGATAGGCTTTGGCCTGCGCCACCGCGTCGGCGGTGGCGGTGGAGGCGACGCCGGCGATCACCGGCACGCGGCCGGTGGAGCCGAGCGGTGTCAGCCCGTGCACGCCGGCCGCGATCAGATCGTTGCATAGCCGGCCCAGCACCTCGGTCTTGATGCGGCCGTCCGCAGTGATGGGCGAGACGAGATAGGGATACACGCCGTGAAGCTCGGTCATCGTTCGGGTCACTTTCGACAGGGAGTTGGTGGCTTTCGCCGGTTAACGGTTGCCGCACGTCCGGCGCGGGCGCGCGGAGTCTGGGTTCCCCGATATGGACACGCTTTGCGGGCCGGACACAAGATGTCGGACGCTCCGCGGTCGCTCATGGTATCAATCGCTGATTCGGGCGCGTTTCGTTCCATGCGTGTTCCAAAGCTTAAAGTGCCGCAATCGTTTCGTCACGTTATGGGACAGGTCGCAAGCGGGAGGCGGAGCATGCATAGATCGTGGATGGCGGCGGCGGTGCTGGCGGTGCTGGCGACGGGCGTGGCGCGGGCGCAGGACGTGCCCGGCATCGAACTGTGCACAGCCGAGAAGACCATGGAGCGGCGCACCGGCTGTCTGCAGAGCAACATCAATTTCCTCAAATCGGCGCTGAGCAAGGTGGCGCTGGACAGCCATCAGAAGCTCGACGCGGCCAACCGGCAGATCGATGCGCTGAAAGCTACCGTGGCTGGCCTGCAGGCGGCGGTGACCCAGTTGCAGGGGCAGGTCGAGGCGCTGACCAAAAAGCCGGCGGCGACGGTCGCGCCCGCCAAGGACTCGCCCGCGAAGGACGCACCGAAGGCGCCGGAGGCGAAGTGACGCCCCGCGCCGCGACATCGGCGCCCATCGCCTTTGTCTATGTGCTCGGCTGCTGCCACAAGGGCCGCTGGCTGTCCTATGTGGGCTGGACCAGCGACGTCGCCCGCCGCCTCAGGCAGCACAATGCCGGCACTGGCGCGCGCACGACGCGCGGTCGCGCCTGGGTGCTGCTGCACACCGAAGGCTTCGCTACCCGGGAGGAGGCCATGAGCCGCGAATGGCACCTCAAGCGCGACCGCGCCTTCCGCAAGGTATTGGTAGACGGGTTAAAAACCCAAGCCGTCATTGCGGGCGAAGCGAAGCAATCCAGAACCGGTCAGTCCAGAACTGGATTGCTTCGTCGCTTACGCTCCTCGCAATGACGGAGTAGAGTTCGCGGATGAGCCCGGCCACCGCCTTCCCCGTTGTCATCGATGCCGCGCGCACCCGCGCCAGCCTGCCGTTCACGCGCCTGATCCCGGCGCTGCGCGAGGCCTTCGCCGCAGGGGCGCAGGTGCCGCTGCGCCACCACCACTTCATTCCGCAGCCCGACGGTTCGACCGCCACGGTGCTGATCATGCCGGCGTGGCAGCACGCGTTGCTCGGGATCAAGATCGTCACCATCTTTCCGGAGAACGGCAAGCGCGCGCTGCCGGGGCTGTTCTCCAGCTATCTGCTGTGCGACGGCGCGACCGGCCGGCACCTCGCGCTGATCGACGGCAACGAGATCACCTCGCGGCGCACCGTGGGCATCGCCGCGCTCGGCGCGTCGTTCCTCGCCCGCGCGGACGCCACGCGGCTGCTGGTGGTCGGCGCGGGCCGCATTGCCAGCCTTGCCGCCGACGCGGTGCGCGCGGTGCGGCCGATCGAACGCGTCGCGGTGTGGAACGTCAACCCGGTCGGGGCGGAGCGGCTGGTGTCCGGTCTGCGCGCCGCCGGGATCGATGCGCACGTCGCGACCGATCTGGCGCAGGCGGTGGGCGAGGCGGATATCGTGAGCTGCGCCACGCTGGCGCCACGGCCGATCATCAAGGGCGCGTGGCTGAAGCCCGGCGTTCATCTCGACCTGATCGGCAGCTTCACGCCGTTCATGCGCGAGGCCGATGACGACGTGTTTCGCCGCGGCCGCCTCTGGATCGATACCTATGATGCGCTCAAGGAAAGCGGCGAACTGCTCGACCCGATCCGCAGCGGCGTCATCACGCCGGACGATGTGCAGGGTTCGCTGGCCGAACTGTGCCGCGGCGAGAGCCGGGGACGCGCCGGTCCGCACGAGATCACCGTGTTCAAGGCGGTCGGCACCGCGCTGTCGGATATCGCAGCCGCCGGGCTGGTGTGGCAGGATTTCTGTGGAACGGCCTGAGCCGCGCCTGCTATCAACCCAACCGTCCGTCGTTCGGGGAGGTCTTCATGTCGAATCTGCGCGTCATCGCAACCGGTCTCGAATTTCCGGAAGGGCCGGTGGTGATGCCAGACGGCTCGGTGGTGCTGGTGGAAATCCGCCGCCAGACCCTCACCCGCGTCTATCCCGACGGCCGCAAGGAAATCGTCGCGAAGATTCCGGGCGGCCCGAACGGCGCGGCGCTTGGACCCGACGGCAAGATTTATCTGTGCAACAACGGCGGCTTCGCCTGGGCCCCGGGGCCGGGTGGGGTGATCATGCCCGGCGGACCGCGGCCGTCCGAATATATCGGCGGAGCGTTGCAGCGGGTCGATCTGCAAAGCGGCCAGGTGGAGACGCTGTTCACCCATTGCGGCGAGCGCCCGCTCAAGGGGCCCAACGACCTCGTGTTCGACCGGGAGGGCGGTCTCTGGTTCACCGACCTCGGCAAGCGCCGCGCGCACGATCTCGATGTCGGCGCGGTCTACTACATGAAGACGGGCGGCGCCGGGCTGGTCGAGGCGGTGCCGCACATGCTGCCCGCCAACGGCATCGGCCTGTCGCCCGACGAAAAGACCGTCTATGTCGCCGAGACGCCGACCGCGCGGCTGTGGGCGTTCGCCATCGGCGCGCCGGGCGAGATCCGGCCGGGGCCTGCGATCTATCGCGGCGAGATCGGCAAGCCGATTTCGGGTCTCGGCGGTTACCAGATGTACGACTCGCTGGCGGTGGAGGCATCGGGCAATGTCTGCGTCGCGACGCTGATTTCCGGCTGCATCTCGGTGATCGCGCCGGACGGGGCGCTGGTGGAGCAGGTGCCGACCGGCGACAACGTCACCACCAACATCGCCTTCGGCGGGCCGGAGCTGAAGACGGCCTATATCACCCTGTCGGGCAAGGGCGAACTGGTTGCGATGGACTGGCCGCGCGGCGGCCTGCCGCTGAATTTCCTGAACAAGTGAACACAAGACGGTCATGCGCGGGCATAGCCCGTCGAAGACGGGCGTGGACGCCCTTATGTCCCGCGCATCCATCCTATCAAAACGTTTTTACAAGCGAGATGGATTGCCGGTCGAGCCCGGCAATGACGGTCTTCTGATGGCCGGATGCATGCCGCACAACACGCTGAACTAAGAGCGGAGAAACTCTCGATGACCTGGCTTTCTTCCGTTACCCTCAACGGCCCGCATGCCCGGCTCGAACCGCTGTCGCGCGACCATCACGATGGTCTGGTCGCGGCGGTGAAGGACGGCGAGTTGTGGGCGTTGTGGTACACCTTCATCCCGCGCCCCGAGGACATGGGGCGTGAAATCGACCGCCGCCTTGGCTTGCAGGCGGGCGGGTCCATGCTGCCGTTCACGGTGAAGGATGCCGGCGGCCGCATCGCCGGCATGACCACCTACATGAACGTGGACGCCGCCAACCGGCGGGTCGAGATCGGATCGACCTGGTATGCGCGGCGGGTCCAGCGCACGCCGCTCAACACCCAGTGCAAGCTCATGCTGCTGAGCCACGCCTTCGAGACGCTGGATTGCATCGCGGTGGAATTCCGCACGCATTTCTTCAATCACCAGAGCCGGCGCGGCATCGAGCGGCTGGGCGCCAAGCAGGACGGCGTCTTGCGCAGTCATCAGATCGCACCCAATGGTACGCTGCGCGACACGGTAGTCTACAGCATCATCGCGTCCGAATGGCCGACGGTGAAGGCGCACCTGACCTATCAGCTGGAGCGCCCGCGCGGCTGAGCCGCGCAATCCGGCGCGCCGATGCCGCCCCGAGGCGCGGGGCTCACACTTCGCGGCGGCTGAGGAACGCCAGGCGTTCGAACAGGTGGACGTCCTGCTCGTTCTTGAGCAGCGCGCCGTGCAGCGGCGGGATCAGTCGGCGCGGATCGCGTTCGCGCAACTGCTCCGGCGACATTTCCTCGTTGAGCAGCAGCTTCAGCCAGTCCAGCAGTTCCGAGGTCGATGGCTTCTTCTTCAGGCCGGGGACGTCGCGCACCTCGAAGAAAATGCGCAGCGCTTCTTCGACGAGCCGCTTCTTGATGCCTGGGAAGTGGACGTCGATGATGGCCTGCATGGTGTCGGCATCGGGGAACTTGATGTAGTGGAAGAAGCAGCGGCGCAGGAACGCGTCCGGCAGCTCCTTTTCGTTGTTCGAGGTGATCATGATGATCGGGCGCTGCTTCGCCTTGATGGTCTGGCCGGTCTCGTAGACGTAGAACTCCATGCGGTCGAGTTCGAGCAGGAGGTCGTTGGGAAACTCAATGTCGGCTTTGTCGATCTCGTCGATCAGCAGCACCGGGCGCTTGTCGCTGACGAAGGCGTCCCACAGCTTGCCGCGCTTGATGTAGTTCGAGATGTCCGAGACGCGCGAGTCGCCGAGCTGGCTGTCGCGCAGGCGCGACACCGCGTCGTATTCGTAAAGGCCCTGCTGCGCCTTGGTGGTGGATTTGATGTGCCAGGTCAGCAGCGGCGCATCGAGCGCGCTCGCCACTTCCTCGGCGAGCACGGTCTTGCCGGTGCCGGGCTCGCCCTTCACCAGCAGCGGGCGTTCGAGCACGATCGCGGCGTTGACCGCGACCTTGAGATCGTCAGTGGCGACGTAGTTCTTGGTGCCGGTGAATTTCATCGAAAGCCTGCCTTGTAATCTCTATCCGTGTGGTTGTCGTCGCCGCTGCAAACAGCAAACGACCGCCTTTTCGGCGGTCGCTGAATATAAGGGGGAGTAGATCGTCACGCCCGCCGGATCAACGACAGGATCACCAGCACGACGATGCCGCCGATGGCGGAATTGATGATGGCGCTGACGATGCCGGTGCCGAGGCGGACGCCGAGTTGCGGCAAGAGCCAGCCCGCCACCACCGCGCCGATGATACCGACCACGATGTTGCCGATCAGCCCGAAGCCCGCGCCCTTGACCACGAGGCCAGCGAGCCAGCCCGCGATTGCGCCGACGATCAGCCAGACGAGAATGGATTCAATGCCCATGGAAGAAATTCCTTGTTTGAAACGCGGCGGCTCCGCGATGGCCGCGCTCCCGGTCAACGTCGCGGGCTGTCCGGCTGGACCGTCCCGGTGGACGTCGCCCGGCAGAATAATTGAAATGGCACGGTAATCCAGATAGCACCAGTGCTGTTTTTGAACGCAATCCTGCCTTGCGGAGTGGCTTTCCAGGTTCGCGCGGGCAGACGGTCGGCTCCCGACCCTGTAGTTTCGCCTTGTCCGGCCCGCGCGGCCGGCGATCCGCCCTTGACGGCAGCGGTTTCGGAGGCGATCTAAACCCTATGTTCCTGCAATTCTTCACATCGCTGCGCGACGCGCAGGTTCCGGTTACGCTGCGCGAATATCTGACGCTGATGGAGGCGCTCGACGCCAACCTCGCCGACCAGAGCGTTGAGCATTTCTACTATCTGTCGCGCGCCGCGCTGGTGAAGGACGAGCGCAACCTCGACAAGTTCGACCGCGTGTTCGGCACGGTGTTCAAGGGCCTCGAAAGCCTGCTCGACGCCATGGAAAAGGCGGAGATTCCCGCCGAGTGGCTGCGCAGGGCGGCGGAGAAATATCTTACCGAGGAAGAGAAGAAGCAGATCGAGGCCATGGGCTGGGACAAGCTTATGGAGACGCTCAAGAAGCGCCTCGAGGAGCAGAAGAAGCGCCATCAGGGCGGCAACAAGTGGATCGGCACCGGCGGCACATCGCCTTTTGGTGCCGACGGCTACAATCCCGAAGGCATCCGCATCGGCCAGGAGAAGAACCGCAATTTCCGCGCGGTGAAGGTGTGGGACAAGCGCGAGTTCAAGGACCTCGACGGCAACGTTGAGCTCGGCATCCGCAACATCAAGGTGGCGCTGCGCCGCCTGCGCAAGTTCGCGCGCACCGGCGCGCCGGACGAACTCGATCTCGACACCACCATCAAGGAGACCGCCAACCACGGCTATCTCGACGTGCACATGCGCCCGGAGCGGCGCAACGCGGTGAAGGTGCTGATCTTCTTCGATATCGGCGGCTCAATGGACGGCCACATCCGGCAGGTCGAGGAACTGTTCTCGGCGGCGAAGACCGAGTTCAAGCACATGGAGTATTTCTACTTCCACAACTGCCTCTACGAGGGGGTGTGGAAGCAGAACAAGCGCCGCTTCTCGGATCGCACGCCGACGTGGGATGTCCTGCACAAGTTCCCGCACGACTACAAGGTCGTGTTCGTCGGCGATGCGTCGATGTCGCCTTACGAGATCATGGTGCCGGGCGGCTCGGTCGAGCACGTCAACGAGGAGCCGGGCTCGGTGTGGCTGGACCGGGTGACGCGCACCTATCCGCATGCCGTGTGGCTCAATCCGGTGCCGCGCAAGCACTGGGACTATTCGGAATCCACCACCATCATCCGTCGCCTGTTCTCCGAGCGCATGTTTCCGCTGACGCTGGACGGCCTTGAAGACGCGATGAAGGA
The DNA here is from genome assembly GCA_017308495.1 of Afipia sp. Lineage (GTDB taxonomy): Bacteria > Pseudomonadota > Alphaproteobacteria > Rhizobiales > Xanthobacteraceae > Afipia. The sequence continues at coordinate 18,522 of JAFKES010000054.1, forward strand.
ATTGACGCGGTAGATCTTCTCCCTCGCCCCGCCGTTGCGGGGAGCGGTGACAACCAACGCTTCGTAAAGGAATGCTCCATGCCCCCCACCATCACCCGCGGTTACAAGAAGCTGCTCGATGAGGCCAATGCCCAGATCGAGACCATCAACGCCGCCGAGGCGATCGAGCGGTTTCTGCAGGGCGGAATCGGGTCCGGCGATGTGGTGATCGTGGACCTGCGTGATCCGCGCGAGATCGAGCGCGAGGGCCGCATTCCCGGCGCGTTCCATTGCCCGCGCGGCATGCTGGAGTTCTGGATCGATCCGGACAGCCCCTACGCCAAGCCGATCTTTCAGGAGAACAGGAAGTTCGTGTTTCACTGCGCGTCCGGCTGGCGCTCGGCGCTCGCCGCCAAGACCGCGCAGGACATGGGGCTGACGCCGGTTGCTCATCTTGGCGGCGGCTTCACCGCCTGGCGCGAGGCGGGCGGGCC
>JAFKES010000055.1 GCA_017308495.1 Afipia sp.
GCCTGGGCCATTTCGAAGTTCGAGTTCCCCGGCAAGGTGCTGCTGATCACGCTGATCGACCTGCCGTTCTCGGTCAGCCCGGTGATCTCCGGTCTGGTGTTCGTGCTGCTGTTCGGCGCGCAGGGCTATTTCGGCGCGTGGCTGCAGGCCCACGGCATCCAGATCCTGTTTGCCGTGCCCGGCATCGTGCTGGCCACCACTTTCGTGACATTCCCCTTCGTCGCGCGTGAACTGATCCCGCTGATGCAGGAACAGGGCACCCAAGAGGAGGAGGCCGCAATCTCGCTCGGCGCCTCGGGGCTGCGCACTTTCCTGCGCGTCACCTTGCCCAACATCAAATGGGGTGTTCTCTACGGCGTCCTGCTTTGCAACGCTCGCGCCATGGGCGAGTTCGGCGCGGTGTCGGTGGTGTCCGGCCACATCCGCGGCGAGACCAACACCATGCCGCTGCTGGTGGAAATTCTCTACAATGAATACCAGTTTGTGGCGTCGTTCGCGATCGCCTCCCTGCTGGCGTTTCTCGCGCTGGTCACGCTGGTGGTGAAGACCGCGCTCGAAAGCCATCTCGAACAAGGACAGCCCGGCCGTGACGATTGAAGTTCGCAACATCGTGAAGACCTTTGGCCGCTTTACCGCGCTCGACAATGTCGATCTCAAGGTGGCGACCGGCGAACTGGTGGCGCTGCTCGGCCCGTCGGGGTCGGGCAAGACCTCGCTCCTGCGCATCATCGCCGGACTCGACTGGCCGGATTCCGGTTCGGTGATGTTCGACGGCGAGGATGCGCTGCGGCGCGGTGCGGGCGAGCGCCATGTCGGCTTCGTGTTCCAGCACTACGCTTTGTTCCGCCACATGAGCGTGTTCGAGAACGTGGCGTTCGGTTTGCGGGTGCAGCCGCGCGCCATCCGCAAGGATGAGGCGTCTATCCGCAGGCGCGTCAAGGAACTGCTCGATCTCGTGCAGCTCGACTGGCTGGCCGACCGCTATCCGAACCAGCTGTCGGGCGGTCAGCGCCAGCGCATCGCCCTGGCGCGCGCGTTGGCCATCGAGCCGCGCATCCTGCTGCTGGACGAGCCGTTCGGTGCGCTCGACGCCAAGGTACGCAAGGAGCTCCGGCGCTGGCTGCGTCAGTTGCACGACGAGATTCACGTCACCTCGATCTTCGTCACCCACGATCAGGAGGAGGCGCTGGAAGTGGCTAATCGCGTGGTGGTGATGGACAAGGGCCGGATCGAGCAGATCGGCACGCCCGGCGACGTCTACGACAATCCGGCCACCGCCTTCGTCCACGGCTTCATCGGCGAGTCCATCGTGCTGCCGGTGGAGGTCGCCGATGGTCGCGTCAGGCTGGACGGCAAGGTGCTCGCCCTCGAGGCGCAGAGTGCCGTCTCCGGCCCCTCGCAACTGTTCATCCGCCGTCACGATGTGGCGATCGTGCCGTACGGCCGCGGCGTGTTCTCGGGCGAGGTGCGCCACGTCCGCGCCTTCGGACCGACCCAGCGCGCCGACGTGGTCCTGCGCAACGGCGGGGCCGAGATTCTGATCGAGATCGACGCCCCGCGCGACCGCGAGCTCAAGCCGGGCGACGCGGTTGGGCTGCAGCCTCGCCGCTACCGCCTGTTCGCGGCCTGAGATGCACTCTGGGCAAGCCGGTCTTGCGCCGGCCTGACCCGGGCGCGGACTTGCAGGAGGCGATTCTCTTTCCGGTCTTTGCCGGCGTTCACCTTTCAGCCACGGTTTGTGTGCAACAACCGCGTTTTCAGCGGTGGGGAAGGGTCATGAGACGGGTGGCGGGGGCCGTGGCGGCGCTGATGGCGCTGGCGATTCTGGGTGGATGCGGTGCGGATCGGGCGCCGTCCACCGAACAGCCGGCGTTCTATGTCAGCATGGCGGCGGCGGGCGCGCGGCTCGATCCAGCGGTGGCGGCCTCGATGATCTCCGGCTACCGGCAGAACAACGGGCTCGGCGCGGTCACCGTCGATCCGCTGCTGATGAAAGCGGCGGAAGCGCAGTCGCAGGCCATGGCCAGCCGCAACAAGCTCGATCACAACGTCGCCGGCACGCTCGACAAGCGCATCAAGGCTTCGGGCTTCGACGCGGCGAAGGCGGTGGAGAACGTCTCGGCCGGATATCACACGCTGGCCGAAGCTTTTTCCGGCTGGCGCGATTCGCCGCCGCACAGGGCCAATATGCTGGCGACCGGCGTGACCAAAATGGGCATTGCCGCGACCTATGTTCCCAACACCAAATACAAGGTGTTCTGGACCCTGATCCTCGCCGCGCCCGGCTAGCGGCCGCCGCGCGCGACCGGTGGTCAATCTTCCGTGACTCTGCCTCGATTTCCGCGCGGATTGACGCGGACGTGAACTGGCGCCACGGTACCGCCTCATCGGCATGCCGCAATGCCGTCAGTGAGTGACGATGGATTCGCAGTCTTTTCCTTCCTCGGTTTCTTCCTCGGCCCGGCCTACGCCGAAACAGGCGCAGCGCGTACTCGTGCTGCAGGGCGGCGGCGCGCTGGGCTCGTATCAGGCCGGGGCCTATCAGGCGTTGTGTCACCACAACTTCGAGCCGGCATGGGTGGCGGGCATTTCGATCGGGGCCATCAACGCCGCGATCATCGCCGGTAATTCGCGCGAGACGCGCGTGGCGCGGCTGAGAGAGTTCTGGGAGATGGTGTCGTCGGCCTCGCCGATGCCGTGGGCGCCGCTGGTCCAGAGCGATCAGGCACGCGCGGTCTTCAACGAGACCAGCGCGGCGATGATCGCCACGTTCGGGGTGCCCGGCTTCTTCCGCCCGCGCTTCCCGCCGGCGACGGTGTGGCCCGCGGGCAGCCCGCAGGCCCAGAGCTATTACGACACCTCGCCGCTGCGCGCCACGCTGGAGCGGCTGGTGGATTTCGACCGCATCAACGCGGTGAAGACGCGCCTGAGCGTTGGCGCGGTCAGCGTCACCAGCGGCAATTTCCGCTATTTCGACAACGCCGAATTCCGGCGGCTCAACAAGAAAATCGGGCCCGAGCACATCATGGCCTCGGGCGCGCTGCCGCCGGGCTTTCCCCCGATCGAGATCGAGGGGGAACATTACTGGGACGGCGGTGTTGCCTCCAACACGCCGCTGGATTATGTGCTCGACGCCGAGACCAGACGGGATCTCCTGATCTTCCAGATCGATCTGTTCAGCGCGCACGGGCCGTTGCCGCAGACGCTGGTGGAGGCGGCCGAGCGCGAGAAGGACATCCGCTATTCCAGCCGCACCCGTCTCAATACCGACAAGGCCCGCAAGATTCACGAAATCAGGAAGGCGATGCGTGATCTGATCGCCAAACTGCCGGACGACCTCAAGAACGATCCGCTGGCTGCCACGGTGAGCAAGGCGGCCGAGGAAAACACGGTGAGCATCGTGCATCTGATCTATCGCAGCAAGACACACGAGACCTCGTCGAAGGATTACGATTTCTCCCGCCTGGGCATGGTCGAGCACTGGACCGCCGGCGAACGCGACGTGCACCAGTCCATGCGCCATCCGGAGTGGCTGGACCGGCCGCAGTCGGACCAGACCCTGGTGACCTACGATCTCAGCCAGGAGGGAGAGGAACAGATCAGATGACGTCAAACAGGAGCGAATGATGGGTACTCTCTCGGGCAAGACAGCGGTGGTGACGGGTTCGACCAGCGGCATCGGCCTCGCTTATGCGCGGGCCTTCGCCGGCGCCGGGGCCAACGTGGTCATCAACGGCTTCGGCGCGCCGGCCGATATCGAAAAGGAGCGTGCGGCCATCGAGAAGGATTTCGGCGTCAAGGCGGTCTACTCGCCGGCCGACATGACCAAGCCGGACGAGATCGCCGGCATGGTCGCGCTCGGCGAAAAGACGTTCGGAGCGGTCGACATCCTGGTCAACAACGCCGGCATCCAGTTCGTTTCGCCGGTGGAGGAGTTTCCGATCGACAAGTGGAACGCCATCATCGCCATCAATTTGTCGTCGGCGTTTCACGGCATCCGCGCGGCGGTGCCCGGCATGAAGAAGCGCGGTTGGGGCCGCATCATCAACACCGCCTCGGCGCATTCGCTGGTGGCGTCGCCGTTCAAGTCGGCCTACGTCGCCGCCAAGCACGGCATCGCCGGTCTCACCAAGACCGTGGCGCTGGAGCTTGCCACCCACAAGGTCACCTGCAACTGCATCTCGCCCGGCTATGTGTGGACACCGCTGGTGGAACGGCAGATTCCCGACACCATGAAGACGCGCAACATGACCAAGGAGCAGGTCATCAACGACGTGATGCTGGATGCGCAGCCGACCAAGGAATTCGTCACGCCCGAGCAGGTGGCGGCATTCGCGCTGTTCCTGTGCGGCGACGATGCCGCGCAGATCACCGGCGCCAATCTCTCCATCGACGGCGGCTGGACCGCGGCGTGAGCCTTTCAGCCGCGGTGGCGGCCGAAGGGTGAAATGCGAAAGCCGAAGCGGCGCCTGGTGATTGCGAACAGCAGTGCTGTGAGGAACACCAGGGCCAGCGAGGCCGAGGCGGCGGCGCCGTAGCTGCCGAAGCGCGGGATCAGGATCACGCAAAGCGCGACATTGACCGCGAACGCCAGGGCATAGGCGAGCGCGCAGATTTTCTGCTCACCCGCCATGTTGAGGAAGCGCTCGATGGGGCCCACCGCCGCGCGCACCACGAGGCCGATGGCGAGCACGAACATCAATCCGTAGCCGTCGACGAATTGCGGACCGAACAGCGCCAGCATCGGACGGCCGACGGCGAGCAGCGCGATGGTGGCGATCAGCGACGGCCAGAACGTCAGCTTGATGGCGTGGGAGAGATAGGCCGACAGCCGCTCGCGGTCGCCCGCCGCATGCAGTTCGCTGAAGCGGTGCGCGGAGGACGCCGCGATGGCGTAATGGATGAACGACACCAGGATCAGTGTCTTCACCGCCGCGAAATAGACGCCGACCTCGTCCGAGGGACGGAACCGCTGCAACAGCAGGATGTCGGTGTAGGACAGCAGCAGGTAGAATCCCTCCACCAGCACCATCGGCAGCGAGACGCCGAGCCAGGCCTTGACGTCGTAGGTCTTGCGCCCCTTTTCGACGCTGGCGGCCAGACGCCGGCCGAGCGGCAGCCATTGCCCGATCATCGCCAGCCACACCGCGGCGGCGCTGATCGCCATCGCGCCGGTGGCGTCGAAGCCCAGCCCCATCGCCACCGCGCCGAGGGTGAAGCCGATCAGCAATCCCTGACGGGCGATGAAGGCCGGCAGCAGTGCGAGCTTCATCCAGTCATAGGCGCGGGCCATGCCGTCCTGGATATTGGCGGCGACGAAGGCGGGCAGCGTCAGGAGGCCGAGATACAGCGGCGCGATCATCGCCGGATCGAGGCGTGGCGACAGCAGCCACACCACGCCCGCGAGCATGAGGCACAGCACGATGCTGGCTGCGACCGCCATCCACCGCGCGCCGGACTGGTAGCCGCGCAGCCGGTCGAGATCGCCGTGGGCGCGGTACATCGGAATGAGTTTCTGCGAGGTCGGCGACAGGCCGAAATCGAACACGCAGCCGAGCATCAGCACCCAGGTCCAGACGTAGACATAAACGCCGTAATCGGACGTGCCCATCCAGCGCGCCAGCAGGATCTGCGAGGCATAGGCCAGCGCCGCGCCGACGACGCGGATGCCGAACACCGCGACGGCGGCGCGATGGGTCTTGGCGGCTTCGCCCGATCCGCTGAAGATCGGTCTGATCCGCGCTATCAGCGCGGCGACGGCGGGGGCGGCCGGCGAACGGGAATCGGTGATTGCCACGGCGAACGGGTTCCTGCGCGGCCGCTTCTGGGATCCCCGCCTTTAGCAACCATTCGTTAACAATTGGTTGGCCGGTCTCAGCCGGCGAAGCCGCCGCCGTCGAGGAATGCCTGCTCGTCGGGGGTGGTCGCGCGTCCCAGGACGGCATTGCGATGTGGAAAGCGGCCGAACCTGCGGATGATGTCGGCGTGGATCTCCGCGAATTTCAGGTTGTCCGCATGGCCGAGCCGGCGGTACAGCGCGACGCAGGCGTCCTGGTCGTCGATGGCTTCCGAATGCATCAGGGGCAGGTAGAAGAACGCTCTCAGATCGTCGGCGACGCGGGCGTCGCGGCCGGCGTCGATGGCGCGCTTCGCCACCGCGCGCGCGAGGGCGTCGGTGGAGAAGGCGCGGGGGTCGTCGCGAAACATGTTGCGCGGGAACTGGTCGAGCACGATCACCAGCGCCAGCGCGCCGTCGTCGCTGTCCTGCCAGTGTTCAAGCTTGCCGTCGCGCGCGGCTTCCCAAGTGGCGAGGAAGCGGTGGCGGATGGCGTCGTCGAACGCGGCATCCTTGCCGAACCAGCGCGTGGGTCCGGCGTCGCGCCAGAACGCGAGGACGTCGGCGGGGAACAGTGTTTCAGTCATAGTGAATTATCCATGGGTGAAAATACGATTTCCCAAAATCAACGGGTCGTCATCACCGGGCTTGTCCCGGTGATCCACGTCTTGCTGAACGCATCTCAAAAGACGTGGATGGCTGGGACATAAGGGTGTTCACGCCCGTCTTCGACGGGCTATGCCCGGCCATGAAATCGGCTCTCGCCTCAGCTCGCCGCGGCGGCCGCCTTCGGCGGCTCGTCGCGCAGTTCGCGGCGCAGGATCTTGCCGACATTGGTCTTCGGCAGCTCAGCGCGGAATTCGACGTATTTCGGCACCTTGTAGCCGGTGAGCTGCTCGTGGGCGAACTTGAGGACGTCCTGCGCGGTGAGGTTGGGATCGCGCTTGACGATGAAGGCTTTCACCGCCTCGGTTGATTTGGCGTCGGGCACGCCGACCACCGCGCATTCGAGCACGCCCGGGTGGCTCGCCAGCACTTCCTCCACCTCGTTGGGGTAGACGTTGAAGCCGGACACCAGGATCATGTCCTTCTTGCGGTCCACGATCTTGATGAAGCCGTCCTCGGCCATCACGCCGATGTCGCCGGTGCGGAAATAGCCGTCCGGCGTCGTCACCTTCGCGGTCTCCTCCGGCCGGTTCCAGTAGCCCGCCATCACCTGCGGGCCCTTGGCGCAGATCTCGCCGGGCTGGCCGAGCGGCACCTCGTTGTTGTCGTCGTCGCGGATCGAGATCCAGGTCGACGGCACCGGCACGCCGATCGAGCCGGAGAAGCGGTCGGTATCCGCCGGGTTGCAGGTCAGGGTCGGCGAGGTTTCGGACAGGCCGTAGCCTTCCGACAGCGCGCAGCCGGTGACAGCGAGCCACTTGTCGGCCACCGGCTTCTGCACCGCCATGCCGCCGCCGAAGCAGGTCTTGAGCTTGGAGAAGTCGAGCTTGTCGAAGCCGGGCGTGTGCAGCAGGCCGTTGTAAAGCGTGTTCACCGCCGGGAAGCTGTTGACCTGATACTTCGCCAGCTCCTTGACGAAGCCCGCCATGTCGCGCGGATTGGGAATCAGCAGGTTGACGCCGCCGGCGCGCATCGCGAGCAGGAAACACGCCGTCAGCGCGAAGATGTGATAGAGCGGCAGCGCGCAGACGATGAACAGCTGGTCGACATGCGGCGGCTTGCGCAGTGCCGGTTGCAGCCAGGCGTCGTTCTGCAAAACGTTGGCGAGGATGTTGCGATGGAGCAGCGTCGCGCCTTTCGACACGCCGGTGGTGCCGCCGGTGTACTGCAGGAAGGCGACGTCGTCGCCGTTGAGCTTCGGCTTCGCCAGCGTCTGCCTGCGGCCGGCGGCGAGCGCGTCGTTGAAGGCGACCGCGGCGGGAATCGAGAACGCCGGCACCATCTTCTTGATCCGGCGCACGACGAAATTGACGATCACGCCCTTGAAGCCGAGCAGGTCGCCCATCGATCCCATGATGACGTGCTTGATATCGGTTTTCGGCAGCACTTTTTCCAGCGTGGCGGCGAAGTTCTCCAGGATGATGATCGCTTCCGCGCCGGAGTCGCGCAGCTGGTGCTCCAGTTCGCGCGGGGTGTAGAGCGGGTTGACATTCACCACGGTGAAGCCGGCGCGCAGGATGGCGGTGGTCGCGATCGGGTTCTGCAGCACGTTCGGCATCATGACGGCGACGCGCGCGCCCTTCTGCAGCCCCTTGCCCTGCAGGTAGGCGCCGAGCGCGACCGACATTTCATCGAGTTCGCGATAGGTGATCGCCTTGTCCATGCAGATGAACGCCTTGCGATCGGCAAACGTTCTGAAGCTCTCCTCCAGCAGTTCCACCAGGGAGGGGTAAATGCTGACGTCGATGTCGGCGGGCACGCCAGCCGGATATTGCTTGAGCCAGATGCGTTCCATGGGATTCCTCCGCCAATGCCGCTTCGGTCCCTGTCTTGTGGCAGGGTGTCCTGTCTTCTCAACTATTGAGCGAAGCGCCGAACTATAGCAAGCCTGTGCGGGTTAACGACGCACGGCGGACGCGGGTCACTGCGTCGCGGGCTTGCCGGCGACCGGCTTGGCGGCGGCGGATTTCGCCGCAGCCGGTTTGGCGGGCACCGCAGGTTTCGCCGGAGCTGCCGCCGGCTTGGCGGCGGCCGCGTTTTTCGCTGCGGCAGGCTTTGCCGTGGCGGGTTTGGCGGCGGCGGGAATGGCCGCGGCTTCCTGCTTGTGACCAGCTTTCGGCGCCGGCTTCGCTGCGGCTGCGGGCTTTGCCGCGGTTTTGGCGTCCGCCTTCTTGTCGGATTTCGCCCCGTCCGCTGCGGCGGTGGCGGTCTTGGCCTTGCCGGTTTTCTTCCGCTTGGCGACATTGGCCGCCTGCGCTGCGGATTCGGCGGCATCGGCTTCCAGGATGGCGGCGCCGGTGCGGGCCGGGCCGGTATAGACGATGACCGGGGTCGTCGGCGCAGCCGCGCCCGCCAGCAGGTCGGACACCTTCAGGCCCGGCACCTGCACGCCGCTATACATCGAGACCGGCGTGTCGCTGGTCGTGGCGCTCACCTCGACGTCGTCGTCCTCGTCCTCGGCGGCGGGCCGCTTGCGCTTCGGCCCGCACATCTCTTCCTTGAGGTTCGGCGGCGCGGCGTCGATCGGCGCCAGCGAATCCACGGTGCCGAGCGACGGCTTGAGCCACGACAGCCGGTTGCCGCCGAAATTGCGTTCCAGCAATTGCGCCGCCTTCTGCGCACGCTGCGCCGACGACTGCGCGCCGAGCACAACGGCGATCAGTCGCCGGTTGTTGCGTGTCGCCGACGCCACGAGGTTGAAGCCGGAGGCGCAGATGAAGCCGGTCTTCATGCCGTCGGCGCCCGGATAGCGGCCGATCAGCTTGTTGAAATTGGCGGTGATGCGGCGGCCGAATTTGATCGCCGGAACGTGCATGTAATACTCGTATTCCGGCATGTCGCGGAAGATCGCGCGGGCGAGGATGGCGAGGTCGCGCGCCGAGGAGACATGGCCTTCGGCCGGCAACCCGTTGGGATTGACGAAATGGCTCTGGGTCATGCCGAGGCGTTGCGCGGTGCGGTTCATCATGTCGGCGAAGCCGTCGACCGAGCCGCCGACCCCTTCCGCCAGCACGACGGCGATGTCGTTGGCCGACTTCACCATCATCATCTTCAGCGCGTTATCGACTGTGACCTTGGTGCCGACGGGGAAGCCCATCTTCGACGGCGACTGCGCAGCGGCGGTGGGCGACACCGTGAACAGGGTGTCGAGGCCGATGCGGCCGTCCTTGACCGCCTTGAGCGTGACATAGGCGGTCATCACCTTGGTGATGGAGGCCGGATACCACGGATAGGTGGCGTTCTCGGCCTGCAGCACCTTGCCGCTGTCGGCCTCGATCACCAGCAGCGCCTCGGCCTTGGCAAGGCCCGGCGCCAGCGTGGCCGCCATCATGGTCAGCGCGATGGCCAGCGCCAACGGCGATGTCCAGCGCGACACGGCGAAGCGCGATGAGGTCGAGAACGATCCCACTATCCGATCTCGATGTTGGAGCGCACGCTTGAGGTGGAAGATGCGCTTGGAGCGGGTGACAGCATGGCGTCCTCGGCGTGGCGCATACGGGTTGAAAGCAGTCAGCCCGCCGGATCCAGGCGGGGCGGCACAGTCGATCCAGATGCAATCCATCCGGACAATTATTCATCCTAATACCGGAGCGGCCGCGCCGGAACAGGAATGATGGCTGCATCGGTCACGAAAGGGGCCAAAGTTCGACGCCGCCCACATCTTTATCGGCGTGGCGGTGGATTCCACGGCGCCGGGCGGGGCTCGAGTCCGGAACCCGGAGCCGCCCTCCGGGAGCGTGCGGCGTTATGTCCCCGCGCCGGTCCCGTCCTGCACCATGAACTGGGCCCGGGCGAGCCTGGCGAAATAGCCGCCATTCGCCACCAGTTCGTCGAATGTTCCGCTCTCGATCACGCGGCCCCGGTCGAACACCAGGATGCGGGTGGCGTTGCGGATGGTGGATAGCCGGTGGGCGATCACGAAGGTGGTGCGCCCCTGCATCACGGTGTCGAGAGCGGCGTTGACCTTGGCCTCGGTCACCGCGTCGAGCGCCGAGGTGGCTTCGTCGAGGATCAGGATCGGCGGATTTTTCAACAGCGCGCGGGCGATGGAGAGGCGCTGGCGTTCGCCGCCGGACAGCATGCGGCCGCGCTCGCCGGCATTGGTGTCGAATTTGTGCTCGCTACGCTCGATGAAATCCAGCGCCTGCGCACCCGCGGCGGCGGCGCGCAGTTCGTCGTCGGTGGCGTCGGGCTTGCCGACGCGCAGGTTCTCCGCGATCGAGCGGTTGAACAGCAGCGCCTCCTGGAACACCACGCCGATGTTTCGCCGCAACGAGGCCAGCGTCATGGCGCGGATGTCCATGCCGTCGATCTTGATGATGCCGGACTGCGGATCGAAGGCGCGGTGCAGCAGCGCGATGGCGGTGGATTTGCCGGCGCCGGTCTCGCCCACCAGCGCGAAGGTCTGGCCCGGCAGCGCGGTGAAGGAGACGTCCTCCACCGCCGGGCGCTTGCCGTCATAGGAGAACGAGACGTCGTTGAATTCGACGAGGCCGGTCAGGCGTCCGGCGTCGATGGCGTCGGGACGGTCGCGCACCGCCGGCACGGCGTCGAGCACGTCGAAGAATTCCCGCAGCCGCGGCGCTTCCATGAACACGTTATTGATGAAGCCGACCACCTGCTCGAGCTTCTGGATCAGCATGGTGGCAAAGCTCACGAACATCACGATCTCGCCGACGCTGGCGAGGCCCTGTCCGTGCAGGATGATGCCGACCACGAAGATCGCCAGAATGGTGATGGTGGTGGAGGCGCGCGTCATCACGGCCACCAGCGCCCACCACGACAGCACCGGAAGCTGTGCGGCCAAGAGCTTGTCGGTGACGCCGCGCAGGCCCTGCACTTCGGCCTCCACCCGCACGTAGCTCTGCACCAGCGCCACGTTGCCGAGCGCGTCGGAGGCGCGGGCGGCGAGGTCGCCGTAATGTTCCTCCACCTCCATCTGCATGCCGTAGGTCCGGCGCACCACCAGCGTGGTGAGGATGGTGAAGACGACGCACAGCACGAACAGCAGGATCGCCAGACGCCAGTTGAGATAGATCGACAGCGGCAGCAGCACGATCAGCGAGACGATGGCGGCGAAATGCTCGCGGAAGAAGCCGAGCCACAGCCGCCACAGCGCATCCGTGCCCTGCAGCATCACCTTCATCAGCCGCCCGGAATGGGTGCCGGTGTGGAAGTTGAGCGGCAACTGCATGATGTGCTCGAAATAGCCGGTCAGCACCGCCTGGCGCTGGCGATGGGCGAGACGGTCGGCATGCAGGGCGATGGTGGCGCCGCAGACGATGGTGAACAGCCCGAACGCGACCCAGGCTCCGAGCAGCGGCCAGGGTGAGGGGGCGGGCGTCGCCTCCTTGCCGAGCAGGTCGAGAACGCGGAGATAAAGACGAAGAAGAGCCATGAATGCGCGCCGTTGCGGCGCGGGGCGCGCCTAACGTTATTGTAAAGCCGTTTCGCTTTCGATGGAAACAAGATCTGTCATTGCCGGGCTTGACCCGGCAATCCATCTTTTGAAACGATTCATCTTTTTGGATGGATGCGCGGGTCAAGCCCGCGCATGACGATTCCATCTCAACCAAATAGTCCCTAGCGTCAGCTGGACAACGGATCAGCGCGCGGGATCCGGATCGAGCCGGCGCGCGGGCGGCGGCGGCAGGAATGCGGGGTCGAAAATATCCGCCGCCAGCGGCCGTTTGCGGAATGCGCCGTCTTCCGCCAGTTGCGCGATGCCCGCCTCGAAACGCGCCGCGTCGATGCCGCCGAGGCCGTCGCGCTTGACCTCGTCGGTTGCGATGGCGTCGCGCAGGGCGGTGCGCCAGCGCTCCAGTTCGATGTCGCGCGAGGCGCTGGCGTTCATCCGCGCCATCACCGCGTCGAGCGCCTGCACTTGATCGGCGCGCGCGAGCCGGAGCCCGGCGATGATGGCGCGCACGAACGCGGCGACCGCGTCGGGACGGCTTGCCATGAACGCCGGGTTGACGATCAGCGCGTGACCGTAGACCTCACTGCCGAAATCGGCGAAGCGCAGCACTGTCAGATCGTTCCCCGGGATGCCGCGGTCGCGCAGGTTGATGGCCGACACGAGCGTGGAGCCGGCGACGGCGTCAAGCTGTCCGGCGGACAGCATCGGCTCGCGCACCGCCGCGGCGATCTTCTCGATCCGGACCTTGTCGCGGCGGATGTCGTTGCGGCTGGCGATGGCCGGCCACAGCCGGATGGCGAGATCGCCCTCGGCTGCGCCGATGGTCTTGCCGGCGAGGTCGGCGATGGTGGAGATGCCGCGGCTTCTGCGCGCGATGATGGCGTAGGGGGCCTTGTTGTAGAGAACGAACACGGCCTTCACCGGCGCGGCTCCCTCGCCGTCGCGATAGCGGATCAGCGCGTTGATGTCGACCAGCGCCATGTCGCGGTCGCCGGAGGCGACACGGGCGATGGCGTCGGCCGCGCCGTTCACCGCATCCATGGTGACGGCGAGATCCTCGGCGCGGAACAGACCCTTGTCGGCGGCGAGCACGAACGGCGCGGCGGTGCCGTCCACCGGCCGGTCCAGCGCGAAGTGCAGCGCGGTTGCCGCCCGCGCCGCCGGTGCCCAGGGCAGCGTCGCGGCGAGCAGCAGCACGCCGGAGAGGAGCCGTGCCTTGAGGAGGAAATGGTCCAAACGGGGTGTCATGGTGGCGGCATCGTCCGGAAGCGCCGCGGCGCCCGCGCGCCCGGCCGTAATGTCATGAGATGATGACAAGCACACATTGGCGGCGGCGTCATCTCGTGTTCGCGCTTTGTTGATTTGGCGTTAACGCGCTGGCGAGGGATTTCCTCTAGCCTCGCCTCATGAGTGATTCGCTGGAACGGCTTTATCACGCTGTGGTCGCGGCCAAGGATCTCGATCCTTCGACGTCGCGCACCGCCCGTCTGTTCCAGCGCGGCCCGGCCAAAATGGCGCGCAAGGTCGCCGAGGAAGCGATCGAGGTGCTGCTCGACGCGGTCGGCGGTGACACCGAGGCCGTGGTCCGGGAAAGCGCCGACCTGCTCTACAACCTGTCGGTGCTGTGGGTTGCGGCCGGAGTCCGGCCGCAGGACGTCTGGGACGAGATGGACCGCCGCGAGCGCAGCCAGGGCATCGCCGAGAAGCTGCCGAAATCCGCCGGAACGAAATCCCGCAGGGCTCCGCCGCAGGCGGCGTGAGGGATGCAGCCGCCGTTTTCGCGCCCCCGCGCCAATCCGCACATGGACAAATCAGCCGGAGGGTGGTTGATCGCGCCATGCTGAGACGAATGTATGACTGGTGCATCGCCGCCGCCGACAAGCCCTATGCGCTGTGGCTGATGGGCATGGTGTCCTTCGCCGAAAGCTCGTTCTTTCCGATCCCGCCGGACGTGATGCTGGTGCCGATGTCGCTGGCGCGGCCGCAGAAGGCGTGGCTCTACGCGACGGTGTGCACCGTCACCTCGGTGGCGGGCGGGGTGGTCGGCTACGCCATCGGCGCGCTGCTCTATGACAGCCTCGGGCAATGGCTGATCAATCTCTACGGCTACGGCGACAAGGTCGAGGCATTCCGCGCCGGCTATGCCGAATACGGCGCGTGGATCATCCTGCTCAAGGGGCTGACGCCGATCCCCTACAAGCTCGTCACCATCACCTCGGGCTTTGCCGGCTACGACCTCGTCGCCTTCGTGCTGCTGTCGCTGGTGGCGCGCGGCGGCCGGTTTTTCATCGTCGCGATCCTGCTCAACCGTTACGGCACGTGGATCCGCGGGGTCATTGAGGAACGTCTCGGCCTGTGGGTGGCGCTCGGCGCCGGCGTGCTGGTGCTCGGTTTCATCATCGCCGTCCGGTTGTTTTGAGTGCCGCCGGTGTGTCCGGCCGGCCTTTTTCCCGTCATGGCGTCGGGATAACGTAGCACCATGTCGATTCACGCGGACGGAGTGGTCGCGAGAGCGGGGAGGCGGATTCTCCCGGCTGTGGCAATGGCCGCGATGATGGGTCTGATGCTGACGGCTGCGTGGCCGCAGCAGCCTCCGCCCCAACCCCAGTCCCAACCCCAACCTCAGTCCCAACCCCAGCTTCAGGGCCCGCCTCCGGTTTCGGTTGCGCCGCCGCGGGGCAATCCCGGGCTGGTGGAAGAGATCGGCAAGCTGTTCAAGGACTCCACCTCCGGCCTGACCCTGCCGAGCCCAGGCGATGCGCTGGGCGGGCTCGGGTCCGGAACCCGCGATGCCGCCGACCGCCTGAAACAGATGGCGCCGGCCGCCCAGACCATGGTGACCGGCCGCAACCTCTGTCCGGTCGCCGCCAATGGCGGGCCGGACTGCAAGGCCGCGGCAGACCAGCTCTGCAAGGGCAAGGGTTTCAGCGAGGGGCGCGGCGTCGATATCGAATCCGCCCAGAAATGCTCGGCAAAAGCCTATTTTTCCGGTCAAGGCGCCTGCCAGACCGAGAACTTTGTCACCCGCGCGGTGTGCCAGTAAGAAACGGCCCCCTTTCAAGAATGCCCACAAGCCCTTATGACCGTGGCGTTTGCACCGTGCCTTTTTGGTACGGGCAGGGGTCACTCCGCCGGCGTCCGCCGCGGCCCGCCATATGAAAGAGGAATTTCAGATGTCGATGCCTGCCTTGTTCAAAGGTCGCCTGTCGCTGCCGGTGATCGGCTCGCCGCTGTTCATCGTGTCGGGACCGGACCTGGTGATCGCCCAGTGCAAGGCGGGAATCGTTGGCTCGTTTCCGGCGCTCAACGCCCGCCCGGCGGCGCTGCTCGACGAGTGGCTGCATCGCATCAAGGAAGAGCTTGCGGCCCATGACAAGGCGCATCCGGATCGCCCCTCCGCGCCGTACGCGGTCAACCAGATCGTGCACAAGTCGAACAACCGCCTCGATCAGGATCTTGCGGTCTGCGAGAAGCACAAGGTGCCGATGGTCATCACCTCGCTCGGCGCGCGTGAGGAACTCAATCAGGCGGTGCACGGCTGGGGCGGCATCACCTTCCACGACGTCATCAACCAGAAGTTCGCCCACAAGGCGGTGGAGAAGGGCGCCGACGGCCTGGTGCTGGTAGCAGCGGGCGCGGGCGGCCATGCCGGCGCGCTGTCGCCGTTCGCCTTCGTCGCCGAGACCCGGCAGTGGTTCGACGGGCCGATCGCGCTGTCGGGGGCCATTGGCAACGGCCGCGCCGTCCGCGCCGCGCGGGTGCTGGGCGCGGATTTCGCCTATATCGGCTCGGCCTTCATCGCCACGGCGGAGGCCAACGCGCCGGACGCCTACAAGTCCATGATCGCGACGTCGTCCGCCGAGGACATCGTCTATTCCAACCTGTTCACCGGCGTGCACGGCAACTACCTCAAGCCGTCGATCGTTGCTGCCGGCATGGACCCGGACAACCTGCCGGTGTCCGATCCCTCCAAGATGAACTTCGGCACCGACGCCAGCGGCGAGCGCAACAAGCCCAAGGCGTGGAAAGAGATCTGGGGCAGCGGGCAGGGCATCGGCTCGGTGGAGAAGGTGGTGCCGGTGGCGGAGCTGGTGGCGCGCCTCAAGCGCGAATACGACGCTGCCGTGGATGCGCCGCTGTGAGCTGTGCGGCGGCGTCTGTCGCAACGATGTGAGCGGGATCATCATGGAAGCCGTGTTTCGCGTCGATCACAACGAGGTGGAGACCCGTCCGCATGCCGGCGGTCCGTGGCACCCCACCATGCAGCATGGCGGCGCGTCGTCGGCGCTGGTGGTGTGGGCGGCGGAGCGCATCCCGACGCCGCAGCCGATGCATGTGGCGCGGCTGACGGTGGACCTGATGCGCCCCGTGCCGGTGGCTCCGCTCACCATCGCCGCGGAAGTGGTGCGCGAAGGCCGCAAGATCCAGCTCTGCTCCGTCCGCCTGCTGGCGGAGGGCGTCGAGGTGGCGCGTGCCAGCGTGCTCAAGGTCCGCGCGCGTGACATGGTGCTGCCGGATGTGGCGGGCGTGTCGGACGGGACGTTGTTGGACGTCACCGGCCCCGAGACCGGACGCGAGGACGAGGCGGGTAGTTCAAGCCGGTTTATTCGCGGGCTGACGCTGCGCGCCGTGCGCGGCGGATTTCTCCAGCCCGGTCCCGGCGCCATCTGGTTTCGCGTCGACCGTCCGATGATCGAAGGCGCGCCGACCTCGGCGGCGATGCGCGCGGCCGTCGCCGCCGATTGCGGCAATGGCGTGTCGTCGGTTCTCGATATCACCAAGTGGACGTTCCTGAACGCCGACCTCACTGTGTCGTTCGCGCGGCCGCCGGTGGGCGACTGGATCCTGCTCAATTCGCAGACCATCCTCGGCCGCGACGGGGCCGCCCTTGCCATGTCCCGCCTTGCCGACGTCCACGGCTATTTCGGCTGTGCCACCCAGTCCCTCGTGGTCGAGCCGCGCTGAGCGCGGCAGCTTCTGACGTTGCACCGCATCGCAAAGGGCGCGGCGCACGGCGCGCCGGCGATGGGGCACAAGCCTGTTGGCCGCCGCGGATTTTGTTTGTTAGTCTTCCCGTGTTGACATTTGCACACGCTGACCGCGCGGCAAGTCGCGGCAGCCGGGAGGACATCACATGAACTCACGACGCGCCGCGATCGGCCTGATCGCGATGGGCTTCTCCGCATTCCTAAGCCTCGACGCCGGCCTCGGCAGCGCCGCCGCGCAGGATTATCCGTCGCGCCCGGTGAAATGGGTGGTGGGTTATCCCCCGGGCGGCGCCACCGACATTCTCGCCCGGCTGATCGGCCAGCGGCTGTCGGAGCGGCTCGGCCAGCAGTTCGTCATCGAGAACAAGCCCGGCGCCGGCAACAATGTCGGCACCGAGGCGGTGGTGACGGCCGATCCCGACGGCTACACCCTGTTGCTGGTCAACCCGGCCAACGGCATCAATGCCTCGCTCTACGCCAAGCTGCCGTTCGACTTCATTCGCGACATCGCGCCGGTAGCCGGCATCGCCCGGGTGCCGAACGTGATGATCGTGCCGAAGGATTTCCCGGCCAAGACGGTGGCGGAGTTCATCGCCTACGCCAAGGCCAATCCGGGCAAAGTCAACATGGCCTCGAGCGGCAACGGCACCTCGATCCATCTGTCGGGCGAACTGTTCAAGGCCATGACCGGCGTCGAGATGCAGCACGTGCCATATCGCGGCTCGGCGCCGGCGATCACCGACATGCTGGGCGGCCGCGTGCAGGTGATGTTCGACAACCTGCCGTCGGCGATTTCCCACATCCGCGCCGGGACCCTGCGGGCGCTGGCGGTGACCACCACCGCGCGCTCGGCGGAACTGCCGGACGTGCCGACCGTCGGCGACACCGTGAAGGGCTACGAGGCGAGCGCGTGGTTCGGCATGGGCGCGCCTGCCAAGACGCCGCGGCCGATCATCGACAAGCTCAACAAGGAAGTGAACGCGATCCTCGCCGAGCCGGCGATGAAGGCCAAGATCGCCGAACTCGGCGGCGTGACGCTGATCGGCACGCCGGAAGATTTCGGCAAGATCATCGCGTCCGAAACCGAGAAGTGGGCGAAGGTGGTTAAGTTCGCCGGCGCGCGGGTGGAGTGAGAATCGCTTCCGGGACGACGTGAGGGGGGAGCCCTTTCGCGCTGTGCTCCCCCTCTCCCCGCGCTTGCGGGGTGAGAGGCATCGTTGCACGAGATACGATGCCGCGATTCTTAATGAGATGAAGTGGCCCCTCACCCGACATGCTGCGCAGTTCGACCTCTCCCGTCAGGACGGGGAAAACGTGACATTCACTTCGTCCGCGTGAACCGTAGTCGAGGGTAAGCGATTTGCGTTGGCTTTTCGGATGGCCCCGCACTTCATTTGGTTGCGATTATTTTGCGTTGATGTCGATCATGACACGATGATTCAATCGATTCCGCGCAACGACAACTCGAGAAAGATATGTTGTTGAGCGCATGTATCGACGATCTTTTCTGCGATTGCGATCGATACATTAATTGTATCGAGGAGTGAAATAAGAACCGGATCATTTGCATCAGAAGCTATAAAAAGAAGTTGTTCGAAGTGTTTGCGATGTGTCTTAGGAAGCTCATTGAAAATAATCTTGTGGCGAGTTTTCTCATCCAATTTCATAAATGCTAGCTTGCAGCTCAGCATGTCCTCGTAGTGAACAATCATTGAGGCATGGATTATTCTGTTCACTAGAGTAAGAAACCCGATAGTTTTCCTATTTGATTTTCCAACGACGTAAGGTTCTTCGGTGTTATCCAGGAATGCATACGCGATAGTGAATTTATTCGCATAGGATTTGAGCTTGGTGAGTTCGAGAAGGCGTCGGGCAGAAATGGAAAATGCTATAAGATCATCCAAAAATAATAGCTCGCTTCTGCGGACGAGTTCTTCACTTTTGGAACGCTCATGCGAGGTGGCTCGCGAAAACAATCGTGTCTGCGCAGTCAAGAATGAGTCGTAGGTGTGAAAGATCAGGTCTTTTTTGCCGGCAAGACTAGAAGCAATTTGTTTGGCCATGGGATATGTGTCTCGGTATCAAATCGAAGTATTTAGATGCGCTATTCAAGTCCATTTGATTTTTAGGCGAAAATTAAATCTGCAATACAACAAGGAATAAATTCCTTGACAATTTCTCCCGTCTGATTCATCTTCCGCGCATCCCGCCTCACGTGAGGGGCGTTGCCAGGGACGCTTGATGGCGCGGGGCGGGATGGCGGCGCCTGCGCGGGCGGGAGAGACGCTCTCCCGCGCGTCCGGGAGGCAGCGGGTCATCGTCCGGGCCAACTACGTGGCTCTGCCTTCGATGGCTGGACGCGGACAGGATGAAGGCGGGCGAAAGCCGGCCGGATCGGAGGCGGAAACGCCCGTCCTGTCCCGGAAGTACGATCCCGCCGCCAAAAATCGCCGCGACGGTGCGCCGAAAGGCGATGCGCGATGCGGGCTTGTCCACACGACAGGCTTGCCGCTTCGCGTCACTCCGTCCGTTGCGCCTTTCGGCGTTCCGTCCCCTCATGTGTGCGAGGGGCATCGTTGAAAGAGGCGGCGTGCGCGATGCGTGCGGCAGACGGCGCGTGCGCCATCCATTTCCGTTCCATCCATCTCATCGAGCACAAGGAGCCTTACCGATGACGGCGCGGTTCAGGCTCGAAGGTCCTTATGGTTTCGACGGCACGGAGAATCCGCGCATGAGCGACGAGAGTCGTACGGCGCACGCTGCGCGTGACTATGACTACTGCGGTCTCATCGTCGCGCGTGGGGAAATGGAGGCGCGACGCGCCTATCGCACCTGTCCGGAGCGCGCCTGCCGCCGCGCGCGGCGATGCATCGATCCGGCGTTTTCCTGTCGCGCTATGGGCCGTCATCAGCGCCTGCTCGGATTTCTGGAGCGGGGCCTCGCGATCGATTTCGCCTTTGATGAATTGCAGCGGATGCGGCGCGTGATGAAAAAACAAATGCGGGAGCGAGAGTCGTGAGAGAGGACGTCACTCCACTTGCAATGTCGTCCCCGCCTTCGTGGGGACGGCATCCGTTTTTTATCTGCGCTCCGCACGAGGATGCCATTCAACAAAAAAGCCGGCCCCAAGGCCGGCTTTCGCATTCATTCACGATGCCGAGGATCACACCACGCAGAGGCTCACGCCCCGCAGCGGTTCAGTGCGCCGCCTCCAGCGCCGCGTGCTCCTGCCGCGCGATGGTGCTTTTCACCGCCGCCTGCACCTTCTCGAAGGCGCGGACCTCGATCTGCCGCACGCGCTCGCGCGACACGCCGAATTCGGCGGCGAGGTCCTCCAGCGTCATCGGGTCTTCCGCCAGCCGCCGCGCCTCGAAGATGCGGCGTTCGCGCGGGTTGAGCACGCCCATCGCCCCGGCGAGCGCGGCGCGGCGATGATCCAGCTCCTCGCTCTCGGCGATGATGGCTTCCTGGCTCGGGGAGGTGTCCACCAGCCAGTCCTGCCATTCGCCGGGCTCGCCGTCGTCGCGGATCGGCGCGTTGAGCGAGGCGTCGCCGCCGAGGCGGCGATTCATGTCGATGACGTCCTGCTCGGTCACGCCCAGCGTGGTGGCGATCTTCTTGACCTGATCCGGATGCAGATCGCCGTCCTCCAGGGCCGAGATCTTGCTCTTGGCCTTGCGCAGGTTGAAGAACAGCTTCTTCTGGTTCGCGGTGGTGCCCATCTTCACGAGCGACCACGAACGCAGGATGTATTCTTGAATCGACGCCTTGATCCACCACATGGCGTAGGTGGCGAGGCGGAAGCCCTTGTCGGGCTCGAACCGCTTCACCGCCTGCATCAGGCCGACGTTGCCTTCAGAGACCACTTCGGAGATCGGCAGGCCATAGCCGCGATAGCCCATGGCGATCTTGGCCACGAGGCGGAGATGGCTGGTGACGAGCTTGTGCGCCGCGTCGCGGTCGTCATGCTCGCGCCAACGCTTGGCAAGCATGTACTCCTGCTGCGGCTCCAGCATCGGAAACTTGCGGATTTCGGACAGGTAGTGAGCGAGGCCGGATTCCCCGTTGAGAACCGGCAGTGTGGCGGCACGGGCCATGTTGCGCCCTCCAGTGTTCAGGCTCCCGACAGCGGCGAGCCCGGCAGACTCGCTGCTGTGTCAAAGCCAGCGGCACTGCATTGTTCCGCGCCGGGGACGATCCTCAGCGCAGGCGCAACATACCCCAGAAACGGCCTTCAAGGGAAGAACAAAACGGGGTCACGAAGGCGTGACCCGGGTTAAATCTCTGTAACCATGCGGCTTTTTAGCGCATGCCGATTAATCTGTGCTCTCCAGGGCGGCCTTGAGGAGACGCAAATCCTCCGGCAGAGGGGATTCCCAGTGGAGAATGTCCCCGGTCACCGGATGTTCCAGAACCAGCAGATAGGCATGCAGCGCCTGCCGGCCAAGGGCGGCGAGGGCGGATTGCGCCTGCGGGCCGAGCTGGCGCGATTTGGTGCGGAAGCCGGCGCCATAGACATCGTCGCCCAGCAGGGGGTGGCCGAGATGGGCGAGATGGACCCGGATCTGGTGGGTGCGGCCGGTTTCCAACTGGCAGGCCAGCAGCGCCGCCACCGGCTTCCCGTCCCGTCCGGTGAAGGTCTCAAGAGTTTCCCAATGGGTCACGGCGTCGCGGCCGCCCTGCCGCACCGCCATTTTCTCGCGGGCGTGAGGGTGGCGGTCGATCGGCTGGTCGATGGTGCCGGAGGGACGGGTGGGCACGCCCCATGCGAAAGCCATGTAGCCGCGGCGCATCGCGCCGGTGCGGCCGTGGTCTGCGAACTGGGCGGACAGCGACTGGTGGGCGCGGTCGGTCTTGGCCGCCACCATCAGCCCGGTGGTGTCCTTGTCGAGACGGTGGACGATGCCCGGCCGCCGGACCCCGCCGATGCCGGAGAGGCTCGCGCCGCAATGGGCGATCAGGGCATTGACCAGCGTGCCGCTCTCGTGGCCCGCCGCCGGGTGGACCACAAGGCCGCTCGGCTTGTCGATGACGATGATGTCGTCGTCCTCATAGACGATGGCGAGGGGGATGTCCTCGCCGGCCGGGGCGGCCGGGACCGGGGGCGGCACGTCGATTGTGATCGTATCCCCGGCGGCGACGTGATAAGCGGGGTCGCGAACCGCGACGGTTCCGACGCTCACCTGACCTTTGAGGATCAGCGCCTTGAGGCGCGAGCGCGACAGGCCGGGGCCGCGCGCGGCGAGCACCTGGTCGAGCCGTCGCACGCCCTCGTTGCCTTGCACCGTCACCACGTGGCGCGTGGCGCCGCCGTCAACCTCGTCGTGTTCAAAAGGGTCCTGCATGCCTGAAACCGTTGCGCCCGATCCGACGCCCGAGCAGGCCGCGCTGGTGGCGCGGGTGCGCAGGATGATGCTGATCGCCGGCCTGACCACCGCGG
The DNA here is from genome assembly GCA_017308495.1 of Afipia sp. Lineage (GTDB taxonomy): Bacteria > Pseudomonadota > Alphaproteobacteria > Rhizobiales > Xanthobacteraceae > Afipia. The sequence goes on from JAFKES010000055.1 coordinate 22,350, forward strand.
TCGGCCTCGGGGCGGTGCTGGTGGCCATCGGCTACCGCGTTTTCCGCAACGATGGAAGCACCCAGGTGACCGACATCACCGCCACCCTGCCCAAGGGCGCGCGCATCGTCTCCACCGGAGTCGCCGGCGATCGGCTGGCGGTGACCGTCGAGGCCGGCGGGGCCACCGAAATCCGCACCTACGACGCCAAAACGCTGAAGCCGGTCGGCCGGCTCAAATTCGCCAACGAACCGTGAGGCCTCCGCGGAACGGGGCCGCGGCGCGGGAATGACGACGCGGGCTGCGGGTCCAGCCCGGCGGCTCCTCTGGTTGGGCCGGGTTGTTCTGTTGGTTTGGCCCGCTTTCGGTCCGATCCGCTGTCGCCCGTGACCCTCAGCGGCATGCCTCAAAGGGCCGGGATGGTTCTCGCTATCCGGATTCCGGGGCAGTCGCGGCGGCTCACCGTCCGGGAGGGGTGAATTTCTGCGTCGCGCGCCCTGCCATGCTCATCCTCGTCTTGCGGCGGCGGCGTTTCGAGGCTATTCCCTTGGCGCATGTTCGGCACGCGCCCGCGGATGTGATCGTTTGATCGGTTTCCGGGAGGACACGAGCCGGCCATCGGAACGCACCGAACCGTGTGCGAAAACTGTCTGCGCTCGCTCCCTTCGTCTAGCGGTTAGGACGCGGCCCTCTCAAGGCTGAAACAGGGGTTCGATTCCCCTAGGGAGCGCCACCCCTAGGGAGCGCCACGGCCGCTAAATCTGCCAACAGTTTCAGTGTGCTGGCGTCAAGCGTGGCTACCGTTTTTGCCGGAGTAGCCAATCGCGCAATCGCAGACTCCGCGAGCCGTGCTTGATCGACCGCGCGCGTGTAGGTCTCAACCTCCTGCAAGTTCTTGTGGCCTGTGATCGCCTGTATCTGATGGGGCGTACACCCTGCCTCGGCAAGGCGCCGACACGCAGCATGCCGTAAACCGTGCGGCGAAGAGTCCGAAGGCAAGCCCGCATCGTGCGCAGCCTCACGCAGCCAATTCGTGAAGCCCTTCGCGGAGCGCGCGCTGCCAGTTGAAATGGCGAGGAACGTCTTGCGATCGCGCGGAACTAGATCGAGATGATGCTGTAGTTCGGCGTGTATCGGAATGCGCAGGTGGGTCTTGTGCTGACTCTTGACGGTGGAGATGTGGATCGCACCATCCTTCACATGCTTCCATCCGACACGCACCACGTCTGAGCGCCGCAGGCCGGTGTAGAGCAATAGCTCCAGCGCGAGGCGATAGAGTGAGCCTTCCTTCCACTTGGCGCGATACGCCAGAATGTCGGCCTCCGTCCAGCTCCGATAGCTTTTCTGATCGTATCGAACGCGCTTTGCCCGCTTGATCGGATTCTCTGTCACAAGGCCAGCGCCGATCGCGTATTCATAAACGCTGTGCAGGCGCTTGCGCAGAATGTTCGCGGCGGCGGGAGTGCGGGCCATCGCATCCATGATGGAGTTGACGTGTTTCGTCTCCAATCCGGCAAGCGGCTTCTCGCCGTGCTCAGTGCGGAAGTGCTCCAACACCCGACGATAGTTCGTCTTCGACGTCTGAGACAGGCGCAAATACTCTGCGCTGGAATAATACCCTGCAATCGCCGATGAGATGCTGCCTGCCGGATTGCGCGTGACGAGTGCCTCGCGCGGCTGGTCGCTCACCACCGCGTTATAGGAATCCCAAAACGCTCGGCTGCCGACAGGACCGGGAAGGGCAACGCGCTTTTCACCCGGCTTCCTCAGATAAATCCGATCAATTCCGTTGTGATCAATGTACGCGTGTACCCAGCGGGGCTTCTTTATCTTGCTGCGCATTGATCAATGCATCCCAAGGATTGTTGTCGTTCGCGGCGACGGCAGTTCCGCCGTCAAAGATTTTGTCGAGATCGTATCGGTCCCATAGTACGACCCCTAGAATGTTCCGCGGAGCCGGGATCGCACCGGCTGCGCGCTGTTTGTCGAAGTGGGAGGGACTTATCCCCAGATATGCCGCTGCATCGGCCCGGCGAAGCCCGCGTGGCTGGATCACGACGCCACTCCCAGCGTGCGGGCCAGGCCGGTCATCTCCGGCAGGTTAAGGCCCATCTCGGAAATGTCGGGTTCATCCGACACGGCCGCGAGGGCATCGGTAAGGCTGCCGCCATGCTCTGCCAGGTGGTTGTCTACGCGCTGGAGAGCGGCGTCGATCTCGTCGACGGATTTCACCGGCACGGCTACGGGCTTGATCTCGCGCCGCAGGGTGTTGACGCGAGGCTTGCCATCGGGCCGGCCCGGTGGTTTCTCGCCGCCCATGCGTCGATACAGGTCATACAGATCAGCGCCAAGTCGATGGGACCAATCTGTTTGAGTCCCCCAGTGAATGCCTCGATCATTCTCTTTCTTCGTCGGTGCGCACGCGATGAACTTTCCATCACGATATCCCAGCATCACGCCCTTGATCGTTGCGCTGATGTCGGGCAGCTCCACGTCTGCGAATGCCATGATCGGAACGTTAAGCTGCCAGTTCGTCTCGCGTCGGATGGTCATTCCATTAATCAAGTAATGCATTTTAGATCACTCCCGTTTCGCATAAGATATCTACGAACGCGCTGCGCTCGTCTGGTGTAATGCTCTTGATGTCATAGGTTTTGTTAGTTCGCGTGTTTCGCAGTTGCCATGTCGTGGCAGCATCGGCCAAGGCAGGTTGATTGCGGATCGTCACTACCAAGGTCTGAGTTGAGGCAAGACGACCAGCCATGATGGTTTCACCGGCCTTTAAGACCTTGATGCGAGCCGGAGCCGTCAAAACGACTTCGTGTGTCGTCGTGTATCCGCCTCCACCGTCTGGTGTGTTAATGTCACGGGACAGCTCGATCTCTTCGCGAAGATCACCGGCCTGGGTCATGCCGCATCCTCGACCTTGTTGCGGTTATCGTTTGCGCCAACGATCCCCATGTTGAGCGGCTGCGCATACGTGTCACCGTCTGCGACCTTCGACATGTTCTCCATTTTGCGGATTTCGTTGACGTTCAACCATCCGCCGTTGCGCCCGATCGCATAGGCACCATATCGCTGCGCAAGATCACCGCGAGTAAGTCCGTTTAGGTCATGCTCGATAAAGAACGTCTTGCGGCTCTCCGGGGTGAGCAATGCGACGTTCATCGCCTGTTCGATCCGTTTTGCCATAGGTGCAAGACAGCGCGTCACCAATGCGCGGCTTTCCTCGCCAACATTGGAATAGGTGCTGTTATCGGTGATGCCCGCAACAGACGGCGGCACCAAGAACACGCGGCAGATGTCCATATTAGACAGCTTGCGGCTTTCGAGGAATTCCGAGTCCTTGCTGTTAAAACTGAAGGTTTCGAACTTCGCGCCGCCGTCTAGCACCATCACTTCATTGGCCTTGAGCGAGCCAACGAAGCGTTCCTTGAACTTGGTGATCACATCGTCGGTGCTGCCGGCGCCAGTGCCCTTGGTCGACAGTTTCTCGGGAAACACAAGCGCGCCTGCCGGTCTGAAGCTGTTCTCCGCTGCCGCACCGGCCGTGTCCTGTTGCGATAGAGCCAAGCCGAAGGTTGCCGCCGCGATCTGAATCGGAGACATGCCGAGCACGCCGTCAGCCGTTCGATATCGCAGATGCAGAACTTCATCTTGGAGGAAGGTCTCTGTACCGCCGTCCTGCTTTGCGTGCTTATAGCGGAGCCGGCCGTTGGTCAGCCTCTCGACCGTCACCGTTCCCGAAATAAGCGGATGCAAGGCGACAACCTGACCGCGACCGTTGCGCTCGATTCGGGCGAAGCCGTTGCCATACATCAAGACGGAAGCAACCAACCACTCGCGGGCCTCGAACGTCGTCAAGGTTGGCGATGCTTGGGTCTGCAACACCTCGTAGAGCGGATGATCTGTGGCAGGCTCGCGGCCACCATCATCCGTATGCCTGTACAGCTTCAGCGGTACCTGCGCCAGCGGACCGGTGATCGCAGCCATACAAGCCTGCGCGACGGCATGGCCTGATGCCTTCTCGATATCGGCGCGTGCCTGCCAGCGCGAGCCAAGGAACTCTCCGAGGAATGGATCCGATGTAGCAATGCGCTGCTCTTGTTTCTTGAAGGGCCACCAGTTCATCGCGCGGACTCCAGTTCAAGCAACGCAATCCGACGCTGTGCCGCCGATCGGGTCTGACGTGCGCGGGCCTGCACCATCGTGCCATCGTATGCGGGCCAGCTCTGCACTACGCTGACCTCGTGCAAGGTGACGTTGCGTAAGGAACGGTGAATCCGAACGACATGCCGCCCAGATCACCACGCGAGGCAAGTGCAAGCACATCCCGGCCGGCTGAAGTGTCAGGAATGTCGATCTCGAACTTCAGGCCGCGTGTATCTTCCGACAGACGCAGCGTGCCGCTCTTGGTGCGGGCCAGGACTCGGCTTTTGTCATGATCGACAAGCGCGAGAACATCGGCACCGCCGGAGAGACTGCGCTGGAATGCGCCTGGAGCAATCGTTTCGGTGAAGTCTGCGATCCGCGTTTCGTTGTTGAAGGTAGCAGCATATCCGACAAGCTTACGGCCTTCAGCGCGCACCTCAAGTGCGGCTCGGGTTTCGATCTGATTCAAAATGAGACCTCGCGATAGGGAGCCAAGAGCGCATTGACACCAAACTGGATCGGCGTTGACGGGTCTGTGCCGGCCGCGTCTCTGTTCTGGTACCAATGACTGACAAGAAGCTTTACGGCATGGATCACCGCGGGCTGTGGGGGTGAGTCGAAACCCACCCCCGTCGCCTGCACGTAATCTTCCGCCGCCTCGATCAGCGCGTCGATGTAGTCGTCATCGCTGCTGAAGGTGAGGCGAAGGTGGGCCTTCGCATCTTCAAGGCTAACGGCCGTCACGGTTTAGACAGCCTTCCAAGAGAAAGCTTCATCATGACGGATCGCAACGTCTGCATCGAGGAAGGCATGC
>JAFKES010000056.1 GCA_017308495.1 Afipia sp.
GCGAGGAGCGCCTCGGCAATTCCCAGTTCCGGCAGGACCCGCACCGCGCCTGCGGCGGTCATCAGGACAAGCGCCCCGTGCGCCTGCCACGGCAATGTCAGCGACCGGCCGGTGTGGCGCAATCCGGCAATGATGAACACGCTCAAAACGGCGAGGCCGAGGCTGCCGACCGACAGGATGTGCAGGCCCGTTGTCGGTGAGAGGGGAGCCCCGAGCCCGGCGAGGCCGATCACGGTGAAGCCCGCGCCGGCGAACAGGTTGGCGCCGGCCAGGGCGAGGACGTGCGCGCGAAACGCGGCGGTGCCGATGAACCATTCGGCCAGCCGATCGAAGAACGCGGCGGCGGCCGCCAGCGCCAGATAGGCCGGTACGGTCGAGGCCGGCGCCAGCAGCGCCACCATCGCATAGAGCGCAACCAGCCCGGCCGTGAGGTTCTGCCGTCCCGGATGAGGGCGGTAGGGCGTGGTGTCGCCGCTCGGATCGAGGGCAAGGTTGATCACCGCCACGTTGATGCGGGCGATGGCGAGCGAGAAGAACACCAGAAAGATCATCAGCGAGGTTTGCAGCAGGCGGCCGGCGAGGTCGTTGAGGCCGGCCAGCCACGCGATGCGAATGCCAAGCTCCATCAACCAGAACAGCGCCACCCAGACTGCGAAGGAACCATGCCGCGTGCTGCCGCGCTCGATCAGCGCCTGGAGCACGTACCAGAACAGCACGCCGAGAAAGGCGAGGTCGGTCGCGGCCGCCACGACAATGAGAGCGTCGGCGCCGAGAAAGCCGATAACGCGGCCGGGCAGCCACAACACGAGAAGGAGGACGAGCGATCGGCCCCGTCGCGGTCGCGTGTCGGTCCATTCGGGTACGGCCGAGGTCAGGAAGCCCGCCAGCGCGGCGCCATAGGTGCCGAAGATCATTTCGTGGGCGTGCCACTGGCTCACCGGCACGTCGCGGGCGAACGGCAGCGAGAACGACAACAGCGTCACCCAGATCAGCGGCAGCAGCACGGCATGACACGCCGCGACCGGAAAGAACAGCCGCAGTCCTTCGATCAGCCAGGGGCTGACAGCGGCAGGCGCTTCGGCGGGCCGGGACGTCTCGCTCACGGCGCGCGCTCCCGCCGGCCGTCGAACAAGTCGCGAAATTTCGCCTCGCGCGACCAGCTTTCGACAAAGGCGAATACCTCGCCGTTGTCGCGCTGGCCCGGCTTGCCGTCGAGCCGCCGATCCTCGATGACGCCTCCGGCATCGCCGGAGAGAACCACGATGCGGTCGGCGATGCGTACGGCTTCCGCCAGATCGTGGGTGACGAACAGCGCGGAGAAGCGGTCGCGGGCGGCGGCTTCGATGACGAGATCCTGAAGCGAGCGCTTGAGGCCGACATCGACGGCCGTGAATGGCTCGTCGAAGAACACGATATCGGGCTCCACCGCGAGCGCGCGTGCCACCGCGGTCCGCTGCCGCATGCCGCCGGACAATTCCGCGGGATACTTGTCGAGGTCGCGGCCTTCCAGGCCGACCTCGCTGCCGCGCCGTTCAGCGATCTCGTTGCGCGGGCGGGTCTTCATGCCGGAGGCGCGCAGGCCATAGGCGATATTGTCGCGCGTGGTCATCCAGGGCAGCAGCCGCGGCTCCTGAAACACGACAGCATGCCGCCGGTAGTTGCGATGCACCCGGCCGCGCAGCGGATCGATCAGGCCGGCGGCGATCTGCAGCACTGTCGTCTTGCCACAGCCGGAAGGGCCGACGAGGGCGACGACCTCGCCGGCTTCGAGCGAGAGATCGATCTTCTCGAACACGGGCCGTCCGAGAAACGCGTGACCGATGCCTTCGAGCACAAGCTTCATCGCTTGACGCCCCAGGGCAGGCCGGCCTCGCGCCAGCGTTCGAGCCGGTCGCGGATCGGATGCAGGATGACGTATTCGGTGATCAGCGCGAAAGCGACGACGGCCACGATCAGGGCCATCACGCGCGGGATATCGAACAGCGTCCGCGCCGTGGCCAGTTCTCCACCGATGCCGCCGGTGTTGGACAGAAGTTCGGCCATCACCGTCACTTTCCATGCCGTGCCGGCGGTCGTGGTCCACGCCGGAAACAGATAGGAGATCAGGTGCGGCGCGGTCACCGTGCGAAACCTCAACCACATCCCGGCACCGAATGCGCGGGCCATGGTGTCGAGCCCGCGGTCGCGCGTCGCAACCCCCTCCAGGCCACCGGCGAAGGAGATCGGCAGCGCCGCCACGACCACGGTCATGATCGCCGACCCGCCGGTCGATCCGAACCAGATCAGCGCCAGCACGATCCATGCGATCGGCGGCACGCCGAGGATGACGGTGACGATCGGGCGCATCAGCCGCATCGCGGCGAACGAATAGCCCGCGATGGCGCCCGTCGTGGTGCCGATGCTGACAGCCAGAAGAAATCCGATCAGCGACCGCTCCGCCGTTTCCCATGCCGCCGTAGCGAAGGCCGGTTCTTGCGCGATGACCCACAGCGCACGCAGCGTTTCCAGCGGCGACGGCAGAATGAAGGAGCCGTAAAATTCATGGCCTGCCTGCCATGCCGCCGCGAAGCAAAACAGGCCAGCCGCGCCGGCCCACGCCGACCACACATAGCGGCCGGTCCAGCCGGCGAAAGCGAGACTGTTCGCGAGCATTCTCACAGCGCGTAAAATGCGTCATCCGGGAGCTTGCCCCCGATGATGCGCGGATCGTCCTCGGCGAGCATGGCGAAGAAGCGCTCCAGATCCGGACGAACGGAAGACGCCGGCAGCGCGGCGAGGTTGCTGTAAGGGATCGCCTCCGCGACCACCGGGCTCAGGAGCCCCAGTTCCGTCGCCGAAACGACAGAGGCGCGATAGGGGTGCTCCACGACGTAATCCACCGCTGATTCCAATGCCTTCTGAAATCCTGCGAGTCCGGCCGGGCCGAGCCTGTCGGCGAACGGCCGGGCGACGACAAGGCCAGCCTGCGGGATGAAGCCGCTGCCGCCGATAATGCGCGCCCATTCTTTCTGGAAATCGACGGCGCGCACAAGACCGCTCATGCTGATTTTCCCGCGCAGGATCGCGGCCGTCGCGCCGGGCTCCGACAGCAGCGCGGCGTCGACCCGGTTGGCGAGCAGCATCTGCATCGCCTCGGGCGGCGTTCCGGAATATTCGAACCGGACGTCCTGTCCGGCCTTCATGCCCGCCTTGGCGACAAGACGGCGCAGCAGCAGGTCGGGCATATCGTTGCGGAACGGCACCGCGATGGTCTTGCCGGCGAAATCGGTGATGCGCGCATATTTGTCGCTGCTGACAATATAGAGCAGCCCGCGCGTCATGATGTTGAGGAGTTGGATGGCGAGCCCGCGATTGTAGAGGTTCGCTGCGACATTGCTCGGCACGATCACGGCCTGCATCGCGCCCGAGCTGAGCCCCGCGCGCATCTCGTCCGGCGTGCGCCATGACCTGAAGGCGGCGGAGGCGTCGACCTCCTTGAGCGCGCCGTTTGCAATCGCCTGCGCCAGCACGATCGAGGGCGCCGCCGGCGGCCCCCACAACGTCAACGGTCCCGCCGCCCGCGCGAGGCGCGGCGCGGCGAGGGCAAGCGGCAAAGCCGCGACGAAACTGCGGCGGTTCAGCATGTGAACCTCCTTGTTATTGGGCCCGCGCCGTACCGCGCGCGCCGTTGGTCAGGCCTCCTGGAGGGGGCCATCTCATTTGCCGTTCAGAACCGCGCCTTCACGCCGCCGAAATAGCCGCGCCCGTCGCCGGGAAGGAAGGCGGCCTGATCCGGACGCGCCCGATCGACCACCAGCGTGGAAGAGGCATAGGTTTCGTTGAACAGGTTGGTGATCTCGCCGAACACCGAAAAGGTGGAATTCACGCGGTATTCGGTGCGCAGGTCAACCACCACAAACGGATCGGCATAGAGCGTATTCATGTTGTCGACCGGCATCTTCTCCGGACTCCAGCGGACGAAACCCTGGATTTTCCACTGATCGGTCGCCTGATATTGAAGCATGGCATTGAGAAGATGGCGCGGCGCACCGGCGAGCCGGTTGTTGCCGTATGTCACATCCCGGTCGAAGCGGAAGTCCTGATAGGTGTAAACCACGCGCGACGACAGCCTGTCTGTCAGCATTGCGCCGACGCCGAGTTCGACGCCGAAATGCGTGGTCTTGTCGGCGTTGATCGCGCCGAGCGACGCGCCCGCGGCATCGCGCAGGCTCAGCAATTCGTCGTCCACCCAGGAATAGTAAACGACCGCATCCCAGGAGAAACGCGCCGCGCGCCCGCGCCAGCCGCCTTCCACCGTGGTTGCCGCCTGGGCCTTCAGGTCAGGTGTGGCGAAGGCTACCCCCTTGATCGAACAGGCCGGCGTGGCATTGGGATTGACGCAGGCCCCGGGGCTGGCGTTGGGCGTGCCGTAGACTGTCGCCAGCAGATCGTCGTGGGTCGGCGGCTCGAAGCTGCGGCTGACCGCGGTGAAATAGGTCTGCGTATTGTCCGGCCGGTACGACAAAGCAAGGCTGGGACTCCAGCCTTCGTAGCTGCGCGCATAGCTCGTGCTCTGCGTCGGATAGCTGCCGGACGCGGCGATCATAGAGGGGTTCATGCCATTGTACATGATCCACGGCCGCGTCGCCAGGCTGTAGGTGTCGTTGTTGTCGCGCGTGGCATAGGTATAGGAGATGGACGGCGACAGCATGACGTTGGTCCAGACCGGGAAGTTGAATCCCGAGTATAGCGACAGCGTCGAGGCGTTGAGTTCGCTCTCGCCGAACTTCTGGCCCTTCGTCCCGCTGCGGTTGATGTAATTGCCGCGGTCAGCGGAGCCGGTGACATATTGCCCGGTCGCCTCGAACAGCGGCAGCACCGCGGCGGCCGGATTGTAGGCGTAGCGCAGCAGTCCGGTGACATCGCCGCCTTTCGTCGTGCGCACGCCCGACGAGACCGGGAAACGAAACGTGTCGTCGGTATAGGTGTAACCGAGCGCGGCGTCGATCAGGTGCGCGCCGTAGGTCGCGGTGGTGCGCGACCCGGCGACAAACTGGCTGGCATCCCGGCGCGGCTGGTCGCGCGGCACGTTCGGGCCGGGGTTGATGGCAACGCCGCCGACGACGCGAGGTCCGGCATGGACCTGACGTGGATCGGCATACAGCTCGCTCTTGGTCAAAGGTCCGGCAACATCGAAGCCAAGATCGGTATAGCCGGCAAAGAACCGGGTGCTGACATTTTCCGACAGGGCGACACCGACATTGAGGTTGACGCTGGCGCGCTCGGACTCATTGTAGACGCGGAAGCCATCCCGCCGACTGACATCGACCGCAATGAGGCCGTCGATATTGTCCTTCTTGAATCCGGCCTGCGCGGCACCGGTGATCTGGCCGAAGCTGCCGCCGCTGAGCATCATCTGCACGCCAGGCTGGGTCGATCCTGTCGGCGAAACGAAGTTGATCGCCCCGCCGAGCACCGTGGCGCCAAGCCGGTTCGCCATGTAACCGCGGTACACCTCAATCGACTCGGCCTGCCTCGGATTGGCGAAGCCGACGATATAGGACCCGTCGGCGCGATTGAGCGGCAGGCCGTTTTGCAGCATCAGAATGCCGCGTTCCACGGGGTTCTGCTGCAGGCCCGAGCCGCGGATCTGAATGCGGGGCTGATCGTTGCCGCCAAAGAAGTCCTGCACGATGACGCCCGGGACACTGCTGAGGGCGCGAGACACGGTGAGGTTCGCCGTCTCGGGCAAGCTCTGCTGGGACACGAGCGCGACGCCGCCGGGAAGCGCGTCGAAGCGCTCCTGCACGGTCGCCGCCGGTGCTGGCCGCGAAGTGTCTGCCGCCGCGGATTCGCGTTGAGGCGCGCGCGACGTCTGCGACGGAGCGTCGCCCGGGGCCTGAACCACGATCGGATCGAGCGTGATGGTCGATCCCGGGGTGGCGGATTGTGCGAAGCAGGCGTGGCTCGCGGTCGACATGAGCACAGCCAAACTGACGCGGCGGAGGCATGCTGCCGTCCTGCCGTTGATCCCTCGCGTCGCTGCAACCGTCGTGCTCGTCATATCGTGCCCCATCCTCGTTCTGCGGATCTTCTCGTCGCCGTGTGTTTAGAAACGATCTAAAAGACGCATTCTGTATGTATGTTTTTGGTCGTGTTAAGGACGCACGCAGGCCTTGCGCCTGCTGCACCATCTGATGCGCCCCGACGCGTTTTGCCTCGTCGTGTGCCGAACCATAGGAGGTCCGAGGTGGCTGCCGTTTGCTTCCGCGCAAACAACGCCGTTGCGATACGGCGTTTTGCTGATGCAGCAATTAGAATAAATCAAAAGGGACCGCGCTCGGAATGAAGCCGCTCATCGAACAGGAGGCAGTTCGCGCGACCGCGATTCAGGGCGCTCTGTTCTCGGGATTGTCCGAGGATCTGACCTGCCAGCTTTTTGCGATCGCCACGGTGCGGCAGGCGCGGATGGACACCGTGCTCTTCCATCAGGGCGATGCGCCGTCGCATCTGCTGCAGGTGGTCAGCGGGCTCGTGCGCATGACCCAGATCAACGCCGAGGGCGCGCAGACCACTCTTCGTCTGATGCGCTCGGGAGACGTGCTGGGGTGCGTCGCTGCCATCCAGCAGTTTCCGTATCCCGCGACGGCGACAGCGGTGGAGGATTCCGTTGTCCTGTCATGGCGTGCGCCGCAGTTTCTCGGTCTGTTGAAGCAGCATCAAGCCATCATGGACAATGCCCTCGCCATCATCGGGACGCGCACCCGGGACATGGTCCAGCGCGTCGGCGACATGGCCGGCAGGAATGTGGAACGCCGTGTCGCGGCTGCGCTGCTGCGTCTCGTGGATCAGGCCGGCACGGAATCCGAAGAGGGCATCGCTATCCAGTTCCCAGTGACGCGGGACGATCTGGCCGAGATGGCGGGCCTGACCTATTTCACCGTCAGCCGGACCCTGAGCGTCTGGCAGAAGCAGGGGCTTGTCAGCAGCGGACGCCAGCGCCTGACCGTCCTCGACCGGACAAAGCTCACTGCGATCGCGGGTGGCCGGTCCCGGCGGGAGTGACCACTACCAAACTACGTTTGATGAGTTGCGCTTTCTGCTGGATCGGCAAATTCCACCGGCTGGGCCTTTCCACGCCCATTTAGCTCTGGCGTTTCACCGCCGAAAAGCGATTTCGGCTCCATTACGGACAACGTGCTCGTTCGCTTCAAAAAAGAACGTATTGCGAACAAGGAACAAATGGAGTACATTTCTCCCATCGGAACATGCCCGATTCCGGTCCGCCGCTTCAGGGGAAGCCCGACACAAGTCCTTTGTCCGGCCGGCGAATCCCGTTCATAAGGAGGATGACAATGGCTCCCGCCGCCCTGCGTATCGTTGAAGGATCGTCCATGGACAAGTCGAAGGCCCTTTCGGCCGCGCTCTCCCAGATCGAGCGCCAGTTCGGCAAGGGCTCGGTGATGAAGCTCGGCAAGGCCGACCGCTCCATGGACATCGAGGTGATCTCGTCCGGCTCGCTCGGGCTCGACGTCGCGCTCGGCGTCGGCGGCCTGCCGAAGGGGCGCATTGTCGAGATTTACGGTCCGGAATCCTCCGGCAAGACCACGCTGGCGCTGCACGCGGTGGCCGAGGCCCAGAAGAAGGGCGGCATCTGCGCCTTCATCGACGCCGAGCACGCGCTCGATCCGGTCTATGCCCGCAAGCTCGGCGTCAATGTCGACGAACTGTTGATCTCGCAGCCCGACCACGGCGAGCAGGCGCTGGAAATCGCCGATACGCTGGTCCGCTCCGGCGCGGTGGACGTTCTGATCATCGATTCTGTCGCGGCGCTGGTGCCGCGCGCCGAACTCGAAGGCGAGATGGGTGATGCGTTGCCCGGCTTGCAGGCCCGACTGATGAGTCAGGCGCTGCGCAAGCTGACCGCCTCGATCAACAAGTCCCACACCATGGTGATCTTCATCAACCAGATCCGCATGAAGATCGGCGTGATGTACGGTTCGCCCGAAACCACCACCGGTGGTAATGCGCTGAAATTCTATGCCTCGGTGCGTCTCGACATTCGCCGCATCGGTGCGATCAAGGAGCGCGACGAGGTCGTCGGCAACCAGACCCGTGTCAAGGTGGTGAAGAACAAGCTGGCGCCGCCGTTCAAACAGGTCGAGTTCGACATCATGTACGGCGAAGGCGTCTCCAAGATGGGGGAAATCCTCGATCTCGGCGTCAAGGCGGGGATCGTCGAGAAGTCAGGCGCCTGGTTCTCCTACGACAGCCAGCGTCTCGGTCAGGGCCGCGAGAATGCCAAGGCGTTCCTGAAGGGCAATCCCGAGATCACCGCGAAGATCGAGGCCTCGATCCGGCAGAATTCCGGACTGATCGCCGACCAGATCCTGGCCGGCTCGCCGGAGCGCGACGCGGAGGGCGAGGAGCCGGCGGAGGACTGAAGCGTTTTCGGCGGGCTGCAGCGCTTCACCTGAAGCGCGAGCCGGTTCGCGCCACGAAAACGTGACATGAAAGTTCATTTTCGAGCCCGGGCTTAGGCCCGGGTCAGGTGCGATCCGGGAAGACGGGAATCCTTTCCGGGCATCCATCGTGCCTTCGGAAGCAAGCGGGCGTTGTGGATGTCGAGTTGCCGACATCCTCAGCGTCCGTTTTGCGTTTGGCGGATGCGAGAGGAGCCTCATTCTGAGGCGCGAGCCGCAGGTGCGGTGAGCCTCGAAGGATGTGCGCAAGAGTGGCAGACCTTTCTTTGCGTCGTCCCGGCCACGTGCGCCGCGAGCCTGACCCATCACCGGGCCTGACCCGTCACCGAGCCGGACCATTCACTTCGGCATCGCTTGTGGCAGGGGATGTTCGATCACCACCTCGCAAGGATGTGGATGAGTGGTTCCGGCCTTCGCGGGGACCACTCATGAGGCGGGGCCTCGGGAACGAGCGCGGGCTTACTCCGCCGCCTGCGCATAGTCTTCGACTGGCGGGCACGAGCACACCAGGTTGCGGTCGCCGTAGACATTGTCCACCCGTCCCACCGGAGACCAGTATTTGTCGGTGCGCGAGGAACCGGCCGGAAAGCAGCCCTCGGCGCGCGAATAGAGCCGCTCCCACGCATCCTCGGCGATGTCGTGCACGGTATGCGGCGCATGGCGCAGCGGCGAGGCCTCGATCGTGAAACGTCCGGCTTCGACGTCGGCGATCTCGCGGCGGATCGCGATCATGGCATCGCAAAAGCGATCGAGTTCGGCCTTGGATTCGGATTCCGTCGGTTCGATCATCAGCGTGCCCGGCACCGGGAAGCTCATGGTCGGGGCATGGAAGCCGTAGTCGATCAGGCGCTTGGCGATGTCGTCCACGGTGACGCCCGAGGTGGTCTTCAGTCCGCGCGGATCGACGATGCATTCATGGGCGACGCGGCCGTTGTGGTTGCGGTAGAGCACCGGGAAGTGCGGATCGAGCCGCTGGGCGATGTAGTTGGCGTTGAGGATCGCCGCTTCCGTGGCACGCCGAAGGCCGTCGCCGCCCATCATCAGGATGTAGATGTAGGAGATGACGAGGATCGACGCCGAGCCATGGGGCGCGGCGGACACCGCTTCGACCGCAACCTTGCCGCCGGCATCGCGGCCGGGCAGGAACGGCGCGAGATGTTTCTTCACGCCGATCGGGCCCATGCCGGGGCCACCGCCGCCGTGCGGAATGCAGAAGGTCTTGTGCAGGTTGAGGTGGCTCACATCAGCGCCGTAGTCGCCGGGGCGGGCGAGACCGACCTGGGCATTGAGATTGGCGCCGTCGAGATAGACCTGTCCGCCGTGGCTGTGGACGATGTCGCAGATCTCGCGGATGCGCTCCTCGAACACGCCGTGGGTCGATGGATAGGTGATCATGATCGCGGCGAGGCGGTCGGCGTGCTGGGCGGCCTTTTTGCGCAGGTCGTCGACGTCGACGTTGCCGCCGATGTCGCAGGCCACCACCACCACGTCCATGCCCGCCAGGTGGGCGGAAGCCGGATTGGTGCCGTGCGCCGAGGACGGGATCAGGCACACCGTTCGCTGCGCGTCGCCGCGTGACAGATGATAGGCACGGATTGCCAGCAGTCCGGCATATTCGCCCTGCGCGCCGGAGTTCGGCTGCAGCGACACCGCGTCATAGCCGGTGATGTCCGCGAGCCATTTCTCCAGCGTCGCGAACATCGCGTGGAAGCCGGCGGCCTGTTCTTTCGGCGCGAAGGGGTGCAGGTTGGCGAATTCCGGCCACGTCACCGGAATCATCTCGGTGGTGGCGTTGAGCTTCATGGTGCAGGAGCCGAGCGGGATCATGGCGCGGTCCAGCGCGAGGTCGCGGTCGGACAGCTTGCGCATGTAGCGCAGCAGTTCGGTCTCCGAGCGGTGGGTGTGGAACACCGGATGGGTGAGGAAGGCGCTGATGCGCGCGAGGCCCACCGGTAGCGCGTCGCGCACCTCTTTCTCCACTTCGGCATAGGACAGGTTGCCGCCGAAGACGCGCCACACCCGCTCCACGATGGCGGGCGTGGTGGTTTCGTCGAGCGCGATGCCGACGGTCGTCTCGCCGAGGCGCAGATTGATGCGCTCGTGGGCGGCGCGGGCGATGATGTCGTGCCGCTGCCCATCCACCGCCACGCTCAGTGTGTCGAAGAAGGCGTCGTCGCGCGGCGCGAAGCCGAGCTTGCGCAGGCCTGCCGCGAGCACGGCCGTGCGCCGATGCACGGTGCGCGCGATCTGCGCCAGTCCTTCGGGGCCGTGATAGACCGCGTACATCGAGGCGATCACCGCCAGCAGCACTTGCGCTGTGCAGATGTTCGAGGTCGCCTTTTCGCGGCGGATGTGCTGCTCGCGGGTCTGCAGCGCGAGGCGATAGGCGGGTTGGCCGCGCGAATCCACGGACAGGCCGACGATGCGGCCGGGCAGCGCCCGCTTGAGCGCGTCCTTCGTCGCCATGTAGGCGGCGTGCGGTCCGCCATAGCCCATCGGCACGCCGAAGCGCTGGGTCGAGCCGATGGCGATGTCCGCGCCGAGTTCGCCGGGCGAGGCGATCAGCGTCAGCGCCAGCGGATCGGCGGCGACCACCGCTATGCCGCCCCTGGCCTGCAGCCCCGCGATGGCCGCGCGTGGATCGTTGATGCCGCCATGGGTGCCGGGATACTGGAACAGCGCGCCGAACACATCGGCCGCCGCGAGGTCGCGCGCAGGATCACCGACGATCAGCGACCAGCCAAGCGGCTCAGCGCGGGTGCGCAGCACCGCCAGCGTCTGCGGATGTACTTCATGATCGACGAAGAACGCCTTGGTCTTGACGCTGGACGAACGCTCGGCCAGCGCCATGGCTTCGGCCGCAGCGGTGCCTTCGTCCAGCAGCGAAGCGTTGGCGATATCGAGCCCGGTGAGGTCGCAGATCATGGTCTGGAAGTTGAACAGCGCCTCCAGTCGTCCCTGGCTGATCTCGGGCTGGTAAGGCGTATAGGCCGTGTACCAGGCCGGGTTCTCCATGATGTTGCGCTGGATCACCGCGGGCATGATGGTGCCGGAATAGCCCTGGCCGATCAGCGAGGTGAACATCTCGTTGCGGGAGGCGAGGTCGCGCATGTGCGCCAGCGCCTCGGTCTCGCTAAGCGGCGTGCCCAGATCGAGCGGGGCCTGCTGGCGGATCGACGATGGCAGCGTCTCGCTCATCAGCGCCGCAAGACTAGGCGCGCCGACGGTGGCGAGCATCGCCTCGATGTCGCGTGGCGAGGGGCCGATGTGGCGGCGCACGAAATCGATGGCGGGTTCGGCGGGTCTGCGATGCGCGGTCATGTGATTATCCTCGAAGCGCTGTCTCTATCGTTGT
>JAFKES010000057.1 GCA_017308495.1 Afipia sp.
CAGGATTACGCCGGCGTCGGCGGCGATGTGAATTATCTCAAGACCACCGCCGACCTGAAGATGTATTCGCCGATCGTGTCCGATGTCGTCGGCGTGCTGCATCTGCAGGGCGGCTGGCTGGCCAAGACCGGCAGCGACATCCGCATGCTCGATCACTTCCAGATGGGACCGAACCTGGTTCGCGGTTTCGCTCCCGCCGGTATCGGTCCGCGCGACATCACCTCGTATTATTTCACCGGTTACGGCGATGCACTGGGCGGCACCAAGTACTGGGGTGCGTCGGCCGAGTTGCAGATGCCGTTCTGGTTCCTGCCGAAGGAAGTCGGCCTGAAGGGCGCGCTGTTCGCCGATGCCGGCTCGCTGTGGGGTTATGAGGGCCCGACCTCCTGGGCCAAGACCGGGGAAACCATGAACGTGGCCGAGAATGGCGCGCTGGTTCGCTCTTCGGTCGGTATCGGCCTGATCTGGCAGTCGCCGTTCGGTCCGCTGCGCTTCGACTACGCGATTCCGCTCACCAAGGGTCAGTATGACCGGGTGCAGCAGTTCCGGTTCGGCGGCGGCACGTCGTTCTGAGTTCGAAATGAACTCGTCATTTGCGCCAACGGATGCCGGCCTTGCGGCCGGTGTCCGTTGGATCGTTTTATTGCAGGCATTTTCCCTCAGCGAGCCGGAGTTCGAGACGCGGGAAAGTGCTTTGCCCTGACCGCGGCGGATGGAATGGCGGAGCCTTCATTCTTTAAGCGTCCTTCGCCGCTGACGCTGGCGGACTTGGCCTCGCTCACCGGAGCGCAGCTTGCGGACCCCGCCCATGCTGGGCGCGTCGTCAGCGCCGCCGCCTCGCTCGATCGTGCCGGGCCGGCGCATCTGAGCTTTTGCGAAAACCGTAAATATGTCGCGCAGCTCGAACGCACCCATGCCGGCGCGGTCCTGGTGAACGAGCGTCTCGAACCCAGTGTTCCGGCCCATGTGCCGGTGCTGCGCGTGGCCGAGCCTTACCGCGCCTTCGTCACCGCCATCCGGCAGATGTATCCGGACACGCTGCGTCCGGCCTCGTGGTTCGACAACAGCGGTGTCGCCAGCGCCGCCGTGGTGCATCCGTCCGCGCATCTGGAGGACGACGTCATCGTCGATCCGCTGGCGGTGATCGGTCCCGATGTCGAGATCGGATCGGGCACGGTGATCGGCTCCGGCGCGGTGATCGGCGCGGGCGTGCGGATTGGCCGCGACTGCAGCATCGGCGCGGGTGCGACGGTGTTGTGTGCGCTGATCGGCAACGGCGTCGTCATCCACCCCGGTTGCCGGATCGGGCAGGATGGCTTCGGCTACATGATGGGCGCCAGGGGCCACCTCAAGGTGCCGCAGGCCGGGCGGGTGATCATTCAGAATGGCGTGGAGATCGGCGCTGGCTGCACCGTCGATCGCGGCGCGCTGGCCGATACGGTGATCGGCGAGGGCAGCAAGATCGACAATCTGGTCCAGATCGGCCACAACGTCGTCATCGGCCGCAACTGCATCGTGGTCAGCCAGAGCGGCATCGCGGGCAGTTCGATCCTCGGCGACGGCGTCGTTCTCGCCGCGCGGATCGGCGTCAGCGACCACGCCGTGATCGGCGATGGCGCGCAGATTGCGGCGCGCAGCAGCGTGGTTGGCGAGGTGCCGCCCGGCGTGCGCTGGGGCGGCTCGCCGGCCAAGCCGATCAAGCAGTTCTTTCGCGAATTGTTCGAGGTCGAACGGTTGGGCCGCGAGGGCATCTCGAAATTGAGATCGAATGCGTCCGGTTCGCGCGACGAGGGGCAGACATAATGGACGAAAAAGCGCCGATCACCATCGAGGCCGTCGATATCGGGCAGATCCTCAAGACGTTGCCGCATCGCTATCCGATGCTGCTGATTGATCGCGTGATCGATATCCGCAGCGACTTCAGCGGCATCGGCATCAAGAACGTGTCGGTCAACGAGCCGCAGTTCCTCGGCCATTTTCCCAATCGCCCGATCTATCCCGGCGTGCTGATGATCGAGGGCATGGCGCAGACGGCCGGTGTGATCGGCATGCTCTCGACCGAGACCGACCGCCCCACGGCGGTGTATTTCCTCACCATCGACAAGTGCAAGTTCCGCAAGCCCACCGGTCCCGGCGATATCATCCATTATCACATGCGGCTGGTGACGCGGCGGCGCGACATGTGGTGGTTCCACGGCGACGCCAAGGTCAACGGTGAAACGGTCGCCGAGGCCGATGTCGGCGCCATGCTGGCGGACTGACGGCCTTCGACGCTGGCGGCGTCACGATGCGTAACAATTCATGACCGCCGTGTTCCGCGCCGATCGCGTAAGGAACAGGGCCGGCGACGGCATAACAATGGGAGACCCATGAGCAGGATCGACGCGACAGCGCGCATTGAGGACGGAGCCGTGATCGGCGAGGGGGTCACCATCGGCCCTTATTGCATCATCGGCCCCAACGTCACCATCGGCGCGGACTGCAAGCTGCTCTCGCATGTGAATGTCAGCGGCCACACCACCGTCGGCGCGGGGGCGCAGGTCTATCCGTTCGCATCGCTGGGCACCGCGCCGCAGTCGACCGGCTATCGCGGCGAGCCGACCCGGCTCGATATCGGCGAGGGGTGCATCATTCGCGAATCCGTCACCATGAACACCGGCACCGTCGGCGGCGGCGGCGTCACGAAGGTGGGCAACAACGGATATTTCATGGCTTACAGCCATGTCGGCCACGACTGCATTGTCGGCGACAGCGTGATCTTCGCCAACAGCGCGACGTTGGGCGGACACTGCGAGGTCGGTGATTTCGTGTTCTTCGGCGGCCTGTCGGCGGCGCATCAGTTCGTGCGCATCGGGGCGCAGGCGATGATCGGCGGGGTTTCCGGCCTGCGGCAGGACGTCATTCCCTACGGCTTCGTCACCGGGCAGTTCGCCCATCTCGAAGGGTTGAATATCGTCGGCATGCGCCGCCGCGGCTTTACCGCCACCCGCCTGCGCACCGTCCGCCGGTTTTATGAGAAGCTTTTTCATGGCGACGGCCAGTTCGCCAGCCGTCTCGAAGAGCTCCGCCCGCTGGCGGGGGAGGATCCGGCGATCGCGGAGATCCTGAGCTTCATCGACGGCAACGAGAAGCGGGCGCTGTGCATGGCGACGCCCAGAGCCGGCAGAACGGGATCGGCCGAGGCCGACGCCTGATGACCGCGCAGGCCGCTCTGTCCGGAACGGTCGCCATCATCGCAGGAAGCGGCGCGCTGCCGTTTGCCGTGGCCCGCTCGTTGCAGGCGCGGGGCATCGCCCCGGTCTTGTTCGCGATCAGGGGTTTTTGCGATCCCGTGCAGACCGCGCAATTTTCCCATCACTGGGTCGCGCTCGGCCAGTTCGGTCGCCTGACGCGGCTGATCCAGGCGGCGGGCGCGCGCGACGTGGTGTTTATCGGCGGGCTGGTGCGGCCGGCCCTGTCCGACATCCGGCTCGACTGGGGAACGCTGAAGCTCATTCCGTCGTTCGCGAAAGCGCTGCGTGGCGGCGACGACCATCTGCTGTCCGGCGTGAGCCGTATGTTCGAGCAGCGTGGTTTCCGCATCGTCGGCGTCAAGGACGTCGCTCCCGAACTGCTGATGCCGGAAGGCACGCTGACGCGCCGCGCGCCGGACACCGCGGCGCTGGCTGACATCGCGCGCGGCCGCGACGTATTGCGCGCCATCAGCCCGTTCGACATCGGTCAGGGCGCGGTGGTGATCGACGGTCATGTGATCGCCATCGAGGGGATCGAGGGCACCGACGGCCTGCTGGCGCGGGTGGCGCAATTGCGTGCGGACAAGCGCATCCGCGCCAAACCGGGGCGCGGGGTGCTGGTGAAGACGCCGAAGACCGATCAGGATTTGCGTTTCGACCTGCCGACACTCGGGCCGAAAACCATCGACGGTATCTGCGCCGCGGGTCTCGCCGGCATCGGCATCGTCGCCGGCTATTCGCTGATCGCGGAGGCCGACGAAATGATGTCGAAGGCGGACCGCGCGGAGGTTTTCATTACCGGATTGCCGCTGTGACCGCGGGTGAGGCGCAGGTGCGGCGCGCGCCGACGGTGTTCGTGATCGCCGCGGAGGAATCCGGCGACCGTCTTGGTGCGGGCCTGATCGCGGCGCTGCGCGCCCGGCTCGGGCCGTCGGCCCGGTTTGTCGGCATCGGCGGTCACCGCATGGCCGCGGAGGGGGTGGCCTCGCTGTTTCCGACCGAGGAACTGGCGATCATCGGCCTTGCCGCGATTCCCCGGCGGCTGCCGATGATTCTGCGCCGCATCCGCGAGGCGGCCGACGCCGTCGTCTCCGAACAGCCGGACGTGCTGGTCATCGTCGACAGTCCGGATTTCACTCATCGCGTGGCGCGGCGCGTGCGCGCCCGCGACCCGTCGATCCCGATCGTCGATTATGTCTCGCCCACGGTGTGGGTGTGGCGCTCCGGCCGCGCGCGGAAGATGCGCGCCTATGTCGACCACCTGCTTGCGGTGCTGCCGTTCGAGCCGGAGGTCCATCGCGCCCTCGGCGGACCGCCGTGTGTCTATGTCGGCCATCCGTTGCTCGACGATATCGGCGCGCTGCGTCCGGACGAGGCCGAACGCGCCCGCCGCGTCGCGTCGCCGCCGGTGCTGCTGGTGCTGCCGGGCAGCCGCGGCAGCGAGATCAGCCGCAACATGGCGGTGTTCGGTGATACGCTGCGTCGGTTGCGCGACAGCGGCGTGGCGTTCGAGCCGGTGCTGCCCACGGTGCCGGCGCTGGAGGCGCGGGTGCGCGCGGCGGCGGCGCTGTGGCCTGTTCAGCCCCGGATCGTGACCGACGACGCCGAGAAGCGGGCCGCATTCCGCGTGGCGCGCGCCGCGCTGGCCAAATCCGGCACCGTCACGCTCGAACTGGCGCTGGCCGGAGTGCCGATGGTGACCGCGTACCGGGTGACGGCGGTGGAAGCTTTCATCGCGCGGCGCGTGATCCGCACCTCGTCGATCATTCTGGTCAATCTCATTCTCGGCGAGAACGTGGTGCCTGAATTCCTTCAAGAGGATTTCACCGCCGCGAACCTGGTGCCGGCGGTGCGGGACGTGCTGGAGGACACCCCGGCGCGGCAACGGCAGATCGCGGCGTTCGCGCGTCTCGATGCCATCATGTCCACCGGCGGCCGGCCACCCAGCGCGCTTGCCGCCGACGAGGTGATGGCGATGCTGCGCCGCTGAACCGGGACGAGGCAGGGGTTTTGCCCCGCCACGACAGGGTGGCTCCAATGAAAAAGGCCGGTGCACGAGGCGCCGGCCTTTTCTGACAGAGGGTGGCGCGCGGCTTACTTGCGCTTGTCTATCGCAATGTACTCGCGGGTGGTCGCGCCGGTATAGAGCTGGCGCGGGCGGCCGATCTTCTGCTGCGGGTCCTGGATCATCTCGCTCCACTGGCTGATCCAGCCCACGGTGCGGGCCACCGCGAACAGCACGGTGAACATCGAGGTCGGGAAGCCCATCGCCTTCAGGGTGATGCCCGAATAGAAGTCGATGTTCGGATAGAGCTTGCGCTGGACGAAGTAATCGTCGCTGAGCGCGATCTTCTCCAGCTCCATGGCGACCTGCAGCAGCGGGTCGTTCTGGTGGCCGGTTTCCGCCAGCACCTTGTGACACATCTTCTGCATGATCTTCGCGCGCGGGTCGTAGTTCTTGTAGACCCGGTGGCCGAAGCCCATCAGGCGCACGCTGGAATTCTTGTCCTTCACCTTGGCGATGAACTCGGGGATTTTATCCACGGAGCCGATCTCGGCCAGCATCTGCAGCGCGGCCTCGTTGGCGCCGCCATGGGCCGGTCCCCACAGGCAGGCGATGCCGGCGGCGATGCAGGCGAACGGATTGGCGCCCGACGAGCCGGCGATGCGCACGGTGGAGGTCGAGGCATTCTGCTCGTGGTCGGCGTGCAGGATGAAGATCTTGTCCAGTGCTTCCGCCATCACCGGATTGACCTTGTACTCGTCGCACGGCACGGCGAAGCACATGTGCAGGAAGTTCGAGGCGTAGCTCAGCGAGTTCTTCGGATACACGAAGGGCTGGCCGACATTGTACTTGAAGGCCATCGCCGCCAGCGTCGGAATCTTGGCGATCATCCGCATCGAAGCGACCATGCGCTGGTGCGGATCGTTGATGTCGGTGGAGTCGTGGTAGAAGGCGGCGAGCGCGCCGACGGACGCCACCATCACCGCCATCGGATGCGCGTCGCGGCGGAAGCCCTGGAAGAACCGGGCCATCTGTTCGTGCACCATGGTGTGGCGGGTGATGCGGTCGTCGAAATCCGCCTTCTGGGTCGGGGTCGGCAGCTCGCCGTAGAGCAGCAGGTAGCAGGTTTCGAGGAAGTCGCCCTTTTCCGCGAGCTGTTCGATCGGATAGCCGCGATAGAGCAGGACGCCTTCATCGCCGTCGATGTAGGTGATCTTGGATTCGCAGCTCGCGGTGGAGGTGAAGCCCGGATCGTAGGTGAACATCCCGGTCTGGGCATAGAGCTTGCTGATGTCGATGACCTCGGGCCCCACGGTGCCGCCCAGAACGGGGAAATCGACAGTCTTCTCGTTGACCGTCAGCGTGGCTTTTTTGGTGTTGGTTTTTGCGTCCATCGTAAAGTCCCCGATGCGTGTTAGGCAGGACAAGCGAGGCTCACAACGTCATATGGCGATGCAAGAGCTTTGTTCCAGAAGTTGCGACCAAATGGGTAGCTTATTGCTGTGTGCGCTGCAAGATCGGACGCCCTCGAGCAAAGCTGGGGCAGAAATGCGCTGGCGGTCAGGCGGTTAGCTCCTGATCTTGCAGCCGGTCCAGGCAGGTTTCCCGGCCGAGCACGGCAAGGACGTCGAAAATGCCGGGAGAGGTGGTTCGGCCGGTCAACGCCACCCGCAGCGGCTGGGCGATGGCGCCGAGCTTGAGCCCGTTCTGCTCGGCAAAGGCGCGCATGGCGGCCTCCGCCGCCGGAGCGCTCCACGGCTCCACGGTGGCCAGCGCCTGGCGCAGGCGGCCGATCAGTGCGCGCGTCTCCGGGGTCAGCAGCGCCGCCGCCTTCGGCTCGAGCGCCAGCGGCCGGTCGGCGAAGATGAAGCCCGCGCCGTCGATCAGTTCGACCAGCGTCTTGGCGCGCTCCTTCAGCCCGGGCATGGCGGCGAGCAACTGGGCGCGGGTGGTGGCGTTGAGCTTGTTCAGGACGGCGTCGCCGTTCGGGACGTAGTGCAGCACGTCCTCGAAATAGCCCACCAGCACCTTGTCGTCGGCGGTGCGGATATAGTGGCCGTTGAGGTTCTCCAGCTTGGCGAAATCGAACCGTGCCGCCGAGCGGCCGATGGCGGGCAGGTCGAACGCCGCGATCATCTCCTCGGTGGAGAAGATTTCCTGATCGCCGTGGCTCCAGCCCAGCCGCACCAGATAGTTGCGCAGCGCCTCGGGAAGGTAACCCATAGCGCGATAGGCATCGACGCCGAGGGCGCCGTGGCGCTTCGACAGCTTCGATCCGTCGGGCCCGTGGATCAGCGGAATGTGCGACATGCTGGGCACGTCCCAGCCGAGCGCGTCGTAGATGTGCTTCTGGCGGGCGGCGTTGATGAGATGGTCGTCGCCGCGGATGATGTGGGTCACGCCCATGTCATGGTCGTCCACCACCACAGCCAGCATGTAGGTCGGGGTTCCGTCCGAGCGCAGCAGCACGAGGTCGTCGAAGTTCTCGTTCTGCCACACCACGCGGCCCTGGACCTGATCCTCGATCACGGTCTCGCCGGTCTGGGGCGCGCGCAGCCGGATCACCGGCTTGACGCCGGGCGGGGCCTCAGAAGGATCGCGGTCGCGCCAGCGGCCGTCGTAGCGCATGGCGCGGCCCTCAGTCCGGGCGAGGGCGCGCATCTCCTCGAGTTCCTGCGGGCTGGCGTAGCAGCGATAGGCCTTGCCGTCCGCCAGCAACTGCTCGGCCACCTCGCGATGACGGGCGACGCGGCTGAACTGGTAGACGGTGTCGCCATCCCAGTCGATGCCGAGCCACTTGAGCCCGTCGAGGATCGCGGCGATGGCGGCGTCGGTCGAGCGCTCGCGGTCGGTGTCCTCGATCCGCAGCAGCATCCGGCCAGCCCGCCCGCGCGCATAGAGCCAATTGAACAGCGCGGTGCGCGCGCCTCCGATGTGAAGGAATCCGGTCGGAGAGGGCGCAAAGCGGGTGACGACGGGTTTGCTCATGTCAGGCGGGGACTGCTCTTGGGGTAGCCGGTCTTGGGGGTGGCCGGCTGGATGGGGATTTCGAGGCTTCCGGGCGCGCCGTGTATCACACCGGCGGCGGGCTGTCCCACCGTCTTGTGCCGAAATCAGGACGGGCATGCGCCCGGCGGGCCGGCGGAACCGCGCGCCCGGCGCGGACACGGCCCCTTGGCGCGGCGGCGCGGATTTGGCACATAAGGCGCAACGCGAAAGGGACATCATGACTGACGAATCGGCCTCGGACGCAGGCGGCGATTTCATCCGCGACATCGTCGCCGCGGACCTTGCTTCCGGCAAGCACGCCGGCGTGGTGACGCGCTTCCCGCCGGAGCCGAACGGCTATCTGCATCTCGGCCACGCCAAGTCGATCTGCCTCAATTTCGGCATCGCCGGCGAGTTCGGCGGGCGCTGCCACCTGCGCTTCGACGACACCAACCCGACCAAGGAGGAGCAGGAATATATCGACGCCATTCAGCGCGACGTGCGCTGGCTCGGGTTCGACTGGGGGCAGAACCTGTTTTTCGCCTCCGATTATTTCGAGCAGCTCTACGCGTGGGCGCAGCATCTGATCCGTGCCGGCAAGGCCTATGTCGACGACCAGTCGCAGGAGGAGATCCGGCTGACGCGCGGTACCCTGACCGAGCCGGGGCAGGACAGCCCGTTCCGCAACCGCACCGTGGACGAGAACCTCGAACTGTTCGCGCGCATGCGCGCCGGCGAGTTCCCCAATGGCGCGCGGGTGCTGCGGGCCAAGATCGACATGACGTCGGGCAACATCAACCTGCGCGATCCGGTGCTGTACCGCATCCTGCACGCGCACCATCCGCGCACCGGCGATGCCTGGAAGATCTATCCGAGCTACGATTTCGCCCATGGCCAGTCCGACGCCCTCGAGCACATCACCCATTCGATCTGCACGCTGGAATTCTCAGACCACCGGCCGCTGTACGACTGGTTCATCGACAACCTGCCGGTGCCCTCGAAGCCGCATCAGTACGAGTTCGCCCGCCTCAATGTCACCCATACGCTGCTGTCCAAGCGCGTGTTGACCGAGCTGGTGCGCGGCGGCCATGTGTCCGGCTGGGACGATCCGCGCATGCCGACGCTGGCCGGCCTGCAGCGGCGCGGCGTGCCCGCCGAGGCGCTGCGCGAATTCGTCAAGCGCATCGGCGTCGCCAAGGCCAACAGCACCGTGGACATCGGCATGTTCGATTTCGTGCTGCGCGAGACGCTGAACCGCACTGCGCCGCGCCGCATGGCGGTGCTGCGCCCGCTCAAGGTGGTGATCGAGAACTACCCGGAAGGGCAGGTCGAACAACTCGATGCGATCAACCATCCTGATCTTCCGGACCTCGGCACCCGGTCGATTCCGTTCGGCCGAGAGCTGTACATCGAGCACGACGACTTCATGGAAGCGCCGCCGAAGAAGTTCTTCCGGCTCGCGCCGGGGCGCGAGGTGCGGCTGCGCTACGGCTATTTCATCACCTGCCGCGACGTCGTCAGGAACGCGGCGGGCGAGGTGGTGGAGCTGCGCTGCACCTACGATCCGGCGACGCGCGGCGGCAATGCGCCCGATGGCCGCAAGGTCAAGGGCACCATCCACTGGGTCAGCGCCGCGCACGCGGTCGCGGCCGAGGTGCGGCTTTACAATCTGCTGTTCACCGCGCCGCAGCCCGAGGCCGCGAACTTCGCCGCGCAGATCAACCCGCAGTCGATTGAGGTGGTGACGGCGATGGTGGAGCCGGCGCTGGCGGGCGACAACGAAACCGCAGCCGTGCAGTTCGAGCGGCAGGGCTATTTCGTGCGCGACCGCGACTCCGCACCGGGCAAGCCGGTGTTCAATCGCACCGTCGGCCTGCGCGATAGCTACGCCAAGGTCGCGGCCGAGGGCTGAGCGTCGCGTCGCGTGAGAAGCTTGGCTTCTTCACCTCCCCGCGCGGGCGGGGAGAGGGAGTTGATCCCATAGCAAGCGGGGATTCTCGATCCGTTCCCGTGTCGGGGCGTGAGTGCCTCCGCTAGCATCGCCCAAGGAACAGCCGACACACGGGCGGCGCGATGGCGGGCGGGGGCGAGCAGCAACCACGCGGCCGCGCGGGCAGGGCCATCACATGGCCGCCGCGCGCGGCGGCGCGCGGCGAGGCGGCTGCATCCGCGCTCGGAGTGGGACAGGCCGCGAACGCCACGCTGCGCGGCTGGATTCATGCCGAAGCCGGGGCCGGCCGGCTGTTCCCATGGGTGCCCGTTGCTTTCGGTTGCGGCATCGCCGCCTATTTTGCCGCGGAGCGCGAGCCGGTGGCGGCGGTGGCCGTCGCCGCTGCGGTGGCGGCATGTGTCGCGGCGTTCGTCGCGCGCCGGCACCGTGTCTTTCCGGTGCTGGTGTTGCTGGTGGCGGGATTGGCGGGCTTCGCCGCGGCCTCCCTCAAGACCGCGCGGGTGGCGCATGAGGTGCTGGCGCGGCCGCTGTTCTCCGTGTCGCTGACGGGCTTTGTCGAAACCCGCGAAGCGCGCGAGCGCACCGACCGCTTCGTGCTGCGGGTCGAGAGCATGGACGCGCCGCGCGGCGCGCCAAAGCTGGAGCGCGTCCGGCTCTCGGTGAAGAAGGGCACCGCCCCCGCCGTCGGCAGCTATGTCGAACTGAAGGCGCGGCTGCTGCCGCCGATGTCGCCGCTGCGCCCGGGCGGCTACGATTTCGGCCGCGACATGTACTTCGCCGGGATCAGTGCATCCGGCTTCGTCATGGGCGCGATCAGGACGGTCGCGCCGCCGCGCGACGGCGGCCTGCGCCTCGCCTATGCGGCCTTGATGCAGGACATGCGCGACGGCATCGACCGCCGCATCCGCACTGTGGTCGACGGCGATGCCCGCGCCATCGCCACCGCGCTGCTGACGGGGCGGCGCGACGCCATCTCGACGCCGGTCAATGACGCCATGTTCATTTCCGGATTGGGCCATGTGCTGTCGATCTCCGGCTATCACATGGCGGTGGTGGCCGGCGTGGTGTTCTTCGCGGTGCGCGCGCTGCTGGCGCTGTTTCCGGCGCTCGTGGCCACCGCGCCGATCAAGAAATGGTCGGCGGCGGCGGCGCTGGTCGCGGCCGCGTTCTATCTGGCGCTGTCGGGCGCGGAGGTGGCGACGCAGCGCTCGTTCTTCATGACTGCGGTAGTGCTGATCGCGGTGATGGTGGACCGCCGCGCCATCACCTTCCGTACCCTCGCGGTGGCGGCGATGATCGTGCTAGCGGTCGCGCCCGAGGCGCTGGTGCATCCGAGCTTCCAGATGTCGTTCGCCGCGACGCTGGGTCTCGTGGCGCTGGTGCAGGCCGGGATGCCGAACCTGCTGGCGTCGCCGGACAATTCCCGCGTCGCCCGCGCCGCGCTGTGGGGCGGCCGCGAGATCGTGCTGCTGGCGCTGGCGTCGCTGGTGGCGGGCCTCGCCACCACGCCTTACGCCGCGTTCCATTTCCACCGCGTCACGCCTTATGGCGTGGTGGCCAATCTC